>NZ_BAAAVT010000011.1:0-127185 GCF_039534665.1 Nesterenkonia aethiopica | reverse complement strand
ACCTCAGTGATGCCTGAGGAAGGCCTCTGGACACGCAAAGGCTGGGCCGGAAGGGGATGACACGCCCGGGCCATACACACATTCTGGCCAATAACCCTGGGGCGATGTGCCCCGAAGGGGTCGCTCGGAAGACGCAGGAAGGCCCCCGATCTGTGACCGGGGGCCTTCTCATCAGGGCGGAGGATAGGGGATTTGAACCCCTGAGGGTGTGAACCCAACACGCGTTCCAAGCGTGCGCCATAGGCCGCTAGGCGAATCCTCCTTCACCGCTCGATCCGCAGGTGCGAACACCTGGCGTCGCGAGGGCAGGCTCCATGCTAGCGGACAATCCGGGCGGAATGCACATCGAGTCCGGATCCATGTCCTGAGGGCCCGGCAGAGGGCCGCGCCCGGTTGGCGCCGGCGGCGATCTCCGGGCTACGATGGTCCCCGGCCCCACGTGTGGTGTCATCCTGCTGAACTCCCCCAGGACCGGAAGGTAGCAAGGGTAGGTGGGCTCTGGCAGGTGCACGTGGGGCCACTTCTGTCTTCACGGCTGCTGCCTTCAGGGTCCGTCCTGAGGATGATGACGGCGCCGATGCCGGCCGCGTAGCGTCGAAGCCATGACGACCCACGCGACGACCAGGACCTCCTCCAGGACCTCATCCCCGCTGCTGGAGATCTGCCGCAGTCCGGCGGGCCAAGGAGTGCTCACCGGAGTGAGCGGACTCGTGCCCGTCCGTCGCTATCCACGCTGGCTGCGTGGCACGCTCGTCTGGGCCCCGACCCTGCTCGTCGCCGCCGCCGGATTCGCCCCCGAGCGGGTCCAGCAGGCCGCCCGCGCCGCCGGCGTGGACCTGGATCAGGAGACCGGTGACTCCGCTGATGAACCCGCTGGTGACCCCATTGAAGACGGGGGTGACGAGGGTTCGGGCGAAGGCGCCGCGCCCCTGCCGGCTCGTCTGGGCCTCGGCCTCCTCTGTGGGGCCGCCACCTACGGTGTCATGCGGATCAGCCTGTGGTCCGACACGGCCCTCGAGTCGGCTCTGCGAAAGGCTCGCGTCCCCGCTCCTCGACTGGTCATGGCCGCAGCCGGCGGCGTGGCCGCCTGGGGTCTGGCGGAGCGGGAACGGCGTCAGGCAGGCGCCGCCTGAGGCGACCGATGGTCCCCTGCGGAGGGACACACCGCCTCACCTCGGGCCCGTCGCCCTGGCGCTGAGCGGGCCGATTCCCTGAGACACCGGTCTGTCGCCTAACGTTTCCCTGCAGGGAAGGAATGCGCCCCGCGATCCGGGGCGCCCTCACCACCACCGATCTGCGGCCGCCCACAAGGCGCGCCGCCCCTCACGGAAGGCGAACCCCATGCCCGACACCCGGTCCACCCCGAACGCCCCCACACCGCCCGGCTACACGATCGGGGACTACCTGCTCGACCGTCTCGCCGAACTGGGCCTCACCGAGCTCTTCGGCGTCCCCGGCGACTTCAACCTCAGGTTCCTCGACCACGTGGTCGCCCACGAGACCATCCGCTGGGTCGGCTCCGCCAATGAGCTCAACGCCGGCTACACCGCCGACGGCTACGCCCGCATCCGCGGCATCGGCGCCTTCCTGACCACCTACGGGGTCGGCGAGCTCTCCGCCATCAACGCCCTGGCCGGGTCCTACGCGGAGTCCGTGCCGGTGGTCCAGATCGTCGGCGCCCCGCCCAAGGAGACCCAGGCCTCGGGCCGGAAGATCCACCACTCGCTGGGCGACGGCGACTTCAAGCACTTCCTCCGCATGGCCGAGGAGGTGACCTGCGCGCACGCGGACCTCGACGCCGCCACCGCCACCTGGGAGATCGACCGGGTGCTGCGCGACGTCGTCTTCCGCCGCCGCCCCGGCTACCTCATGCTGGCCGCCGACGTCGCCGAGGTCCCTGCCTTTCCGCCCACCGAACCGCTGACCACCGACCTGCCGGTGACCACACCCGGGGCGGAGGCCGCCTTCGAGGAGGCCCTGCGCCGGTTCCTGCCCGGCCGCCGCACCGCCGTGCTCGCCGACCTGCTGGTCCACCGCCTCGGCGCCACCGAGGAGCTCGCCAGCTTCTTGGAGGACACCGACCTGCCCTTCGCCACGCTGGCCTGGGGCAAGACCCTGGTGGACGAGTCGGATGAGAACTTCGTGGGCATCTACGCCGGCGCCGCCTCCCAGGACCGTGTCCGCGACGTCATCGAAGGTGCCGAAGCGCTGATCACCCTCGGCGTGGAGTACACCGACAACACCACTGCCGGGTTCTCCATGGACCTGGACCCCGCCCGGATGGTCGACGTCACCCGCTTCGGCGCCCGCGTCGGTGACGAGCTGTTCACCCCCATCTCCCTGGAGCGGGCGCTCGCCGTGGTGCACCGGGTGGTGGCCGACCTCGACGACGTCGTCCCCATGCCCGCCGCACAGGCACCCGAGCCGGAGGCCCCGCGCCACCCGGCCGAGGGCCCGCTCACCCAGAACGGAATGTGGGAGATCCTGGCCTCCCAGCTGGAGTCGGAGAACATCGTGGCCGCCGACCAGGGAACCAGCTACTTCGGCATGGCCACCCACCGGTTCCCGGCGAAGTCCACCTTCATCGGCCAGCCCATGTGGGGTTCCATCGGGTACACCCTGCCTGCCATCCTCGGGGCCGGCCTGGCCGACCGCAGCCGCCGGCCCATGCTCCTGATCGGCGACGGCTCCGCCCAGCTGACCATCCAGGAGATGGGCGTGATCATCCGGGAGAAGCTGCCGGCTGTGATCGTGCTGGTCAACAACGACGGCTACACCGTGGAGCGCGCCATCCACGGCCCCGATGAGGTCTACAACGACATCGCCCCCTGGCGGTGGGAGCTGGTGCCGCAGCTCTTCGGCGCCGCGGAGGAGGACCACCTCTTCCGCAGGGCCACCACCGAGGCCGAGCTGCTGCAGGCCTGCCAGGACGCCATGGAGAACCGCGACAAGCTGGTGTTCATCGAGGCCGTGACCCACCGCGACGACATCCCGCAGCTGCTGGAGGACGTGGCCAACGCCCTGAAGCGCTGACTCTGGCCCGCCATGGCGCCCGGTCCGGGTGCAGTTTTCTGCACCAGGACCGGGCAGCTGCCCGGCTCGCCGTCCCCGCCCAGGCCGCTTAGGCTCGAAGATGATGACGACGACACCGCAGCCCCAGGCCAGCGCGGCGCCCGACGACGGCGTCCGGCTCAGCCTGCGGGCTCGGCTGGAGCGGATGGTCACCGAGCTGATCTCCCTGACCACCGGGTGGCTGGTCTGGATGCTGCCGATGACGGTGTTCCTGCTGCTGTGGCGGTTCCTGACCTTCAGCCCCCGAGCTGCCGGCTCCGGCTTCCTGGGCGGCATCGACTGGTGGCCCCTGGCGGCTCGCGTGGTGGCCACCGTCACGGTCATGGTCGTGGCCCTCCCGGCGGCGGCGCGCATCGCGGATCAGCTCCAGGTCTCTCGAGCCACCCACCTGCTGGGGGAGACGCTGAACTCGCCGCCCACCCCAGACGGTCTGCCCTGGTGGCGCTGCCTGATCATCCGGAAGAACGACCGGACCAAGCCGGGCATGCTCGGCCGGTCCCTGGGCGGTGCCGTCGTCTCCAGCCTGCTGGCCGTCGTCGCGGTGCTCTCCACGGTGACGGCGACGGTGCTCCTGCTTCTGGCCCTCACCGGGGACCGGCTGCTCTCGCGCTCCACCCTCTTCGGCGATATGGCCGGCCTGCTGCTCGGACTGCTGGCCGCGGCCACGCTGATCGCCTCCCCGTGGATCATCCATGGCCTGAGCGAGCTGGATCGCCGCCTGCTGCGCACCTTCTACGGCACCGACGAGGCTGCCCAGCTGCAGGCCCGCATCCGGCAGGCCGATCAGGCACGCTCCGACGCGGTGGACGCGGCCGATGCCGAACGACGCCGGATCGAACGCAACCTCCACGACGGCGCCCAGCAGCGGCTGACCGCGCTCGCCGTGGACCTGGGCCTGTCCCGCCGCATGCATGCCGAGGACCCCGAGGAGCTGCGCGAGACGCTCGTCCGCGCCCAGGGCGAGGTGACGTCGGCCCTGCAGGAGATCCGGGATCTGGTGCGCGGGCTGCACCCGGCCGTGCTGGAGGACCGTGGGCTCGACGCCGCCGTCTCCGGGCTGGCCGATCGCGCGCCGTTCCCCGTCACCGCGGATGTCGACGTCGCTCCGCGCCCGGCCGTGAGCGTCGAGGCCGTGGCGTACTTCGTCGTGGCCGAGGCCCTGAACAACGCGATGCGCCACGCCGCACCGCACCGGGTGCAGGTGACCATCCTCCGTGAGGGGGACGAGCTGCGGGTCGCAGTCGAAGACGACGGCGCCGGGGGTGCGGACCCGGAGTCCGGCACAGGGCTGACCGGGCTGCGCCGCCGCGTCAACGCGGTCAACGGACGACTGGAGATCCGCAGTCCTCAGGGCGGCGGAACCACGGTGACGGCGGTGCTGCCATGCGGGTGATCATCGCGGAGGACTCGGTGCTGCTGCGGGAAGGGCTGGTGCGCCTGCTGACCCACGACGGCATCGACGTCGTGGCCGCCGTCGGGGACGCCCAAGCCCTGCTGGAAGCCGTCGCCGCGCATCGGCCCGATCTGGTGATCGTGGATGTGCGCATGCCGCCCACCCACACCGATGAAGGCATCCGGGCCGCTCTGCAGCTGCGCCGGGAGGACCCTGCTCTGGCGGTGGTGGTGCTGTCCCAGTACGTGGAGGAGCGCTATGCGGTGGATCTGCTCACCGGGGAGACCCGCGGCGTCACCTACCTGCTGAAGGACCGGGTGGCCGACGTCGACGAGTTCCTGCGGACGGTGCACACCGTGGCCGACGGCGGCACGATCCTGGACCCGGAGGTCGTCTCCCAGCTGCTGACCCGCCGGGCCGGGCGCGACGGGATCGACCTGCTGACCCGCCGTGAACGGGAGGTGCTCGGACTCATGGCCGAGGGGCGCTCCAACGCCGGGATCGCCGCGGCGCTGCACCTGAGCGACTCGGCGGTGTCCAAGCACATCAACGCCATCTTCTCCACGCTGGACATCCCGCCGGTGAGCACCGACAACCGACGGGTCCTGGCCGTGCTGGCCTACCTGTCCTCCGGCCCGGAGAGGGGGCACTCATGAGCTCGACGACCGACCGGCCATGGCCCCGGAGGCTGTGGGGCGGCATCGGTGCGGTCCTCACCGCCCTGGTACTGGCAGCCTGTGTGCACCCGTCACTCGTGGGCATCCTCCAGCTGACCTGGTTGGCCGGCGGGCGCGAGCCGGAGCAGATCCAGCACACTCTCGGTGATTCGCAGGAGGCGATCTGGTACTCCGGCGAGGCCCGGCAGATGACGTTCTCCGGGGAGGACCGCGACCGCATGGAGCTGACAGAGAACCTCCACCGGGTGCCCGGAGACCCTTTCACCGAGGTCACCCAGCTCGACGGCGCCACCGCCGTGACCACCCGCTGCGCCCCGGACTGCGGGACCCTGGTCGATCAGGAGCTGCTGATCCCGCGCGAACCGGACCTGAGTGTGGTCTCCGCCGAGGGTATGTACTACACCGTCCAGCACCTGGAAGGCGACCTCGACCTGTGGCTGACCGGAGGAGACCTCGCCGAGGTCACCGTGGTGGGGGAGCCCGACTACGTGGCCGGCCACGTCATGCTGTTCGGGATCCAGGGTGACGTCGATGTCCGGACTCTCCAGTCCGGGGTGTACGCCGAAGGGCTGAGCGGCCAGGTCGTCGCCGTGCAGACGGGGGTCGGATCATTGGACCTGACCCACACCGCGCTGCCCGCGTCCCTGGAGGTCAGCACCGGCCGCGGGGACATCAGCATCACCCTGCCGGCCGAGGAGGATCCGTGGCGGTGCACGGTGGAGACCGAGGCGTCGGGGGAGGTCGACGTCGACCTCGGAGAGGAGACTGCCGACAGGGAGGATGACGCCGAGGCGCCCTGCCGGATCGCCCTGCGTACCGGAGACGGCGACATCACCCTCACCAGCGCGCCGCCGAAGCCCTGGGAGCGGGACTGACCGCGGCTCGGAGCGGGGCCGAGCACGACGCCGGCGGGCCGGCAGCCGGAGAGGAGAGCTCCGTGGCTGCCGGCCCGCCGGCGTCGTGACGTCATCGCCGGGGCGTCATACCCCCGCCGGGACCCGGGCCAGCTCGGCGCGCACCACCGCGGTGGCGTTGACCAGATGGCGCAGCGAGGCCTCCGTCTCCTCCCAGCCGCGGGTCTTCAGGCCGCAGTCCGGGTTGGACCACGCGATCTGCGGGTCCAGCACCTCGGCGGCCAGCCGCAGCCGTTCGATGAGCTCGTCCACCCCGGGCACCCGCGGGGAGTGGATGTCCCACACGCCCGGGCCGATGCCGCGGGAGAAGCCGTGCTCCGCCAGGGCGGTGACCACCTCGAAGCCGGACCGGGAGGCCTCCAGGGTGGTGACGTCGGCGTCGAGGGCGTCGATCGCGTCGATGACGGTCTCGAACTCTGAATAGCACAGGTGGGTGTGCAACTGGGTGTCCGGCTTCGCCGCGGAGGTCGCCAGGCGGAAGGACTCCACCGACCAGCGCAGATACTCGGGGCGGTGGGCCACCTGCAGCGGCAGCAGCTCCCGCAGCGCCGGCTCGTCCACCTGGATGATCCGGGTGCCGGCGGCCTGCAGATCCTCCACCTCGTCCCGCAGGGCCAGTGCGATCTGGTCGGCCGTGGCGGCCAGCGGCTGGTCGTCGCGCACGAAGGACCAGGCCAGGATCGTCACCGGGCCGGTCAGCATGCCCTTGACGGGCCGGCGGGTCAGCGAGGCGGCGTAGCGGGTCCACTCCACGGTGATCGGGGCGGGACGGTGCACATCGCCGAAGAGGATCGGCGGGCGGAGGCAGCGGGAGCCGTAGGACTGCACCCAGCCGTGGGTGGTGGTGATGAAGCCCTCCAGGTTCTCCGCGAAGTACTGGACCATGTCATTGCGCTCCGCCTCGCCGTGCACCAGCACATCCAGACCCAGGTCCTCCTGGCGGCGGATGCAGTCGGCGATCTGCCCGCGGATGGCCTCCTCGTACCCCTGCTGGTCCAGGGCCCCTCGCCGGTGGGCGGCGCGCACCCGACGGATCTCGGAGGTCTGTGGGAAGGAACCGATCGTGGTGGTCGGCAGCGGCGGCAGGTCCAGAGCCGCCTCCTGAGCGGCCCGGCGGTGCTCGGCGGCGGCCCGGCGGCGGTCCTCCGGCAGCACCTCGTCCAGACGACGGCGCACCGCCTCCACCCGCACCTGCGGGTGCCGTTCACGCAGCCTGCGGCGGGAGGCGTCATCCGCGCGCAGCCCCTCCAGGGCGTCCGGACCTGCAGTGAGATGACCGGCCAGCGCCAGCACCTCGCCGACCTTCTGGTCCGCGAAGGCGAGCCAGCCGGCCACCTGCGGGTCCAGCTGCGTCTCGCGGGCTGCGTCATGGGGGACGTGCAGCAGCGACGTGGAGCTGCTGACCGTCACCGGGCCCTCGTGGCGCTCCCGCAGCTGGTCCAGCAGCCCGGCCGCCCGGGCCACATCGGTGCGCCACACGTTCAGCCCGCCGACGACGCCGGCGGCCACGGTCCGTCCGGCAAGCGGCGCCAGGCCCTCCTTCGCCGGCAGCGCGCCGCGCTCCAGGTCGAGGCCGACCGCCTCGACGCCGGCTGCGCCGAGGGCGGCCAGCGCGTCGTCGCCGGCGGTGCCGTAGCTCACCGGGACGAACAGCGCCGGACGCGCTGTGAGCCCGGCGAACGCGGTGTAGGCGGTGCGCAGGCCGGTGACGATCTGCTCCCGCGGGACGTCCCATCCGTCGGAGGCCAGCGCGGGCTCCTCCAGCTGCACCCAGGCCGCGCCGGCGTCATGGAGGGCGCGGAGCAGGGTGGAGTAGGCGGTCACCAGCTCGTCGAGCCGGTCGAACCGCGACGCCTGCGGGACGGTTCCGCCGTCGCCCGCTGTGCCGTCCGGGGCCTGGCTCTCCGCGCCGACGGCCTTGGCCAGCAGCAGGAAGCTCACCGGGCCCAGCAGGGTGGGCCGGGGGAGGGATCCGCCGGCGGTCTCTGCGGCCAGATCGCGGAAGGTGCGGTAGCGCTCGGCGACGGCGTCCGTCTGAGCGGAGAAGGCGACGTCTGGCTCGATCTCCGGCACGTAGTAGTGATAGTTGGTGTCGAACCACTTGGTCAGCTCCAGCGGCTCCACCGTGGAGGTGCCGCGGGCCAGCGCGGAGACCAGGGCCAGGCCCTCGCCGGTGTCCGGAGAGGCGGCGGAGAACCCGGCCTCGCGGAAGCGCCGCGGCACCAGGCCGAGCAGCACGGAGGCGTCCAGGACCTGATCGATCACGGCGCCGTCGGCCGGGATCGCCGAGTCCGCCTCCAGGCCCAGGCCTGCCAGATGGCCCAGCGTACGGGAGCGGTGAGCGTGGATGGCCTCGCGCAGCGCAGCGACGTCGCCGCCGCGCCAGTGTGCCTCCAGCGCCTTCTTGATCTCCCGATTGGGTCCGATGCGCGGGTAGCCGAGCACGGTCGCCGGCAGGGCGGGAACCTGAGCGGGCGGCTGGTCCTCGAAGCGGGCAGGGGTGGTGGTCATGATGTCTCCTCTGTCAGGTGTGTCAGATGTGTCTGGGGCCAGATGCAGGTGATGGACGGATCGCATGGGGTGTCCGGACTGTTCGTCCCGGGTGAGGCGGCAGGGCGCACCAGGACAGCCGACCGCGACGCGGTCCGCAGGAACGAAGGAGCCCTGTGCGGCAGGGAGCGGTGCGCTCCGGGGTCAGGACAGCTCGGGCAGGCCCCGCTGCTGACGTGCGGCGTCTCGGATCCTCAGGTGATCGAGGATCGCCAGGGCGGCCGGGTGCTGGTTGAAGGTGAACAGGTGGAGGCCGGGACATCCGAGCTCCAGCACCGCGTCGATCAGGTTCAGAGTGGCGGCCACCCCGCGGCGTCGTCGTTCGGCCGGGTCGGCGACGGCGAGGTAGTCGAGCAGGTGCTGCGGCACCGGAACTCCCGAGATCTCCTCCAGGCGTCGCAGCCGCTTGGGGCTGGTCAGCGGGGCCAGTCCGGCGACGACCGGCAGGTGGATGCCCTGGGATCGGGCGTCGTCCACCAGGCGGGCGTAGTCCTCGGGGTCGTAGAAGACCTGGGTGATGGCGTAGTCGGCGCCGGCCTCCTGCTTCTCCCACAGTGCGCACAGGTCCGCCTCGTGGTCCCGGTCCGTGCCGGAGGGCGGATAGGCGGCCACTGAGATGGACACCGGGCGGGCGCCGGGCCCCTCGGGCGGGTCGAGGCGCTCCTGCTCCACTTCCCGGACCAGACGCACCACCTCGGCGGCGCGGTTCAGGCCTGCGGGCTGGTGGATCCACTTCCGGGCACCGCCCGGTGGGTCCCCGCGCAGGGCGAGCACGTCCCGCACGCCGAGGTCCAGCAGCTGCTCCACCGAGCGGCGCACCTGGGCGCCGGTGCTGCCTGCGCCGATGAGATGCGCCATCACGGGGGCGGGAGTGCTCCGGAGCAGGTGCCGGATCACCTCCAGATTCGCTCCCTCGGGCTGGTTGTGGCCGTGGGTGACGGAGAAGTAGTCCGGGCCCGCCTCGGCCAGCAGTTCGATGCTGCGCCAGGGGTCACGGCCGTCGCGGGCAGGCCGCGGCGGGAAGACCTCGAAGGAGATCAGCGAGCGTCGTCGGGTGCGCTGCACCAGATACGAGGTGTGCGGCGCGTGGTCGGCAGATTCCAGGGCGTGCTGAGACAGAGTGCCGGCGGACGGCACGGATGGTGTCATGGAGGGTCCTCCGTGTGGGGCGTTCATCATCGTTCATGAGGCGCCACAGGGAGGCTTCCCCTGCGCCGTGCTTGCCGCTGAAGATAAATCCACCTCGGTGAATATGAGCTTCGCGGCCGGATCGTCATCTGGGGCACCCCGTCACGCGGGAAAGGGTTGCCGACCGGCCAAGCCAGAGCCTGTGTGACCGGTTCTCGTGATCCTTGTGTGGTCTTGACGTTAGCACGGGCCCGTGGTTCGGGGAAGACCTTCGACAAGGGATGACGTTATGTGAACATATTGAGGTGCCTCCTGCACAAACTGGCAGCCAGCGGAGCTCGACGGCCCTGTGGGGGTCCTCGGAGGCCTCCGGGCTCCCTGTCATGGCCTCCGGATACGCTGGTCCCCATGGTCGACCGGTATCTGAAGAATGCGATGCGCCGCAATGCCCGCAAGGCGGTGCGACGCTCCCTGCGCACGGCTTCCCGCGGAGGTTCGGGCGGAGTGTCTGGGGGAGTCTCCGGGGGAGTGTCCGGTGGAGTGTCTGGTGGTGGAGCGGCCGGACGCCGGCGCCGCCGAGGCGGCAGTCAGGGCCTGCTGTGGTGGTTGCTCGGGCTCGTGCTGGTGGTCCTCCTCGGTGCGCTGATCAGCTGGATCCAGAGCCCGGGAGAAGGTGCCGCGCCGTCGCCGTCGGAGGACGGCGAGGTCGCCACCCTCGTGCGCGTGGTCGACGGCGATACGCTCGTCGTGGAGCTGGACGGACAGGAGGAACGGGTGCGGCTGCTGAACATCGACACCCCGGAGTCGGTGCATCCCCATCAGCCGGTGGAATGCCTGGGGCCGGAGTCCTCGGCGCATATGGAGTCACTGGTCGCCCCGGGGGATCCCCTCGTCCTTGAGTTCGACCACGAGCGCACGGACCGCTATGACCGCCTGCTCGCCGGCGTCTGGGCCGATGACGTCCTGCTGAACGTCCAGATGGCCCGGGACGGATTCGGGGTTCCCGTGCACTACCCGCCCAACGACCGGTTCCTCAGTTCCGTGGAGGATGCCTGGTCCCAGGCGGAGGATGACGGCGTCGGGCTCTTCGCCGATGATCTCGACTGCGAACCGGCCCTGCCCTGACGCCCTCGGGGCGGGGGCCGAAATAGGATGGGGGCATGAGCAGCTCCCCGACGCCGGCGACCCGGCGGCAGAAGATCGCCGTCGCAACCAGCACCATCGGCGTCCTGG
Source organism: Nesterenkonia aethiopica (assembly GCF_039534665.1). Classification (NCBI taxonomy): domain Bacteria; kingdom Bacillati; phylum Actinomycetota; class Actinomycetes; order Micrococcales; family Micrococcaceae; genus Nesterenkonia; species Nesterenkonia aethiopica. Next base: position 116,218 of record NZ_BAAAVT010000011.1, on the reverse strand, counting down.
GAGGGGTCACGGTCGGCAGCTGGCTGATGATCGACGGCACCATCGACATTGCGATCGTCGGCGGCGGCTCCATCCCCGCCGGGGAGGACTGTCCCAGCCGCATCCTGTCGCCGGTGGTCCCCGAGAGGGTGCCGGTTCAGGTCCTCAATGCCACCAATGAGCCGGGACTCGCCGGCGACGTCGCCGAGGATCTCACGGATCGCGACTTCCGGGTGGAGGCGGTGGACAACGACTATTTCGCCGATACCGGCTTCGAGGCCATCATCCGTGCCGGTGAGCGAGGGCTGCGGCAGGCCTACACGGTGCAGCACCACATCCCCGGAGCCCTGGTGGACGTCGACGACCGCGACGACTTCACCGTGGACGTGGTCCTGGGCTCCGAGTTCGCCGGCCTGCAGGATGTCGAGGAGATCGAGATGGAGCCCGGCCGGCTGGACTGCGCGGGCTCTGGACGCTGACTCCGCCTGTCGACCGCCGGAGACGACGATGGGCCGCCCCGAGTGACTCGGGGCGGCCCATCGTGTGGTCGCGCTCAGGCGGCGTGGGGGAGGCTCAGGCCTCGGCGGCCTCGGCGCCCTTCCAGCGGCGCGCGCGGATGAACGAGCGCACCCCGGTGATGATGTAGACGATCAGCAGGACGAAGGTGATGGAGCTGACGACGACGGCGGCGGGCCGCTCGGCCTCGCCGGCGAACAGCGCGCCCAGCTGCATCACGTTCATGGAGGTGCCGAAGACGCCGAGCAGCGCCACCACCAGGGCGATGTGGATGCCGACCTTCGCGTTCTTCAGGCCGATGAGGCCGCTGATGAGCAGCACGACACCGAGGATCGCGGGGATCAGCGCGGTCCAGCTGGCGAAGGACGTGGCGATGTAGGCGATGACGCCGAGCAGGATCAGAATCCCGCCCAGGCCGATGGTGATGCGGGGCATGGTGCTCCTTGGGGTCGAGGGGAACGGCTTCTTCTACAGAGTGTAGTAGAACTGAGGGGTCGGCGAGGAGGGGTGATGTGCCGGCTCCCGCCTCTCCGCCTGTCAGCGGACCTTCGTCCAGGTGCCGCAGGACTCCGAGCTGACCACCAGCTGCTCCTGGTCGCCGAGGGTGATCTGCAGCGGTTCACCGAACTCCGGGGCATCGCGGGGGATGAATCCGGAGTCCAGGATGTGGCCGTCCCCGCGCAGGTCCCGGAAGATGTCCCACCAGCAGAGCATCGTGTCCTCGTCCCAGTCCAGTTCATAGGTCCCGGGCTCCACGTGTTCACCGACGACGTGCATGCCGGTGCCGAACTGGGTCTCGGGCCTCTCCGGGACGGTGTCCTCCAGGGGCAGCCAGTCGCCGCAGTCCACCGAGTCGACCACCTCACCGTCCTCCAGGACGGCGATTCCGCGGTCATCGGCCCCCGTGCGCCGCACGGTGGTCTCACTGGCGTCGGCGTAGATCACGTAGAAGCACGTCGCATCCGTCGGGCCCGAGCCGGGGTCCTGGCGGTAGGCGCCGGGCGCGATGTCCTCCCCGACCACGAGCCCCTCGCCGTCCGAGAAGGCCTCGCCCCCGGCGGGGAGGAGGTCCTCATGGGCCGTCTTCTCCGGCCGTGCCTCCGCGCCGAGCAGGTCGACGGCCCGGCCCTCCCGGCTCGCACCCTGGTCGTCGGCTTCCTGGGCGGGTGTTCCCCGGTGGGGGTTGGCGGTCAGGATCAGTCCCCCGACCAGGAGGACCAGCAGCAGGCTCAGCCCCCCGATGACGGCAAGGCCCCAGCGGTACTCCTCGAGGAACCCGCGACTCGAGGACGTTTCCGCAGCCCCGACCCCGAGCTCGGCGTCGGCGTCGGGAGCGGGCGACGCTGCGGCGTCAGGGCATGCAGGAGATGCGGCGGAGTCTGGGGATGCAGGAGAGTCGGCGGACTCGGGCGCATCAGGCGGCATGGGCTCGTCCGGACGCGCTGTGCTCATCGATCGGTGGTCTCCATCCGCTGGGATGCGTGGTGTCGCGGACCCCATTCAACACCAGAGACGTGGCCCTCGCAGTCCGCCACGCATGCGCGTCAGCAGGTGAGACGGACCGCGGCGCTGACCTGTGTCATCGAGGCTCCAGGCGGACCGCGCCGTCGAGCCGGATGACCTCGCCGTTGAGCATGGGGTTCTCGATGATCTGCCGCACCAGCAGGGCATAGTCGGCCGGCCGGCCCAGTCGCGCCGGATGCGGCGTCTTCGAGGCCAGAGACTCGCGGGCGGCCTCGGGGAGCCCGGCCATCATCGGCGTCTCGAACAGGCCCGGGGCGATGGTCACGCTGCGGATCTGTGAGGAGGCGAGCTCGCGGGCGACCGGCAGTGTCATCGAGGCCACGGCGCCCTTCGATGCCGCGTAGGCGACCTGTCCGATCTGTCCCTCGAAGGCGGCCACGGAGGCGGTGCTGATGAGGACGCCCCGGTCCTCGCCGTCGAGCTCGTTCTCGCGCATCGCCGCCGCGGCCTGGGCCATCATGTTCACCGTCCCGCCCACATTGATGGACAGCACCTTCATGAATCCCTCCAGGGGAAGAGGTCCTCCGCGGCCCACCAGTCTGCCCGGGGTGGCGACGCCGGCGCAGTTGACCACCACGCGCAGCGGCCCGAGCTCCTGCGCCTCGGCCACGGCACGCAGGGCCGTCTCGGGGTCGGTGACGTCCCCGGGGCAGAAACGGGCGCGATGCCCGAGGCGTGCCACCGCCTCGGTGCGTTTGACGCCGTCGGGGCCGGTCTCGCCGTCGTCGGGAAGGTCCACCACGACGACACCGGCTCCGGCGTCGTGCAGCATCTGGGCCGTCTCGCGTCCGAGCCCGGAGGCCCCGCCCGTGACGATCGCGCTGGCCTGGGTCAGATCCATGGAAGAGTCCTCTCGCCGTCAGGTGTGGTCTGTGCCACCAGACTACGGCGGAGCGGGGGCAGGGCCCAGAGGGGCGCCGTACGGTCGATCTTCGCGGCGCTGAAGCGCGTTTGCTTCGGCTTCCGCCACCATCCCCGGTGATCCGGCGTGAGTTCCCGCACTTCTTGCAGGAATGCGAAGAACTGCAGATCTTTTCTCAGATTCCTGTGGTCAGGGGGTTCAAGAGGGCCGAAAACTGGAGATGTACCAACCACTCGGTACCAACCACTGGTCGACGATCCATTGGTCACCGATTCGAAGGAGAACACTGTGACTGCCACCGTCAACGCAAGCACTGACATCCGCGGAGACTTCGAGGAGCGCGTCGAGCGCATCCAGCAGGACTGGGACACCAACCCGCGGTGGAAGAACGTGCGGCGCGACTACGGCGCCGACGAGGTGGCCAAGCTGCAGGGGTCGGTGCAGGAGGAGCACACGCTGGCCAAGCGAGGCTCGCAGAAGCTCTGGGAGCAGCTCACCGCCGAGCACGCCGAGGGCACCTACACCAACTCCCTGGGTGCGCTCACCGGCAACATGGCCGTCCAGCAGGTCAAGGCCGGACTGCGCGCCATCTATCTCTCCGGCTGGCAGGTCGCCGGTGACGCCAACCTCTCCGGCAACACCTACCCCGACCAGTCGCTCTACCCGGCCAACTCGGTGCCCAACGTGGTGCGCCGCATCAACAGCGCCCTGCAGCGGGCCGACCAGATCGAGTACCTCGAGGGCATCCGCACCGTGGAGGACTGGATGGTGCCGATCATCGCGGACGCCGAGGCCGGCTTCGGCGGCCCGCTCAACGCCTACGAGCTGATGCGGTCGATGATCGCCTCCGGCGCCTCGGGCGTCCACTGGGAGGACCAGCTGGCCTCCGAGAAGAAGTGCGGCCACCTGGGCGGCAAGGTGCTGGTCCCCACCGGGCAGCACATCCGCACCCTGCAGGCCGCGCGCCTGGCCGCCGACGTCGCGAACACCCCCTCGGTGGTCATCGCCCGCACCGATGCGGAGGCGGCCACCCTGATCACCTCCGACGTGGACGAGCGCGACGCCGAGTTCCTCACGGGGGAGCGCACCGCAGAGGGCTTCTACAAGGTCCGCAACGGCATCGAGCCCTGCATCGCCCGGGCCAAGGCCTATGCGCCCTACTCCGACCTGATCTGGATGGAGACCGGCACCCCGGACCTGGAGTACGCCAAGCAGTTCGCCGAGGCCGTGAAGTCTGAGTTCCCGGACCAGATGCTGGCCTACAACTGCTCGCCGTCCTTCAACTGGAAGAAGCACCTCGACGACGACACCATCGCCAAGTTCCAGCGCGAGCTGGGCGCGATGGGCTTCACCTTCCAGTTCATCACGCTGGCCGGGTTCCACGCCCTGAACTACTCGATGTTCGAGCTGGCCAAGGGCTACAAGTCGGAGCAGATGAAGGCCTACGTGGAGCTCCAGGAGAAGGAGTTCGCCGCCGAGGACGAGGGCTACACCGCCACCCGCCACCAGCGGGAGGTCGGCACCGGCTACTTCGACGCCATCTCCACCACGCTCAACCCCGAGTCCTCCACGGTCGCCCTGAAGGGCTCCACCGAAGAAGGACAGTTCCACTGAACCGAGCCGGAGCCCGGCGACGGCCTCGATGGAGAGGCCGTCGCCGCTCCCGCCGCTGAGACTCCCGAGGAGAAAGCCATGAACACCCCCGAACTCTCGATCACGATCAACGGCATCGCCCTGTCGGCACCGCGGGTGCCGCGACAGAAGGAGGTCCTCACCGCCGAGGCCCTCAGCTTCCTGGCCGCGCTCCACGAGGAGTTCGGTGCACGGGCCGCAGCCCTGGGCGTGCGGGAGGACGGCTCAGGCGCCGACCCGGTCATCGAAGCCTCCTGGCGCGCGCTGATCACCAAGCAGCTCGCCGAGCCGGCCAGCTCCATCGTCCGGCCCCGCTGCCTGGGTCGTCGTGAGGGGCGCATGTTCCACCGGGGTGAGGCACTCTCCGCCGGGCTCGTGGACTTCGGCATCCACGTCCACCACAACGCCCGGCGCCTGCTGGCCGAGGGGCGTGCTCCCTACGTGGAGCTGCCGCCCTTCGACCGGGAGGAGGAGGTCACGCTGTGGCAGGAGATCTTCAGCCGCACCGAGCAGCTGCTGGAGCTCCCGGAGGGCACGATCCGTGCCATCCACCTGAACAAGCGGGCCGCCGCCGAGACGCGGTCCGCCCGAACGGCCGGCTCCACTGGTGGGCGCCGGCGGCTCGCCGAGGCGGCAGCGTAGGGACCTGCCCCACGCCTCGGCGAGTCGGAAGACCGGGGTCCGCGCCTCTCGAGGTCGGGCGCGGATGGCCCGGTCGGCACGACGGACCGCCTCCTGCCGCACTGAGGTCGAGGCAGGAGGCGGTCAGCCGTGCCGGAAGTGAAGAAGGCGCCGTCGGGGCCGAGGACGCGTGGTCTGCATCCTCGGCCCCGACGGCGCCGACGTCTGGGCCTGCTCAGCGGTCAGTGGAAGCTGAACAGCCCGAGGGTCAGCGCAGCGAGCATCACCAGGAGGGAGAAGCCCCAGATGATGAAGAAGGAGTACCGCAGATGCTGACCCAGGTTCGCCCCGGACAGGCCCAGGGCCAGCCACAGGGCGGGCGAGAACGGGCTGACGAACGTGCCGATCACGTTGCCGGCCATCATCGCGTGGGCGACCTCCATGGAGCCGATCCCGAACTGCGCGGAGGTGGCGTCCACCAGCGGCAGCACCGAGAAGTAGTAGGCGTCGGTGGAGGTCAGCAGGTCCATGGGCACGCCCAGCACACCCATGATGATGTGCAGGTTCGCGCCGGCGGCCTCCGGGATCACCGCCAGGGTGGACAGCGCCACGGACTCCAGCATCTCGGACTCGTTGAGCACGCCGAGGAACACCGAGGCGCCCAAGATCACCGCGCCCATCATCAGCGCGTTCGGCGCATGCGCACGGATGCGCTCCATCTGCAGGTTCGAGCCCTTGAAGTTCAGCGGCAGCGCGATGGCCACACCCAGCATGAAGGCCAGCGGCGGGGGCAGGATGTCGGCGAGCATCAGGCCGATGACACCCAGGGCCAGCACCGCGTTGGCCCAGAAGATCACCGGGTGGGAGTTCATCCGCTCCACGATTTCGGCACGCGCATAGTGCTGGCGTTCGGTGAACTCGTCGGCGATCTGCCGCACGTCCACGGTGTCGGGGGCGTCGGCGTCGCCGGCCACCACGCGACGGCGGATGCGCCGGACCTCGCGCATCCCCAGCAGCCAGGCGATCCCGAGCACCAGGACGACGGCGACCACCTGCACCGGGATGAGGGGTCGGTAGAGCTCCACCGGGTCGATGCCCGTCACCGAGGCCGCGCGGCCCAGCGGCCCGCCCCAGGGGATCATGTTGATGATGCCGGCCGAGAGCGCGAGCAGCAGCAGCAGAAGGTACCGGCTCATGTGCAGCGCCTGGTAGAGCGGCAGCAGGGCCGGGACGGTGAGGAGGAAGGTGGTCGCTCCGGCGCCGTCGATATGGGCCACGATGCCGATCAGTGCGGTGCCGACCGCCACCAGGACGACCTTCCCGCGGGTGAGCAGGATCAGCGACCGCACGATCGGATCGAAGAGCCCGGCGTCGGAGAGGATGCCGAAGAACAGGATCGCGAAGATGAACATCACCACGACGCTCATCACCTGGTCGACACCGGAGTCGAAGAACTCCACGATGTCGCCCACTCCGAAGCCGACCAGGAGCGCCCCGACGATGGGGGTCACCACCATGGCCACGACAGGGGAGACCTTGTTCCACATCAGCAGGCCGACGGTCACGGCGATGATGCCGAGCCCGCCGACGGTCAGAAGAGTTGAAGGCTCGTCCATGAGCTGCTCCAGTCTGTGGGAGGTTCCGTCAGGATCAGTGGTCGGGCTCGGACGAGGGCCGCAGGGCCTGGGAGCCGCATCACACCCTAACCCGGCCGTCACAGATGTGCACGCCGGAGCTGTAGAATGAGCGGCATGCGGCCCGTGCCAGAGCAGGCGCGCACAGCGCGGACGACCACGTCGCCGGCCGGCGCCGGGGCGGCCCGCCCCACCGGCCGGGCGCACCTGCGCGCCGTCGACGCCGAGGGCTCCGCACAGGACGGCGATTCGGACCTGGACCTCATCGCCCTGGGGCGCCGCGTGCGGCACCTGCGCAAGCAGGCCGGCATGACCCTGGACGACCTCGCCGCTGAGCTGGGCACCGCGCCGAGCCAGCTCTCTCTGCTGGAGAACGGCAAACGGGAGCCGAAGATCTCCCAGCTCAACCAGCTGGCGCGCGTGTTCGGCGTCGGGTTGGACGACCTCTTCGGCGCGGAGCCCCCTTCCCGCCGGGCGGCGCTGGAGATCGAACTGGAGAAGGCTCAGCGCGGACCTCTCTACGCGTCCCTGAACCTGCCCACGGTGCGCATCAGCAGCCGCCTGCCGATGGACGTGCTCGAATCCTTGGTGGGGCTGCAGCGGGAGCTGCGGCGCCGGCTGGAGGAGCAGGCCGCCACGCCGGAGGAGGCCCGGCGGGCCAACACCGAGCTGCGCGAGGAGATGCGGGCGAAGAACAACTACTACCCGGAGATCGAGGCCGCCGCGCAGGAGCTGCTCGACGCCGTCGGACACGGCTCCGGGCCGCTGTCCCACCATGTGGCCGCCGACATCGCCGAACATCTCGGGTTCTCCCTGCGGTTCGTGCCCAACCTGCCCAACTCCACCCGCTCGGTGACCGACCAGCGCAACCGGATCATCTACATGACCCAGGGGCGCTCCCGCGACTGGGACGCGCGCTCCGTGCTGCTCCAGGCGCTGGGGCACCACGTGCTGGGGCACACCGAGCCGGAGGACTACTCGGACTTCCTGCGCCAGCGGGTCTACACCAACTACTTCGCCGCCTCCCTGCTGATGCCGGAGCGGACCACCGTGGCGTTCCTGCAGGAGGCCAAGGCCCGCAAGGAGCTGGCCATCGAGGACCTCCGGGACGCCTTCGCGGTCTCCTATGAGTCCGCCGCCCACCGGTTCACCAACCTGGCCACCGAGCACCTGGGCATCACGTGCCACTTCCAGAAGGTCCACGAGTCCGGGATCATCCACAAGGCCTATGAGAACGACGGCGTGAACTTCCCGGCGGACCATTCCGGGGCCATCGAGGGGCAGACGGTCTGTCGGTACTGGACCTCCCGGGTGGTCTTCGACGTCGAGGACAAGTTCCGGTCCTTCAACCAGTACACCGACACCTCGGTGGGCACCTTCTGGTGCACCGCCCGGACCGAGGGGCATTCCTCCGGCATGTACTCATTGAGCATCGGTGTGCCGTTCGAACACGTGAAGTGGTTCCGCGGCCGGGACACCACGGAACGGTGCACCTCCCGGTGTCCGGAGGACCCCACCTGCTGCCGGCGGCCCCCGCAGGAGCTCGCCGACGTGTGGGAGGGGAAGGCCTGGCCGGCCGCCCGTGCCAACACGCATCTGCTGGCCGCCATGCCGCAGGGGGCGTTCCCCGGCGTGGACACCACGGAGGTCTACGAGTTCCTGGCCCGACATCAGGACCGCGGCTGAGGCTTCTGCGGACCAGCTCGCTGCGGTGAGGCGGCCGGCTCAGGGCCGCCGAGGCCTGCGACTCACGCCCTGCTTGACGCTGAATCGGCCGTGCAGCAGCCAGTAGAGGACCAGCGTGGAGGTCACCAGGACAGCGCAGGCGGCGAACATGATCCGGTAGCTGCCGAACTCCACCAGCGGCCCCAGCACGAGCGGGGAGAGCCCGAAGCCGGTGTCGAGCAGGATGAAGAACGTGGAGATGCCGATGCTGGTGCGGGTGGTGGGCAGCATGGAGGCGATCGTGGCCTGGAAGGCCGGCAGCAGGGCGCCGAAGCCGAGGCCGGCGAGCACTCCGGCGACCATGATCACCGCCTGGTTCGGCGACCACGCCAGCAGTCCCAGGGAGACCGCGTAGAGCACGATGGTCGGGTAGACCACCACGTTGTCCCCGTACCGGTCCTGGATCCTGCCGGCGAAGAGTCGGGTGACCAGGACGGCGGCCGCGTAGATGACGAAGAACAGGGACGCGGCGGTGACCATGCCCTCGCTGCGGGCGAAGCCGTTGAGGAAGGTCATGATGGAGGCGAAGCCGAAGCCCAGCAGCATGGCGATCGCCGCCAGGGCGAAGGCGCGGGGCTCGATGATGTCCGCCGGGCGCAGCCGCAGCCGATCCCGCCAGCGGTCGGGCACATGCTCGGCCTCCGGCATGCGGATCAGCAGCGCGGCGACCAGACCGATCACCGAGACCACGGAGGTGCTGACGAACATGGCCCAGAACCCCAGGTGCTGGGTCAGCTGCAGGGTCAGCATGGGGCCGATCGCCGGCGGGAGGGCCACAGCCAGCATGTAGTAGCCGGCGCCCTCTCCGCGCCGTGAGGCGGGGATCAGGGAGAACACCGCGGCATTGAGGGCGGTCTGTCCGAAGCCGAAGGCGACGCCGTGGACCACGCGCAGAGCGATCAGCGCCTCGTAGCTGTCCACCCACAGGTAGGCCAGCCCGGCGAGCACATAGACGGCCAGGCAGATGATCATGGTGCGGCGGCGGCCCAGGAACTCCACGTACTTGCCGGCCGCGAACCGGGAGACCAGTGCACCGATGACGAACGCGGAGGCTGCGAACCCGGCGGCGGTCTGACCGCTGCGGAACTCCTCCACCGCGAAGACGGCCATGCCGGTGACCAGCATGTAGAACACCAGCGCGAAGATGACGTTGATGACGATCGCCAGCAGGAAGTCCTTGGTGAACAGCCGCGGCCGCTCCATGCTCGGCGGCGGCGCGTCGTCGGTCTGAGTGCCGGAGACGGCGGCGTCGTCGCCCTTTGCGCTCGCATCCGGCTGAGTCGCGTCCGGCTGGTTCGCGTCCGGCTGAGTGTCGTCGATCTGGCGGTGGTCGATCTGGCGGTCGTCGGCCTGGGGCTCCTCGGCGGGATCAGGCTGCTGGGGTGTCCTGCGCTCCGTGGTGGCTCCTCGTGATCGTCTCGGGACGTCGGGTGGGGCCGCTGTGTGGGCCCGTGGCGTCCGGCGGTCATGCGGTACGGAATGCATTATTCCATGACGCAACAAAGTGATCCTCGTCGTCGGGTCTGTCCGGGGCGCTCGGAAGGGGAGCGCCCCTCCGGGTGACGCCCAGCTTCCTGTCAGCATCGCAGGATTGTTGAACAATCCGCAGTTCTGCGGCATGCTGGAGATCACGCACGTGATCTCGGCGACATTCCCGACGGATCGGCCCGAGTGCTCACCAGCGGCAAACCAGCAGGACATCAGCAGCCCGCAGCAGACGGGCAGGGGAGGAGCACCCATGGCAGTCACCACCGGCGCACCGCGCATCGACCTGAACTCCGACGTCGGAGAGTCCTTCGGCAACTGGCGCATCGGCGACGACGGCGCCATCCTGCAGACCGTCTCCAGCGCCAACATCGCCTGCGGCTTCCACGCCGGAGATCCCCTGACCATCCAGGCCACCGCCCGCATCGCCGCCGAGAACGACGTCGCCGTCGGCGCCCACATCGGCTACCGCGACCTCGCCGGCTTCGGGCGCAGGCACCTGGAATGCTCCTACGACGAGCTCGCCGCCGACGTGCGCTACCAGCTCGGTGCCCTGCAGGCCATGGCCGGCGCCGCCGGTGCCCGCATCCGCTACGTGAAGCCCCACGGAGCCCTCTACCATGCGATGATCGGTCACGAGACCCACTCGCGGGCCGTCATCGACACCATCGCCTCCTATGACCCGGAGCTTCCTGTGCTCCTGCTGCCGGGATCGGTGGCCCTGCAGCACGCCGCCGACGCGGGACTGCGCGGCGTGGCCGAGGCCTTCGCGGACCGGAACTACAATCCCGACGGCACCCTCGTCTCGCGCCGCGAGCCCGACGCCGTCCTGCATGACACCAGCCAGGTGGTGGAGAACATGCTGCGCCTGGCCCAGGACCGGGAGATCATCGCCCGCGACGGCACTCGCATCCCCGCCGAGGCCGAGTCGATCTGCGTCCACGGCGACACCACCGGCGCCGTGGAGATGGCCCAGGCGGTCCGAGCCGCGCTGGAGGACGGCGGCGTCGAGATCCGCAGCTTCGTGGCATGACGGCGCCGATCCTCGGCGTCCGCGACGCCGGGCCGCGAGCCCTGCTGCTGGAGTTCGACGGCCTCGACGACGTCCTGGCCCACCATCAGCATCTGAGCCGTCACCCGCTGCCCGGGCAACGAGAGGCCGTCGCCGCCGCCCGCACTCTGCTGCTGCGCTTCGACGCGCCCGGGGCCACGCGCGAGGCCCGGGACGCGCTGGGCGGCCTCGCCGTCGCCGCCTTCTCCGCCGAGGACTCCCAGGTGGTGGAGCTCGAGGTCGTCTACGACGGCGAGGACCTCGCCGAGGTGGCCGGCCGGGTGGGCATGAGCGTGGACGCGCTCATCGCCTGGCACACCGGCACTGAGTTCACCGGCGCCTTCGGCGGATTCGCCCCCGGCTTCACCTACTGCGTGCCGGTGGATCCCACCAGTGCCCTGGAGGTGCCGCGCCGGGACACGCCCCGCACGGCCGTGCCCGCCGGATCGGTGGCGCTCGCGGGAGAGTTCTCCGCGGTCTACCCGCGGGTCTCGCCCGGCGGATGGCAGCTGATCGGCCGCACCCCGGCCCGCATGTGGGACCTGGACCGGGAGGAGCAGGGCGAATCCCCGGCGCTGGTGCGCCCCGGCGACGTCGTGCGGCACCGAGCCGTTCGGGACGCCGCCCGGGTGAGGACCCCCGCCCCGGCGGCTGGACCGGCCTCCGCCGAGGCCCCGGAGGTCGTCCTCGAGGTCCTCGACCCGGGCCTGCAGACCTTGATCCAGGACCTGGGTCGTGACGGGCTGAGCGACCTCGGGGTCTCCCGTGCCGGAGCGGCCGACGAGTCCGCCATGCGACAGGCGAACCGGCTGGTCGGCAGCGCCGCCGAGGCGCCGGTGCTGGAGGTGCTGCACGGCGGGCTGCGGCTGCGCGCCGCACAGAGCCTGGTGCTCGCCGTGGCCGGGGCGGAGGTGGCGGTGAGCGTCACCGACGCCGACGGCGGGACCCGCACCCCCGGGATGCGGGAGCCCTTCCTGCTCACCACCGGTGACACCGTCCACCTGGGCACCCCGCGCCGGGGGCTGCGCGCCGTGGTCGCCGTCCGCGGTGGGTTCGCCGCCGAACCCGTGCTGGGCAGCGCCTCGGCGGATACGATGTCCGGCCTGGGCCCCGCGCCCCTGCAGGCCGGGGATCGGTTGGGGGTCGCCGACGCCGTCGTCGCCCCGGTGGGAGAGCCCGAGCCCACCACGCTGCCGGAGGCTGAGCCAGACGGCGCGATCCCCCTGCGCTTCACCCGCGGGCCTCGGGACGACTGGTTCGCCGAGGAGGAGATCCATCGGCTGCAGTCCCAGCGCTGGAGGGTCACTCCGGAGTCGAACCGCATCGGCATCCGGCTCGGCCTGCCCGCCGCCACGGAGGGCGGCGGGGAGGACAGCGGTGAGGAAGGCGCGGAGGAGGGCGTGAAGCCCCGACCGCTGGAGCGAGTGCGCGACGGCGAGCTGCCCAGCGAGGGCGTGCCGCGCGGCTCTCTGCAGATGCCTCCGGCCGGGCTGCCTGTGCTCTTCCTCAACGACCACCCGGTGACCGGCGGCTACCCGGTGATCGGCGTCGTCATCGACGAGGACCTGCCGGCCGCCGCCCAGCTGGCCCCGGGCGACGTCGTCGCCCTGCGCGCCGTGGACTCCCTGAGCCTCGAACCTGCCGATGCCGCACTCACCGGCACCGCACCCGCTGACTCCAGCCCTGCCCACCGGACGCCCTTCACCTGCGAGGATCCTGCATGACCACCCTGCTCATCGCCAACCGCGGAGAGATCGCCGTCCGCATCATCCGCGCCGCCGCCGAGCTCGGCCACCGCACTGTGGCCGTCTATGCCGATCAGGACGCCGCCGCCCTGCACGTGGAGCTGGCCGACGTCGCCGTCGCCCTCCAGGGCACCACCGCGGCCGAGACCTATCTGCATCAGGACAAGATCCTCGCCGCCGCGGCCGAGACCGGAGCTCAGGCGGTGCACCCCGGGTACGGGTTCCTCTCCGAGAACGCCGACTTCGCCCGCGCCGTCGAGCAGGCCGGCATGATCTGGGTCGGTCCCGCTCCGGAGACCATCGAGCAGCTCGGCGACAAGGTCGCGGCCCGGGAGCTCGCGGTGTCCGTGGGGGCGCCGCTGGCCCCCGGCACGGACGGCCCCGTCGAGGGTGCCGCCGAGGTGCGCGCCTTCGCCGCCGAGCACGGCCTGCCCGTGGTCATCAAGGCCGCCCACGGCGGCGGCGGGCGCGGCATGCGCGTGGTGCGGGCCACCGAGGAGATCGACGACGCCTACGCCTCCGCGGTCCGCGAGGCTGAAGGGGCCTTCGGCCGCGGGGAGTGCTTCGTGGAGCGGTTCCTGGACCGCCCACGTCATGTGGAGGCCCAGGTGGTGGCCGATGCGCAGGGGGAGGTCGCCGTCGTCGGGATCCGCGACTGCTCCCTGCAGCGCCGGAACCAGAAGCTGGTGGAGGAGGCCCCCGCGCCGTTCCTGTCCGCCGAGCATCGGCTCGCGGTGATCGACTCCGCCGGAGCGATCTGCGCGGCCGCCGGCTATATGGGCGCCGGCACCGTGGAGTACCTGCTCAGTCCGGACGGGGTGCTCAGCTTCCTGGAGGTCAACACCCGCCTGCAGGTGGAGCACCCGGTCACCGAGGAGACCTCCGGAGTGGACCTGGTGGCCGAGCAGCTCCGCATCGCCGCCGGGGAGCCGCTGAGCGCCGCGGCCCGCGACGCCGCCACGGTGCTGCGCGAGACCGGGGTGCCCTCCGGGGGTCATGCGATCGAGTTCCGCCTCAACGCCGAGGAGCCTGCCCACGGTTTCCTGCCCACTCCCGGGCTCGTGGAGCTGCTGCAGCCGCCCACCGGGCCGGGCATCCGCCTGGACACCGGGGTCCGCAGCGGTGACGAGGTCCCCGGGGCCTTTGACTCCCTGATCGCCAAGCTCATCGTGACTGGGCCAGACCGCGCGACCGCGCTGCGTCGGGCCGGGACCGCGTTGGCCGAAATGCGGATCGAAGGCCTGCCCACCGTGCTGCCGTTCCACCGGGCAGTGCTGGAGGCGGATGACTTCCTCGCCGCCGACGGTGCCGAGAGCTTCCGGGTGCACACCCGGTGGATCGAGACCGAGTTCGAGGCCGAGCTGGCCGAATCCGAGCACCTGGCAGCCGCCGTGCGGCACCGGGAGCAGGGCATGCGCCGGGCCACCGTGGAGATCGACGGCCGTGCGGTCAGCCTGGGGCTTCCCGCCGCCCTGCTGGGCTTGTTCAGCTCCGCCGGCGGCACCGCGTCGGGAGCCGCGGATTCGGACAGCTCCTCGGGTGGGAATGCCGACGACGGCGCGATCACCTCCCCGGTGGCCGGCACCCTGGTCAGCTGGGCGGCCGAGGACGGGGCGGACGTGGAGGAGGGTGCCGCCGTCGCCGTCGTGGAGGCCATGAAGATGGAGTCCACGGTGCGCGCCCCGCGGGCCGGCACGCTGCGCCGTGAGGAGCTGGACGCCGGAGCCTCCCTGACGGCGGGGCAGGTGCTGGCGCGGCTGGGCTGACGGTCATTCCCGGAGGACGGCCTGCCTCGTGCCCAACATGATCCTGAGGGCCCTCAGTGTGCACAGACCGATAGGTTGGTGTCATGCACGGCGCACAGCAGGAGGTCCGGGATGTCAGCACAGGCAGGAGGCGGCCCATGAGTGACGCGGCCTTGGAGGAGCTGCTCGCCGACGAGGCGGTGCGCCGGGGCCTGGGCGATCACGCCCATGTGCCGGACCGGGTGGCGGACATCCTGCGTCGGCTGATCGCCTCCGGCGGGATTCTTCCCGGCACGAAGGTGCCTGAGGTCCGCACCACCGAGCTGCTCGGCGTCTCCCGGCACACCCTGCGCACCGCCTTCCAGACGCTCGCCGCCGAAGGGCTGGTGGAACGGCGGCCCAACCGTGGAGTCTTCGTCCACTCGCCCACGGTGGAGGACATCCGGGAGACCTACCGGGTCCGGCGGGTGGTCGAGATCGGCGCGGTGCGGCAGGGGGTCTTCGATCCGCACGCGGTGGAAGCGCTGGAGTCGATCATCGCCGCGGCCCGGACCGCCGTCGCCGCCGACGACCTGCCCGCCGTCGCGCAGGCCAACCAGCAGTTCCACCGGCTGATCATCGCGCAAGTGGGCAGCGACCAGTTGAGCACCTTCATGGAGCAGATCCTGGCCCGCATGCGCCTGGTCTTCCACACGATGCGCGACGAGCCGACCTTCCATACGTTCTACGTGGAGCGCAACGCCCGGCTCACGGAGCTGCTGCGCCACGGAGACCGGGCCGCTGCCGAAGCCTACCTGGCCGACTACTTCGACGCGGCCGAACAGCAGCTGCTGGAGACCATGGGCTGACTCCGGAGTGGAGCAGCCCAGGAGCATACGATCGCCACAGGAGGCCTCATGTCTGCCCCAGAGGAGCCGTCACCACGCGTCTACACCCGTGACGCCGCCTACAGGTCCCCGCCCGGTGGCGCGCTCGACGTCGACCGGGATCTCTAT
The DNA here is from genome assembly GCF_039534665.1 of Nesterenkonia aethiopica. Lineage (NCBI taxonomy): Bacteria > Bacillati > Actinomycetota > Actinomycetes > Micrococcales > Micrococcaceae > Nesterenkonia > Nesterenkonia aethiopica. Next base: position 100,704 of record NZ_BAAAVT010000011.1, on the reverse strand, counting down.
GACCGGATCGCCGCGGCCGAGCGGCGCCTGGTCCAGGAGTTCGAGATCCCCGTGCGCTCCGGAGTCGCCTGGGAGGTCCCGGCGGGGCATGTGGTGCGGCTCCATCAGGTGGACGGGCCGCAGGTGGGGGACCTGAACCTGTGGAACCGGCATGACCCGCGGGAACGGTTCTGGGCCGCACGCACGCGGCAGCTGCAGCGATCCTCGATGACCACCTATGACCGGTTCTGGTCCACACTGCCGCATCTTCGGCCGTTGGCGACCGTCGTCACCGACACTCTGGCCGACCACCCGGACGCCGCGGTGATCCATGACCTGCTGGGCACCCGCTGTGACCCGTATGTGAACCGGATGCTCACCGGGGAGGACTTCGACCGGCACTGCCACTCCAACCTCACCCGGGCGGTGCTGCCCTACGGGCTCACGGAGTACGACGTCCACGATGTGCTCAACGTCTTCCAGCTGGCCGGGCTGAACCACGAGCACCGCTACTTCATGGACGCCTGCCCCGCCCGACCGGGAGACGTCTTCGAGTTCTTCGCCGAGGTGGATCTGCTCTGCGCGCTGTCCACCTGCCCGGGTGGAGACCTCTCCGTGCACATGTGGGGCCCGGAGGCGGCGTCCACGCAGGAGCAGCTGGAGCACTGCCATCCGCTGGGTGTGCAGGTCTTCGCCGTCGACGACGACGCGCTCGCCGGTTGGGAGCCCCCGGCCCGTGCCGCCTACCGCGGTGCGGACGGGCTGCATGGGCTCCACGGGCTGCGCTGACGTCACGGTTGACTCCGGAGCGGTGGTCGCTGAACCTCGCTTCAGTGCGTGCTTTCCGACCACAGCCCCGGGGCCAACGCAGGGGTGTCCGCTCAGGGCACCTGAAGCTCGGCGTCGGGCAGGTCGGTGATGAGCATGTATCCCGGAGCGTGGCTGATGGCCAGCTCGGGCTTCGACTCCATGACGGCGGCCTGAGGGGTCACCCCGCAGGCCCAGAACACGGGGATCCACCCGTCCGGGACGTCGACGGCGTCGCCGAAGTCCGGCTCCGCCAGGTTCGCAATCCCCAGGGCGGCGGGGTCGCCCACGTGCACCGGGGCGCCGTGGACTCCCGGATAGCGGGAGGTGATGCGCACCGCGTCGGCCACCCGCTCGGCTGGGACCGGACGCATGGAGACCACCAGCGGCCCGGACAGCGCCCCGGCGGGCTCGCAGCGCCGAGAGGTGCGGAACATGGGCACGTTCACCCCGAGGTCCATGTGGCGGACCGGGATCCCGGCGGCGCGCAGCGGGGCCTCGAAGGTGAAGCTGCAGCCGAGCAGGAAGGTCACCAGGTCCTCGCGCCACTGCTCGACGACGTCGTCAGGCTCCGCCACCAGCGCGCCGTCGCGGTAGACCCGATAGGCCGGCACATCGGTGCGGATGTCTCCTGCGGCGAGCAGGGCGGAGGACACCTGCCCCGGCTCCAGCACGCCCAGCACGGGGCAGGACTTCGGGTTCCGCTGGGCGAAGAGCAGCATGTCGAAGGCCAGCTCACGCGGCAGCGCGAGCACATTGGCCTGTGCGAAGCCGGGCGAGAATCCGCTGGTGGGCACGCGCAGCCCGCCACGGAAGGCCTGACGGGCCTGGACGGGTGTGAGCGTCTCGGGTGCGGCGGTCACGGGTCTCCTTCGCTCAGGGCAGAGGTTGTGCAGGGGCATTCGGCCACCGCCAGGTTCAGCCGGTCATCCACAGATCGGCCAGGCCGGTCAGGGAGTTCGCCCCCATGTAGAGGGTCAGCAGCCAGGCCAGCACGCCGATGATCAGCAGCCATGTGGGGTAGCGGTACCCCTGCAGCAGGTCTCGACGGCGCCACGCCGCGTAGAGCACCACGGTGAAGCCCAGCGGGAGCACGACGCCGTTGAACGCGCCGGCCATGATCAGCAGGGTCTGCGGCGCCTGGCCGAGGGCGAGGAACACCGAGCAGGTCAGCACCAGGAAGCCGGCGAAGTACAGGTTCTTGGTCCGCTCCGAGGTCTTCGGCGTCGTCAGGAAGGAGACCGTGGTGAAGGTGGCGCCGAGGATCGAGGTGATCGCGGCGACCCAGAACACCAGGCCGAAGACCCGCAGTCCGATCTCTCCCAGCGCGGCGCCGAACGCCTCGGCGGCCACGTTGTCCTCGGCCAGGCTCACTCCGGTGGTGACGACGCCGAGGATGGCCAGGAACAGCAGGAAGCGGATGATGCTGGCCACCACGATGCCCATCACGGAGGTGCGGGTGATCGCGCGGACGTTCTCGGGTCCGGTGTTGCCGGAGGCGATGAGCCGGTGGGCCCCCGCATAGGTGATGTACCCGCCGACGGTCCCGCCCACCAGGGTGGTGATGACGAAGAAGTCCACCTGTTCGGGCAGGACGGTCTGCTTCAGCGCCTCGCCCACCGGGGGAGCGGTGGTGATGGACATGTAGATCATCAGCAGGATCAGCAGCGCCCCGCAGGCGACGACGACGCGGTCCAGGGCGATGCCGGCGCGCTTGGAGAGGAAGATCAGCAGGGCGATGGCCACGGAGAGGGCGCCGCCGATGCGGGCGTCCAGCCCGGCCAGCGCGTTGAGCCCCATGCCGGCTCCGGCGATGTTGCCGATGTTGAACACGACGCCGCCGAAGAAGATCAGCACGGCCAGGGCCCAACCCACGCCGGGGAGGATCCTGTTGCCCAGGTGCTGGGCGTAGAGCCCGGAGACGCCGATGACGCGCCACACGTTGAGCTGCACGGCGATGTCGATCAGCACCGAGACCAGGATGGCGAAGGCGAAGGCGGCGCCCAGCTGGTGGGTGAAGGTCGCCGTCTGGGTGATGAATCCGGGGCCGACGGCGCTGGTGGCCATGAGGAACATGGCGCCCAGCAGGGCTGTGCGTCGGGTGCGCCGACGCTTGGCGGCGGCTGCCGAGGTCTCGGCGGTGGTCTCAGCCATGAGCTCGCTCTCCGGGTGGGGGCAGGGGGTGGACGGCACGGCCCCCGCCCGGTCCGGCAACCCTTGCCGGCGGATGCCGCCCGGCCGAGGATGGCCGCATGTCAGAGACACGCAGCTGCGTCATCGCCGGAGGCGGGCCGGCCGGGATGATCGCCGGGCTGCTGCTCGCCCGCAGCGGAGTCGACGTCGTCGTGCTGGAGAAGCACGAGGACTTCCTGCGTGACTTCCGGGGCGACACCATCCACCCTAGCACTCTGCTGCTCCTGGACGAGCTGGGGCTCATGCCACGCTTCCAGGCGAGCGTGCCGCACCAGCGCGTCCAAGCGGCCCGGCTTCCTGCCGCCGACGGCGGCCGCGTCACCATGGTGGACTTCTCCCGCCTGCGCCATCCCTTTCCCTACATCGCCATGGCCCCGCAGTGGGACTTCCTGGACCTGCTGGCCGAGGCTGCCGCCGAGGAGCCGAGCTTCGAGCTGCGCCTGGGCACCGAGGTCACGGGGCTGCTCTGGGACGGCGCGGCGGCTGGGGGATCACAGCACGACGACGACGGCGCCGCCCAGGTCACCGGCGTGACGGTGCGTGGTCCGGCCGGAGATGAGCAGATCCCCGCCCTGCTGACGCTGGCCGCCGACGGCAGGACCTCACGGGTGCGTGAGGAGGCCGGACTCCCGGCGGTCTCCTTCTCGGTGCCGCTGGACGTCTGGTGGTTCCGGCTGGAGTCGAGCAGCCGTCTCGGCATGGCCGAGACGATACTGCCCAGCTTCACCAGTGCGTATCCGATCCTGCCCATCCCGCGCGGGGGCTACGTCCAGGCGGCCATGCTCATCCCGAAGGGCGCAGACGCCCGACTGCGCGCCCGCGGGGTGGAGGCTCTGCGCGAGGAGGTCGCGTCCGCCGTGCCTGACTGTGCGGAGGCGGCCAGGCGGCTTGAGCTGGAGGACGTGAAGCTTCTCGACGTGCGCATGGACCGGCTCACCCGGTGGTGGCGGCGCGGGATGCTGTGCCTCGGCGACGCCGCCCATGCGATGTCCCCGGCCGGGGGAGTGGGGGTCAACCTCGCTGTGCAGGACGGGGTCGCGGCGGCGACGCTGCTGGCCGGGCCGCTGCGCCGGGGTGTCATCACCGATGCGGACGTCGCCGCCGTGCAGCGCCGACGCATGCCGCCGACGCGTCTCACTCAGGCGTTGCAGTCCCAGATCCACCGGCAGCTGGAGGCCATGTTCGCCGCGGACGCCCCGCCGGAGGTGCCTGTGCCTGTGGCACGACTGATGCGCAGGGTTCCCCAGCTCAGCGGGCTGATGCCCTGGGCGATCGGCGTGGGGGTGCGCCCCGAACACGCCCCGGCATGGGCGCGGCGCTGAGAAGCGTCGCCGACGTCGTCAGTCCACCGTCGGCCCGTAGCGCCGGGCGCTGAAGTCCCGGAGCCGTGCCACCAGCCCTTCCAGCGCCTCGGCCGCATGATGGCCCCGCCGCCACGAGGCGTGCAGCCGGATGTGCAACGGGCGTCGGCCCTCTCCGCCGTCGGTGAGGATACGCAGCGGCACCAGGGAGAAATGGGGGTCGTCGGTGACGACGGCGGCGCCGCGGCCGGCCGCGGCCAGCGCCTGGGCGACGCGGCCGTGACGGACTTCCAGCAGGCTGCGCGGGGTGAGGTCGGCCAGGTCCAGGGCGGCGTCGAGCAGGCGGCGGGCCTTGAAGTCGGCGGCGGTGACCACCAGCTGCTCCTCCACCAGCTCCTCCAGCGGGATCTCTCCGCGATCTGCCCAGCGATGGTCGGCGGGTACATAGGCCCACACCGGCAGCTGGGCGATGAGCCGGGAGGCGACGTCGTCGCCGGGGGACTGGGGGGCGATGACCAGGTCATGGTCGGCCACCAGGCGGTGGGGGCGCTCATCGCCGCCGATCTCCACCACCGAGGGCACCGGATCCTGGTGGGTGAAGGTCGCCACGAAGGGGGCGACGACGTCGATGAGCGTGGTCCGCGGCGAGGCCAGAGAGACCTTGCGCAGCTCCCCGGAGGCCAGCCGGTCCGCGAAGTCCCGGGCATGGGCGTGCGCCTGCAGCACCGTGCGGGCGGTCTCCAGGAACTCACGGCCTTCGGGGGTCAGCCGCAGGCGTCCTTCGCCGCGGTCGAAGAGGGTGAGGCCCAGGTCAGCCTCCAGTCCGCGGATCTGCCGGGAGAGGGCGGGCTGGGTGATGTGCAGGGCGTCGGCGGCTGCGGAGACGCCGCCTTCTTCGGCGACGGCCACGAAATAGCGGAGCAGACGGGAGTCCATGCCTGGAAAGCATACCCGGCATCAATGACAGGCATTAGACGGCATGACCTGGATAGGGGACGATCACTTCAGGAGAACCATCGCCCCCGGCCGCGCCGACATCGGAGCCGGCCCGTCCCTCAAGGAGGACCCATGACCGCACTGCCCCAGTCCCGCCACCTGGCCACGGAGATCCCCGGCCCCCGGGCCAGCGAGCTGCTGGAGCGTCAGCGCGCCGCCGTGCCGGCAGGCGTGGCCTCCGTGATGCCCACCTTCGCCGTGCGCGCCGACGGCGGCATCATCGAGGACGTGGACGGCAACCGCCTGATCGACCTCGGCTCCGGCATCGCGGTGACCAACGTCGGGGCCTCCGCCGAGCGCGTGGTCGCCGGCGTCCAGGAGCAGGTCGCCCAGTTCACCCACACCTGCTTCATGGTCACCCCCTACGAGGGGTACGTGCGCGTGGCCGAGAAGCTCGCCGAGCTGACCCCCGTCGACGGCGAGGTCCGCACCGCCCTCTTCAACTCCGGCGCCGAGGCCGTGGAGAACGCCGTCAAGGTCGCCCGCGCCTACACCGGCCGCCAGGCGGTGGCCGCCTTCGACCACGCCTACCACGGCCGCACCACCCTGACCATGGCCCTCACGGCCAAGAACATGCCCTATAAGCACAGCTTCGGGCCCTTCGCCCCGGAGGTCTACCGGGCGGCCGGCTCCTACCCGCTGCGCGACGGGCTCGACGGCGCGGCCGCCGCCGAGCGGGCCATCGACCAGCTGGAGAAGCAGGTGGGCGCGGAGAACCTCGCCGCCGTCATCATCGAGCCGATCCAGGGCGAAGGCGGTTTCATCGCTCCGGCCCCGGGCTTCCTGCCGGCGATCGTGGACTGGTGCCGCGCGAACGGCATCGTGTTCATCGCTGATGAGATCCAGACCGGCTTCGCCCGCACCGGCCAGTGGTTCGCCTGCGAGGACGAGGGCATCTCCCCGGACATCATCACCACCGCCAAGGGCATCGCCGGCGGCCTGCCGCTGTCGGCGGTCACCGGCCGCGCCGAGATCATGGACGCCGCACACCCCGGCGGGCTGGGCGGCACCTACGGCGGCAACCCGGTGGCCTGCGCGGCCGCCCTGGGCGCCATCGAGACCATCGAGGCCGAAGACCTGACGGCCAAGGCACGGCGCATCGAGGAGATCGCCGCCGGTCGGCTGCGTGAGGCCCAGCAGCAGGACCCGCGCATCGGCGAGGTCCGCGGCCGCGGGGCGATGCTCGCCGTCGAGCTGGTGGACCCGGAGACCGGGGCCCCCGACGCCGCCCTGACCGGCGCCGTGGCGGCCGCAGCCCGCGCGGCCGGCGTCATCACCCTGACCTGCGGCACCTACGGCAACGTCATCCGCCTGCTGCCCCCGCTGACCATCGGCGAGGACCTGCTCACCGAGGGCCTGGACATCATCCTCGACGCGCTGGCCGCCGCCTGAGCTGACCGTCGGCCCCACCCGCTTCACACCACCCCTGGAGGACACCATGACCGAGTTCGAGGTCCGCAATCCCGCCACCGCCGCGGTGATCGACACCGTCCATGACCACACCGCCGAGGAGGCCGCCGCCCAGGTCGACGCCGCTCAGGCCGCCTTCGAGCAGTGGCGCACCGTCGCCCCGCGCAAGCGTGCGGAGATCCTGATGGCCGCCCATCGCGGCATGCTCGACGACGCCGAGCGGCTGCGTGACATCATCGTGGCCGAGAACGGCAAGTCTCAGGCCGACGCCGCCGCGGAGGTGGCCTACGCCGCCGAGTTCTTCCGCTGGTACGCCGAAGAGGCCGTCCGGGCCCCCGGCGAGTACGGCGTCGCCCCCGCCGGCGGCGTGCGCAACGTGGTGACCCGCCACCCGGTGGGCGTGGCGGTGCTCATCACCCCGTGGAACTTCCCGGCCGCCATGGCCACCCGGAAGATCGCCCCGGCGCTGGCCGCCGGCTGCACCGTGCTGCTCAAGCCCGCCAGTGAGACCCCGCTGACCGCCCTGGCGATCGCCGAGATCCTGCAGCAGGCCGGTGTTCCCGAGGGCGCAGTCCAGGTGGCCGCCTCCTCCAGCGCCTCGAAGGTGGTCTCCGCCTGGCTGGCGGACGACCGGGTCCGCAAGCTGTCCTTCACCGGCTCCACCGGTGTGGGACGCCGGCTGCTGGCCCAGTGCGCCGAGCGGGTGGTCAACACCTCCATGGAGCTGGGCGGCAACGCGCCGTTCATCGTGACCGCCGACGCCGACGTCGAGGCCGCCGTCGAGGGCGCGATGGTGGCGAAGTTCCGCAACTCCGGCCAGGCCTGCACTGCGGCCAACCGGTTCTACGTGCACGCTGACGTCGCCGAGGAGTTCGTAGCGGCCTTCGGTCGGCGCATCGAGCAGCTCCAGCTGGGCGACCCCGCCGCCGGGGCGGCCATCGGCCCGGTCATCCACGCCCGGGCGGCCGCGGAGATCCGCGAGCTGATCGACGGTGCGGTGGCGCAGGGTGCGCGGATCGCGCACCAGGCCGCGCTGCCCGAGGGCGAGGGCCTGGACCACGAGGCGTTCGTGGCTCCGACCCTGCTGGCCGACGTGCCGGCCGACGCCGACATCCTGGGCCAGGAGATCTTCGGTCCGGTGGCGCCCGTGGTGGTCTACACCGATGAGGAGGACATGCTCCGCCGCGCCAACGACGCCGAGGTGGGCCTGTCCTCCTACGTCTACGCCGGGAACCTTCAGCACGCGATGCAGATCGGTGAGAAGCTGGAGGCCGGGATGGTCGGCGTCAACCGCGGCATCGTCTCCGACCCGAGCGCACCCTTCGGCGGAGTCAAGCAGGCCGGCATCGGCCGTGAGGGCGGCAGCTTCGGGATCGAGGAGTTCACCGAGGTGCAGTACCTCAGCGTCGACTGGTCCGCCGTCTGATCCACGGCCCGACCCGCGGTCCGACCATGGATCTGGCCGCCGCCGTCCGTCCCGCCGTCTGTTCTGCCGTCGACCACGGCGGCACGGACGGCGGGACGATCACTGTCCAGCTGGATGAGCCGTCACCGAAGAGCCGTCACCGAACGGCCGTCACCGAGGAGCCGAGACGATGACTGAGACACACGCCGAGACGAGCACCGATGCGAAGGCTGCGAGCGGGACCGAGCGTGGCCCCGCCTACCGGACCCGCGACCCGCGCACCAATGCGGTGCTGGAGACCTTCGACGTCGTCGACGACGACCACCTCGAAGAGGCGCTGGCGGCCGGGCACCTGGCCTACGGACCGTGGAGCGGTCTCGACATCGAGGACCGTGCCGTGTTCGCCCATCGGATCGCCGACCTCTTCGAGGAGCGGCGCACCGAGCTGGCGGTCATCGCCTCCACCGAGATGGGCAAGGCGCTGGACCAGGCCGACGGTGAGATCCAGGAGTGCATCGACATCTTCCGGTACTACGCCGTCAACGGCCCGCACCTGGGCGCGGACGAGGTCATCAAGGAGGAGGCCGGGCGCCGCTCGGTGATCCAGAAGCGGCCGCTGGGTCTGCTGCTGGGCATCATGCCCTGGAACTTCCCCTACTACCAGATCGCCCGCTTCGCCGCCCCGAACCTGCTGCTGGGCAACACGATCCTGCTCAAGCACGCCGAGTCCTGCCCGAGGGCCGCCCTGGCGCTGCAGCGGCTCTTCGACGACGCCGGCCTGCCCGCCGGGGTGTATCAGAACCTGTTCGTCACCCACGAGCAGGTGGAGCGCATCATCGGCGATCCTCGGGTCCAGGGGGTGTCCCTGACCGGCTCGGAGCGTGCCGGCTCCGCGGTGGCCGCCATCGCCGGACGGCACCTGAAGAAGGTCGTGCTGGAGCTGGGCGGCTCGGATCCGCACATCTACCTCTCCGCCGACGACGTCGCCGCCGCGGCCCGTGAGGCGGTGGAGACGCGCCTGGACACCATGGGGCAGGCCTGCACCTCCAATAAGCGGCTGATCGTCGCCGACGACATCTACGACGAGTTCGTGGACACCCTGGTGGAGACCGTCGCCGGGCTGGAGCCGGGGGACCCGGTGGAGCCGCAGCCGGGACGCTACTATCCGCTGTCCTCGGAGGAGGCCGCCGTCGGGCTGCACGGCCAGCTGCGCCGCGCCGCCGAGCAGGGCGCGGTGATCCGCGCCGGCGGCGAGCGGCCGGACCAGCCCGGAGCCTGGCTGCAGCCCACCGTGCTCACCGACGTGACCGAGCAGATGGACGCCTTCCATGAGGAGCTCTTCGGTCCGGTGCTCACGGTCTACCGGGTGCGCGACGAGCAGGAGGCGGTGCGCCTGGCCAACGATTCACCCTACGGTCTCGGCGGCGCGGTGTTCTCCCAGGACCACGCGCAGGCGCTGCGCGTGGCCCAGCAGCTCGAGGTGGGCATGTCGAACGTCAATGTGGCCGGCTCCGAGGCCGCGGACATGCCGTTCGGCGGGGTCAAGCGCTCCGGCTTCGGCCGGGAGCTGGGGCCGCTGGGCATGGACGAGTTCGTCAACAAGCGGCTGCTGACCATCGTGGACCCGGAGATCGCGGGCGGCGAGGGCTGAGTCCCCTCCGCAAGATGATGTCACCGGCGCGAGTTGGTCCGGAGTTGGGGATACTCGAGTCGATCGAGTCGAGTATCCCCAACTCCGGACCACCTCACCTCGCGGGGGAGGGCCTCAACTCCGAGGAGGACAGGGCTGATGAGTTCGACGCCGACGTCGCCGGCGGGTGCTGGGCTGCTCGACCTGAGCCGGCCCGTCCATGACGCGATGATGGTCTACCCCGGGGACCCCTCCGTGGCGTTGGATCCCGCGCTCACGCTGGGCGACGACGGCGTCGCCGTCGCCCGGTTGTCCTGCGGCACCCACACCGGCACGCATCTGGACGCGCCGTCCCACACGGTGCCCGGCGGGCGGACGACCTCAGAGATCTCGCTCGAGGAGCTGGTGGGTCCCACCCTGGTGGTCCACGTCGAAGCCGACGCCGGCGAGCTGGTCACCGCGCAGCAGCTGGAGCCGCTGCTTCCGGGGCGAGTGCCGCCCCGGGTCTTTCTGAGCTTCGGCTGGGACACCTTCTTCGGCACGGACCGCGCGCCGGAGCATCCGGGGCTGAGTGCTGAGGCCGCTGCGCTGCTGTGGGCGCGGGGAATGCGGGTGCTGGGCACGGATGCGCTGAGCCCGGACCTGACGCAGGGAGCCGGCGACGCCGGTGATGACGTTCCAGACGGCGGCACCGAAGGCGACGACGCCGCGGCCGGCTTCCCGGTCCATGCGGTGGTGCTGGGGCAGGACGGGCTGATCGTCGAGAACCTCACCGGGCTGCGCGAGCTGCCGGCCGGTGAGCACCACATCGGGATCTTCCCGATGCCGCTGGAGGAGTGCGACGGCGCCCCGGCCCGCGTGGTCGCCTGGAGGTGACGCGCTCCCGAGGCTCAGGCCTGCTGACCCACCTGCGCGGCCAGCAGTGTGAGCTGCTCCGGATCTTCGAGCGCTGAGCCCACGGCCACCACGCGGACACCGGCGTCGAGGAACTCCTGAGCATTGTGGGCGTTCAGCCCGCCGGTGGCCACGAAGCTGACCTGGGGGAACGGGCCGCGCATCAGCGAGAACCACGAGGTCCCCAGCCAGGCCGCGGGGAAGGCCTTCACCCAGGTCAGTCCGAGCGTGGTGGCGGCCTGCAGCTCGGTGGGAGTGGCGACACCCGGCAGGAAGGGCATGGACTGCTGTGCGGCGGCGCGGATGAGCGATTCGTCGTAGCCGGGGGAGACCAGGTACTTCGCACCGGCTTCCTGTGCGGCGGAGATCTGGTCCTCCCGGACGATGGTGCCCGCGCCGACGGACGTGCCCCGCTCGGAGGCCAGGCGGGAGACCTCACGCAGGGCCGCATGGTCCTCGTCGGTCTGGAGGGGCAGCTCCACGGAGTCGATGCCGAGGTCCCAGGCCGTGGTGGCGAGCTCCACCGAGCGTTCCACTCCCATGCCGCGGAGGATGGCCATGACCGGAGCGGAGGCGAAGGCGTGATCGAACCAGGTGTTCTCCACCGGTGAGGATTTCGAGGTCATGCGGATGCTCCTTCGTCCAGGTAGTCAGTGGTGGTCTGCAGCGCCAGTGCGGCACGGCGGTGACCTGCCGTGAGACGCGCCGCGGAGGCTTCGCCGTCGAGCATCGCCGCGAGGTATCCGGCGGCGAAGGCGTCACCTGCTCCTACGACTTCGACGACGTCGGTCGGAATGGCAGGTTCGAAGACGCTCTGTTCTCCGGTGAACTCCGTGGCGCCGACGTTGCCGTCCTTGATCACCAGGGTGGGGACGTCGTCCAGGAGGTCGCGCACGGCCTCGGCCGTGCTCGTTCCCCACAGCAGCTCCGCCTCGTCACGGCCGACGAAGACGACGTCGGCCTGCCGGGACAGGCGCAGGAGGGTCGCAGCGGCGTCCTTGCGCGGCCAGAGCGGGGAGCGGTAGTTCACATCGAAGCTGACGGGGATGCCGGCCTCGGCAGCTCGCACCATCAGCCGGTCGATGAAGGTTGCCGCTGATGCGGACAGCGCAGGGGTGATCCCTGAGAGGTGCACCAGGACGATGTCGCCCAGATCCAGAGCATCGGCGTCGGCCACCGAAAGCCGGGAGGCGGCAGATCCCTTGCGGTAGTAGAGGACGCCGTGGCCGGGGTCTTTGAAGTACACCCCGGTCGGAGCCTCCGGGTCGAAGATCACCGGGGCGAGGTCCACGCCGCGAGCGGTGAGCACATCCGAGACTCGCCGGCCGAGCTCGTCGTCGCCGAGTCGGCTGAACCAGATGCTGCGGCGTCCGAGCTGGGCGAGGTGAGCGGCCACATTGGACTCGGCCCCGCCGACGTCGAGGGTGAACGCAGCGGCCGTGCGCAGCCTGTCCGTGCTGCTGGGGGTGACAAGGGCCATCGTCTCGCCCACGCACAGCACAGGAGAGGGTGTCGTCGTCATCGGGTGCCTTCTTCCGGTCTGGGGCTTCCACGGGCACGGTGTGCCCCACGGAGTCCGCCGGGTGGTTCAAGAGTTGCGGATGGTGTCCAGGTAGCTGTAGGCCGTGACCTTGGAGATGCCCAGGCGTTGGGAGACGCGGTCCACGGCGCGTTTGATATGGAACGCCCCGCGCGCTTCGAGCCTGCGCAGCACCGCGATGCGATCGTCTTTCACCATGACCGGCGGCGGCTTGCCGATCTCGGCGATGGCGGATTCCAGCATCCCGTCGAGGACGGCGTCGATGCTGGGGCCGACGATCTCCTCCGGCTCATCCTGCTGCTGGGTCGGCAGGAGGGAGGAGACGATCGAGCGGACGTTCTCCAGCGCGGTGAGGTCCACATTGATGCACAGTGCCCCGATGACAGAACCTGCGCGGTTCCGGTAGTACACCGAGGAGCAGTGCAGCTCCCGGCCGTCGGCGGTGCGGCCGCGGTAGCCGAAGGCGTCATGGTCGACTGACTCGTCCTTCAGCAGGGTCAGGCCACGGTCCGTCGAGGGCCCGCCGACGGACCTGCCGCTGACGTGACCGTTCTCGATGGCGTGAATGGTCTGGTCCATGTCGCGTCGGCTCAGGTCATGGAGGACCACCTCGCAGTGCTCCCCGATGGTGACGGCGACGGCCTTCATCACCGGAGCCAGCACCGCATGGAGCTCCTCGATGCTCTCGAACCGCGGCGAACCTGCCGTCACATCACTCACTGGATTCCTCTCGGCTGTGCGCTGACTCAGGGTGGTGTGGTCCATACGGTACCCCGTGGGCAGAGTCTCCGCCCTCATGCTTCAACGTAAAAGTTACATCAAGTGTATAGATTCTCGGTAAACCATGCGCTAGTCTCGATCCCGACACAGTGTTGCCCACGACACATCGACGGACGACGACAGCACGGGAGGCGATGATGCACGACCGACAGCTCATCCGAGGCGGGGACCTGCTCGACGGCACCGGACGTCCCCGCCGTCGTGCCGATGTCCGGATCGCCGGCGGACGGGTGGTCGAGGTGGGCACCGACCTGTCCCTCACCGAGGGCGAGACGCTGCGGGACACTACGGGACGCCTCCTGCTTCCCGGGTTCATCGACGTCCACTCCCACGACGACGCCGCCCTCCTCCGCCCCCGTGCCCTCGATCCGAAGATTTCCCAGGGGGTGACGGCCACCATCGTGGGCAACTGCGGCCACGGGTGTGCGCCCTCCGTCGCCGGTGGAGGCCTGGAGGACTACGCGAGGCCCGTGCTCGGCCCGTTCCCGGAGCAGGTGTTTCCCCGATTCACCGACTACCTCGACGTGGTGGAACGTTCCGCCACCGCACTCGACGTCATCGCCCTGGTCCCGCACGCGCCCCTGAGAGCCAGCGTGATGGGTATGGAGCAGAAGCCGGCCGATGCCGTCCAGATCCGTGAGATGGCCGCGCACCTGGACGAGGCGCTCAGCGCCGGAGCGGCGGGTCTCTCCCTGGGACTCATGTACTCCCCGGGGAGCGCAGCCGGGCGCGACGAGCTGCTGGCGCTCGCCCGGGTGGTGGCTCGCCGGGGCAAGGTGCTGGTGGCGCACATCAGGAACGAAGGCGGCAGGTTGGAAGGCTCCCTGGAGGAGTTTCTGGCCCTGGGTCGTGACGCCGGATGCGCGCTGCACATCAGCCATCTCAAGGTCACCGGTGCCGCCAACTTCGGCACGATGCCTCGGATCATCGACCGCCTGGAGGCCGCCCGCGCAGAAGAGATCGACGTCACCGTCGACGTCTACCCCTACACCGCCGGCAGCACCACCGCCTCCACGCTGTTCCCCAGCTGGACCACCGACCGCGGAACAGACTCGCTGCTGGAGGTCCTCACCGATCCGGATGCCCGGTCCCGGGCTCTCGAAGAGATGCGCACCCCGTGGGACGGGCCCCTGGAGAACCAATTCACCTCGGTGGGGCCGGAAGCGATCCTACTCGCCGGATTCAGCGATCCGCAGGCCCAGGCGTTCGACGGTCGGGCGCTGGCGGACATCGCCGCCGAACGAGGCGAGGATCCCGCCGAGGCGCTGGCTGATCTCCTGCTCGCGGAGGACGGAGTCCTCACCATCATCGTCCACCACTCGGACCCGCAGGGGATGCGGGAGGTGCTCAGCTGGCCCCATGCCTTCCTCGGCTCCGACGGCCTTCCCCGGGAGGAAGGGTATGTCCACCCGCGGCTGTTCGGCACGTTCCCCCGGGCTCTGAGCACGTATGCGTGGGCTGAGGGAGTGGTGCCCGCCGAGGAGGTCGTCCGGAGGATGACCTCGGCTCCGCGTGCGCGCTTCGGAGTCGCCGGCGGCTCCATCCTCCCGGGGGCACCAGCTGACCTGCAGATCATCGACCCTGCCACCTACATGGACCGGGCCGACTATCAGAACCCGCGGCGGGAGACACAGGGGCTCGACGCCGTGCTGCTCGGAGGCCGACCGGTCTGGCCACGGCCTCCCGAGGCGCCAGGCGATGCCGGTTCCGGCCCGGGACAGCTGCACCGCACCGGTCCTGTGGGCAGGTCGCTGCCGACAGGGCGCACCGGAGACGAGTAGGCCGACACACGTGAGGACACAGATGATGACGCAGCCCGTAACCGACACGATCCGAACCGCCGTCCTGGCGGAGCACGAGGCCCCCGGCCCGCGCTCCAAGTCTTCCCTGGGGAGACTCGAGCCCGGGAAGACCTTGAGCATCCGGGACGAGCTCCCGACGCCGATGCTGACCGTGGAGACCGAGGCGGTGGTCTCCAACATCGAACGCATGGCGTCCTGGATGGCCGAGCAGGGAGTCCAGCTGGCCCCTCACGGCAAGACGACGATGACCCCGGCTCTGTGGCGCGCCCAGCTGACCGCCGGTGCCGTGGGCATCACGGTGGCGAACTTCCCACAGGCCCGTGTGGCGGTGCAGGAAGGAGTTCCGCTGGTGGTGATCGCCAACGAGTTCCTCACGCCGCCAGGGCTGACCTGGCTGCGTGGCGTCCTGGAGGACGACGGGCCAGAGATCATGTGCTGGGTGGACTCCGTGCGTGCCGTCGAGCAGATGCAGGCAGCATTGGGCCGGACTCCACGTCCGGTGCAGGTGTGCATCGAACTGGGCATCCCGGGGAAACGGGCCGGAGTCCGGCAGGACGATGAGGTCGGCGAGATCGTGGAGGCGATCACGGCATCCGATGCCGTGGCCTTCGCCGGGTTCTCAGGTTTCGAAGGCGTGCTGCCCCCGGAGCGGATCGAGGAGGTCCGGGCGTTCCTTCGGCGCATGGCGCGGCTCTTCGAGCGCTATGCGGACCGGATGGAAGTGGATCATCCCGTACTCACCGCCGGCGGCGGGCTCTACTTCGACCTGGCGGCCGAGATTCTCAGGCCAGCGGCAGAGACCGCCGTCGGCGGGCGCGTGGTCCTCCGCCCGGGCTCCTACCTGCTTCATGACCATGGTCATTACGGGCGGCTGACCCCCTACCAGCTGCGTGCCTCTGGTCCGCAGCTGCGTGCGGCAGCCACGCTCTGGGCGCGGGTGCTCTCCACGCCAGAACAGGGACTCGCGATCCTCGACGCCGGCAAACGGGACCTGGCCTATGACATCTCCCTGCCCCGACCGCTGCGGATCCACCGGGCTGACGGGCGCATCGAACCGCTCACCCAGGCAGAGCTGGTGGACACCAATGACCAGCACGGTTACCTGGAGCACGCCGACCAGGAGATCGAGATCGGCGACGTCATCGAATTCGGGCAGTCCCATCCCTGCACGATCGCCGACAAATGGCGGGACCTGCTGCTGGTCACGGCCGTCGAGCCGGGCCACCTGCGCTGGGACGCCTCCGTCCGCACCAGATTCTGACGCCGGGCCTTCCCCGCCTGACGTCCCTCACATGTTTCCCGAGACAGTCCCCAACCCGAGCACTGAAAGGACAATGCTATGACTAAGAAGCCGATCATGACCCCCGAGGCCTGCCGTCCCGGAGGGCCGTACGCGCACGCCGTGCGTGCCGGCGATTTCGTGTTCCTCTCCGGAGCCACACCGCACCGGCCGGACGGCAGCCTGGTGGAGGGCGACTTCGCCACCCAGGCCAAGGTCACCTTCGACCATCTGGCCGCCATCGCCGCCTCCGCAGACGCGAGCCTCGATCAGGCCGTCCGCGTGGGTGTCTACCTGTTGGATCTGGGCAACTTCGCCGGCATGAACGAGCTCTTCCCGCAGTACTTCGGGGAGGGGCAGGTGGCTCGCACCACGCTGCAGGCGGATCTCCCCGGGTTCGAGATCGAGGTGGATGCCGTGCTGTACTCGCCCCTCTCAGGTTCCGAGGGGTGATCGCCAGTGGACATCACGCCGCACCCTGTCTACCTGGGTGTCTTCATCGGGTTCGTCGTCCTCATGCTGGTCGTCGGGATCCTGATCGCCCGGAGGACGAAGACCGGTGAGGACTTCCTGCTGGCCGGACGGAACCTCACCACACCGCTGCTGCTGGCCACCACGCTGGCCACCCTGGTGGGCACCGGCTCCAGTCTGGGTGCCGTCGGCTTCGGCTATGAGCACGGGTGGGCCGGGGCGCTCTACGGCATTGGCGGGGCCACCGGCGTGCTGCTCCTGATGCTGCTCTTCGCCGGTGTCCGGAAGCATGGCTTCATGACCTACTCCGAGGAGGTCAGCTTCTACTACGGAGCGGACCGCAAGGTGAAGGGCCTCGTCGCCGTGGTCCTCCTGCTGGCCAGCGTGGGGTGGCTGGGCGCCCACATCATGGGCGGATCCATCTACCTGACCTACCTGACGGGAATCGACATCACCCTGTCCAAGGTCATCGTCGCCCTCGGCTTCGGCATCTACACCGTCGTCGGCGGCTACCTCGCTGTGGTGATCACCGACGCCATCCAGGGGACGCTGCTCTTCCTGGGCTTCACCGGCCTGGCAGTGCTGGCCGTCGTGACGCTGGGCGGGTTCTCCGGCCTGGATGCTGCCTCTGGCGAAGAGGCCATGGGCTTCCTCGGCCTGGAGGCCATGGGGCCGCTGCCGGCTGTGTCCTTCGCCGCCGTCATCGCCGTCGGAGTGCTGGCCACACCCTCGTTCCGGCAACGCATCTACTCGGCGCGGAACACCCAGGTGGTGCGACGCAGCTTCCTCTGGGTGGCGGGGCTGTTCGCCGCATTCGCGGTGATGCCCGCGCTCGTCGGTATGGCCGCCTACAGCCTCAACCCTGACCTGGCGTCACCGGACATGGCGTTCCCGTATCTCGCCACCGAGGTCTTCCCGCTGGCTGTGGGTGCGTTCCTGCTGGTGGCGGGTCTCTCGGCGACCATGTCCTCCGGGGACTCCGACGCGGTGACGGCCGTGACGATCCTGCTGCGCGACGTCGTGCAGATGGTCACCGGTCGGATGCCGAAGAAGGAGAAGATGGTCCTGTACTCACGGGTCGCGCTGGTCTGCGTGCTGACGCTGGCGCTGGCCGGTGCGTTGATCGCGGACACGGTCATCGGGTACATCACCGCGATGATCTCGACGATCCTCGCCGGGCTCTTCGTGGCCTCCGTGCTGGGGCGCTTCTGGTCGCGTGCCACCTGGCAGGGCGGGATGGCGGCGATCGTGGCGGGCTCCGCCACGTCCCTCACCGTGCAGGCCAACGACACCTGGATCGAGTTCTGGGGCGGTCCGGTGTTCCCCTCCCTGGCCGTGGCCACGGCGGCCTGCGTGCTTGTCAGTCTGATCACTCCCCGGTCCCAGGTCTCCGAACAGGAGGCCCTGGACCAGCTCGCGGCGGAGCGGGCGCAGATCGACGTCGGCACTACGGTGCGGGCGGACGCATCCTGACTCGGCGCCAGGGCGTGAGATGACGGCCTGACAACCCGCTGAGTTGGTCTGGAGTTGTGGGTACTCGACTCGATCGACTCGAGTATGCACAACTCCAGACCAACTCAGCGCAGGGGCAGGGCCCCAGGGCTCTCCTCGTGTCGGAGGGCCGCGGGGCCGACGTCTGCAGAGGTGTTTGGGTACGCCGACGGTGTGGTGAGGTGGTCTGGAGATCTAGGGACACTCGTGACGTTGGCGACGCCGCCCGCGGTCGAGTCGCAGACCAGTAGCCGACGGGTCCTGCGCGACTCGCGTCACGTCATGTCGGGGTCCGCGAGCTCGATGGGATCCCGACGGAACATCCGCGTCGTCCAGAGCAGATAGGCGAATCCGACGGCCACCCAGATGCCCCCGACGATCTTGGCGCTGGGTTCGAGGCTGAACCACAGGGCGACGTTGATGAGCAGTCCTATGCTCGGCAGCGCGACCCAGCCGAAGGCGCTGCCGTTGCCGGTGGGCCGGACGACCCGGAGGTACGCCGCGATGACCGAGGCGTTCACGGCGGCGAAGGCGATGAATGCACCGAAGTTGATCAGCGAGGCAGCTGCCTCCAGATCGAGGACGAGCGCGGAGCAGGCCAGAATCGCGATGAAGAGGATGTTCATGACCGGAACCTGAGTGGTGGGCGAGAGGCGACCGAACATGCCCCGCGGAATCATGCCGTCCCGGCCCATCGCGAACAGCAGACGGGCTGCCGTCATCTGCTGTGTCAGACCACAGCCGAGGACGGCGAACATGTAGCCGGCCACGAAGAGCGCCTGGAACGCCGCACCGCCGATGTGTCGGGCGATCTCCGGAGAGGCGCTGACGATGTCGTCGACCTGCGAGACGTCGGGGAAGATCACCTGCATCAGGTACGTCGTGACGATGAAGAAGGTCCCCGCGCCGATGACAATGATGAGGATGGCCCGAGGGATGTCTCGTCGCGGGTGGACCGCCTCTTCGGACATGGTCGTGACAGCATCAAAGCCGAGGAAGGAGAGTGCCAGCAGCGAGGCTCCGCTGATCAGGGCGGCGGTTGGCACGTCACCGGGTGAGAACGGCGTCATGGACAGTTCGTTTCCACTGCCCGCTGTGACGATGTTCCGCACGGCGAACACGATGAAGGCTCCGGCCGCCGCGATCTGCACCAGGACGAGCAGCAGGTTGGCCCGGGCTGCCAGGTGCACTCCCAGTAGGTTGAACAGCGTGCACACCGCGATGGTGGACAGCACCCAGATCCAGGAGGGCACCCCCGGAAGGACCGCAGACATGTAGATCGCCGCCAGCAGCGCATTCAGCATGGGCAGCAGCAGGTATCCCAGTGTCGCGGACCAGCCGACCAGGAAGCCTACGGAAGGGTTCAGAGTGCGTCGGGCGTAGGTATAGGCCGATCCGGCGCTGGGGTGGAGGCGGCACATGCGCGCATAGCTCAGGGCTGTGATGAGCATCGCCGCCATCGTGATGAGGTAGGCCAGCGGTACGCGACCGTCGGTCGCGAAGGCCACGATGCCGAACATGTCGAAGACAGCCATGGGGGCCATGTAGGCGAGTCCGACGAACACGATGTGCTGCAGGCGCAGCGTTCTGCGCAGCGGTGGGGTTTCTTGGTGGACTCGGGCATCCTCAGCAGCGGACGCCGGGGCGCTCAGCTTCCGCGGTCTCGTGCCCGGCTTCTGCGGTTCAGGCGTGGTCACCTGTGGTTCGGAGGTGGGGTCCTGTGGCATGACGGCGTCTCTCCCTCGAGCGATGGAATCTGATGCGAGTGGTGGCTGGGATCAGTGCGCTGAGCAGGCGCCCAGCGGCGCGGGGTCTGCAGGCGTTGCGCTGGTCGCGGCGGCGTCGTGGACGATCTCACCTCCGACGATGGTCAGGGCGGCGTGCTGCTCCAGCAGTGCCGCGGGCTCTTCGGTGTGCCGGTAGAGGTCGTCCGACCAGACGACGAGGTCAGCTCGGGCCCCGAGTCGAAGGGCTCCCAGCTGCTCTTCGGCATGCCAGGCCCACGCGCCTTCGGCGGTGTATCCCTGCAGGGCCGCGTCGAGGCCGATCCGTTCGGCCGGAGTCCAGGTGTCCGCACCGTCCAGGCTGGCCCGAGTCAGGGCTGAGTAGATCCCGACCAGCGGGTCCATTTCGCCGACCTGCCAGTCGCTGGACAAGGCCACATGCGCTCCTGACTCCATGAGCGATCGGATCCGCCACGCCCGGCCCCAGCGCTCTTCGCCCACATTGTCCATCCATGTCCCGCGGATCAGGTCCGGGGAGGCGTGCCGTGGCTGCATGGCCGCAGTGACTCCCAGGGCGGAGAAGCGCGGAAGGTCAGCAGGGGCGAGGCATTCGACGTGCACGATGCCGTGGCGACGGTCGACGGTTCCGTTGGTCCGCTGGGCCTGTTCGATCGCATCCAGAGCCAGACGTACGCCGCCGTCACCGGTTGCGTGGGTGTGGGTCTGGAATCCGAGCCTGTCCAGTTCGGTGATGATCCGGGTCAGCTCGCCCAACGGGGCCGAGGGATGCCCTCGATGACCGGGACGGTTCGCGTAGTCCTCCAGCATCCATGCGTTGTGCGGTTCGATGACGTCATCGGCGTAGAGTTTCACCGGACCGAAGCGCAACCTGTCTGAGGCCGGGACGACGTCGGCGGCCTCCCGCAGCTCTCGGCGGAATGCGGCGTCGGCGTCGATCGGATGGAACAGCGCGCCGATGACTCGAGAGGACAGACGCCCTTCGGATTCGGCGCGCAGCAGCAGTGCCTGCTCTGCCAACGGCACCTGGGGCTCCACCACAGTGGTGATGCCGGACCGAGTGGCCATCTCCAGGCTGCCCAGGAGCTTGCGATAGCGGCGCTCGGGGGAGTACATCGGGATGTCACGCTGCAGGGCTGCGAGCCCGGCGGTGGTCATCGCACTGGTGTAGAAGTCGGTGATCCAACCCGTGGGTGCACCGTCGGTGTCACGTTCGGGCACGCCCCAGGCGAGCTCCGCGCCGTCGTCGATGCCGAGTGCGCGCAGCGCGACGTCATTGAGCCAGACCGAATGCTGATCGTAGGTGGTGACGAAGACGGGGCGGTCGGTGAGGCCTACCAAGTCGTCCGCACGGGGACGTCGGCCGGCGACCACCGAGTACACCGCGTTCTCGGCGCAGATCCAGTCCAGGTCCGGCCGTGAGAATGCGAGCCCGTGGATCCGGCGCCGTACCTCGTCGAGGGTCTCCGCCCCTTCCAGGCTGACGGCGTCCGGGTCGAAGCCGAGCAGCAGGTGATTGTGGCTGTCGATGAGGCCAGGGGTGATCAGGGCCCCGTCGGCGCTGTGCACGCGGTGGGCGGCGGGGGCGTCCTGCGAGTTCCCGATGTAGGTGATGCGGTCCCCGGTGATGCCCACCGCCTGAGCCCAGGGGAGGTCTTGGGCGAAAGTGCGGACTCGCGCGTCGGTCAACAGCAGGTCGAGCATGGTGGTCCCTTCAGGTGGCGATCCAATTCTTTGACGGTGGCGTCAAATAATTGGACGAAGAGTGACATGCGTCATGCGGTACTGTCAATGAATGGCCCGTCCCAGAAACCAAACGCAGCGCAGGCAGGACCTCATCGCCGCGACGATCGACACCGCTGGACGCAAAGGACTGCGGGCCCTGTCGATGACCGATGTCGCGGAGGAGGCGGGGCTGACCAGGGGAGCTGTGCTCTATTACTACGAAGACCTGGAGTCTCTGCTCGTCGAAGCGCACCGGGCAGGGATCGAGCGACTTGGGGAGCGGCGAGACACACTCGTCCGGGGTGTGGACTCGTCGGCGGAGCAGCTGGCCGTCGCGATCCGCACTGGGCTGCCGGATGGGCCTGAAGACGCGCTGATGCGGCTGCTCTACGAGTTCGACGTCCTGGCGGGCACCTCACAGGTGCACGATGAGCTCGTGGAGGCGCTGTACCGGCGCCAGCTCGCCACCTATACCTCGATCCTTCAGCGAGGGGCAGCGTCAGGGGACTTCGCGCCACGGACAAGCATCGAGACCCTGGCCATGAATCTCGTGGCGCTGGAGGATGCCTATGGTCTTCACATCGTAGTCGGGAACAGCCTCATCACCGTGGAGATGGCGGAGAAGGCGATGCGTGAAGCCGCCGCCGGGCTGGGGGCACCACCGGGGGACACCCCCTGAACGTGCCGGCCGAGCCGGCGGGTGACGGGGCCCATCGGGAGACTGCCTCGACTGCCCGGATCGCGTGGTCGCCGGGATCCGCTGTCAGCGTGGCGAGTTGGTCTGGAGTTGTGGGTACTCGACTCGATCGACTCGAGTATGCACAACTCCAGACCAACTCAGCGCAGGGGCAGGGCCCCAGGGGTGCAGGGGCAGTGCCTCAGGAGTGTAGGGGTCAGCGCTGCAGGAACGCGGCGAACCGGTCGGCGTCGATGTTGCCGCCGGTGGCGACCGTCAGGACCTTCTTCCCGCGCAGATCCTCCAGCAGCCCCTGCTGGAAGGCGGCGACGCCGACCGCCCCGGAACCCTCGATCATCTGCCGGTGATGCCGGGCGAGCCAGGCGACGGCCTCAGCGATGCTGTCCTCGGAGACCGCCGCGAAGTCGTCCACATGCTCCAGCACGACCTGCAGGTTCAGCTCTCCGATGTCTCCGGGCAGGCCGTCCGCCCAGGAGGATCGGTAGGGGACGTCTACGCGGTGCCCGGCGGCGAAGCTGGCGCCGAACTTCGCCGAGACCTCGGGCTGGATCCCGATGATCCGGATCTGGGGGCTGATGGCCTTGGCCGCCACCGCGATCCCGGAGATGAGTCCGCCGCCGCCCACGGGCACCACGATCGCCTCCAGGTCGGGGTGCTCCAGCAGCGCCTCCAGTGCCACGGTGCCCTGTCCGGCGATGATGCGGGGATCGTCATAGGAGTGCACGTAGACCGCACCGCGCTCCTCGGCGAGCGTCCAGGCGTGCGCCTCGGCGTCGTCATAGGAGGAGCCGCGGACGATCAGCTCCGCCCCGAGCGTCCGCGCCCCCGCCTTCTTGGTCTCCGGAGTGGTCTCCGGCACCACGATCGTGGCCGGCACCCCCTGGGCCGCGGCCGCCCAGCTCAGCCCCTGGGCGTGATTGCCCGAGGAGGCGGTGACGACGCCGCGGGCGCGTTCCGCCTCCGAGAGCGAGTCCACGGTGTTCAGCGCTCCGCGGGCCTTGAACGA
Organism: Nesterenkonia aethiopica; assembly: GCF_039534665.1. Classification (NCBI taxonomy): domain Bacteria; kingdom Bacillati; phylum Actinomycetota; class Actinomycetes; order Micrococcales; family Micrococcaceae; genus Nesterenkonia; species Nesterenkonia aethiopica. The sequence continues at coordinate 77,556 of NZ_BAAAVT010000011.1, read as the reverse complement.
GCCGGTGACCTGCTGGTTCTCCCATTTGATGAGCACCTCGGCGCCGGACTCTGCGGAGAGCGGACCGGAGGCCTCCACGGCAGTGGTACGCACCCGACCGCGCAGGCGGCGGTGGGCGGTGACGACGTCGAGCAGGCGCGGAGCACGGTTCATGGGACCTCGTTCTCAGGGAGACGGTTCTCTAGCGGAGGGCATTCGGTGGGTACTCGGTGGTACTCGGTGGGGCGGTGCGGATCTGGGGGCGATCCGGGCGCCGACGCCCCAGCCGCGGGAGGCGGCCGGGGCGTCGGCGGGGCTCAGGCTTTTCAGCCGGAACGATCAGTAGAACAGGTGCGCCAGCCCGATGATGATCGGCAGGGTGATCAGGGTGCGCAGCAGGAAGATCGCCGCCAGGTGGTGGAAGCGGACCGGGATCTTCGAGGCGAGCAGCAGACCACCGACCTCGGACATGAAGATCAGCTGGGTGACCGACAGACACCCGATGATGAACCGGGTCATCTCCGCCTCGATGCCGGTACCGATCAGGGCCGGCAGCAGCATGTCCGCGAAGCCGATGAACAGGGTCTCAGAGGCCGCCGCGGCCTCCGGGACGCCCATCAGCTCCAGGACCGGCACGAACGGTGCGCCCAGCCAGGAGAACAGCGGCGTGTGCTCGGCGATCAGCACCGCCACGGTGCCCACGGCCATGATGATCGGGATGATGCCGATCCACATCTCCAGCACGTTGGAGCCGCCGCGCCGGGAGATGTCGCTCAGCCGGGAGGACGCCGCCCGATCCAGGGCCGCGCCCCACGCACGCCGGATCATCGGCGGCTGGGAGGTGGAAGAGCGGGAGCCGGAGGACGCCTCGGACCCGGCCGGGGCCTCGGCGGCCGAGGCGGCCACGTCGGCCTGGTGCTCGGTGTCCCCGTGCTGATCGGCCTGGTGCTCAGCGGCGACGGCGGCCTCGGTGCCGCCCTGGGGGATCCAGTCGGCGTAACTGTCGCTGAATCGGGAGAGCGGCGGGATGCGGGGCATGATGACCGCGGCGGCCAGGCCGGCCACCACGATGGTCGCGTAGAAGGGGGCGAACATGTGCTGCAGGCTCAGGTAACCCATGATGACGATGGTGAAGGTCAGGGAGACCACGTTGAACGTGGTGCCCAGCACGGCGGCCTCACGCTTGGTGTAGTAGCCCTGCACGTACTGCTGGTTGGTCATCAGCACACCGATGGTGGCGTCGCCCAGCCAGGAGGCGAGGCTGTCGATGGAGGAGCGCCCCGGCACGGTGAACAGCGGACGCATCACCTTGGTCAGCATCACCCCGGCGAATTCCAGCAGCCCGAAGTTCAGCAGCAGCGGCAGCAGGAAGCCGGCGAAGAAGAACACGGTCACCATGAAGGCGGCCAGCCCGAAGATCAGGCCGCCGGTGTCCTCGTGCCACAGCCACTCCGGCCCGACCTGCAGCACGGTCAGCAGCCCGAAGATCAGGCCCAGGATGCGCAGCCCGAACCACACGGGTGTGGTGGAGAACAGTGCGCGCACCAGCGGGCGCTCCCGCAGGTGCTCGGGGAGGGCGCGGAAGAGGGAGGTGCCGAGCACCGAGACCGCCATCACGCCCACGGTCAGCCAGGCCAGGGCGTCGCCCAGCCCGGCCTCGGTGGCGCCGGCCAGCCAGGCCACCGGGATGGTGATGGATCCCTCCCCATCCGGGATGGGCACCACGAAGATCATGATCCCCAGCAGGGATGGGATGAGGAACCAGGGGGCGGCTCGTCGAGTGGTTGTCTGTGTCATGGCAGGTGACCTCACCTTGTGGTGGACAGCTGGGCGGGGGAGTCAGGGTCGGAGGACGCCGGGGCGGCACGTCCCGGGGAACGAGTGTGCCACGACAGCGCCAGGTAGGCGGCGGCGCTGAGCAGGAACGCGGGGATGGAGGCGCCGACGGCCAGGGGCCAGACGTAGGTCCAGCAGTAGATGGACGCGGCTCCGGCGAACCACACCAGGAAGGCCCGCCAGTTCACACCCTGGCGGTACCAGTAGGCGCCGCCGGCGGAATTGAGGATGTCCCGGGTGTAGCGGGCGCGGCGCAGCAGGTAGTAGTCGATCAGCAGGATCGCGAACACCGGAATGAAGAAGGCGCTGATCATGACCAGGAAGTCGGTGAACTGGTCCAGCAGGGCCAGCCAGGTGGAACCGAGCACGGAGACGCCGCCCAGCACCAGCGCAGTGGGCAGGAAGCGGAAGCGGCGCCCGGGCAGCAGGCCGACCGCCGACGTCGTCATGCCGTAGACGGCCATGGTGTTGGTGGCCATCACGGAGAAGAAGATCACCACGGCCACCGGGGTGCCGAAGCCCTCCACGAACGCCACCGGGTCGAAGGCCTCCGGGCTGGTGCCGGAGGCGATCAGGTAGGAGATTCCGGTGAGCCCCAGCAGCATGGCCAGCACCGTGGAGGTCGTGTAGCCCAGCCCGGAGCCGACGACGCCGGCCCGCGGGGTGCGGGCGAAGCGGTTGAAGTCCGCGGAGAGCACCGTCCAGGAGATCGCGGTGGCGATCACGATGTCCAGGGCGATGATCGAGGTCATTCCGGCCTCGGGGTCCTCAGGAAGGGCCTGGAAGTCCGTGACGGAGAACGCGGAGAGAGCCAGGTAGAACACGTAGCCCATCACCGCCAGGATGAAGACCGCCAGCCAAGGCTCGACCTTGGCGATCCCGGAGTGGCCGAAGATCGCCAGCGAGACCACGATGATCTCGCAGACCACCGACCACAGAACCGGGTTGGACCAACCGGTGAACCCGGCGATCAGGTGGTCCACGGTGATGCCGGCCAGCATGGCCTGCACCCAGCTCCACCCCATCAGGACCGTCACATTGGCGGCCACCGGCAGCATGGAGCCGCGCAGTCCGAAGGGCCCGCGGGTCAGCGCCATGGTGGCCAAGCCCGTGCGGGTGCCGATCGCGCCCACTGCGGTGAGCACCGCCGCCCCGACCAACGTCCCGATCAGGATCGCAGTGGCCGCGGCCCCATAGCCGATCCCAGGGACGAACAGGGTCCCGGTGAGCATGGTGGTGACCACCAGGTTCGCGGCCAGCCAGATCATGAAGATCCGGCGGCCGGTGAGCTCACCGACGACCGGCTGCCCCGTCTCGGAGTGGGTCTCGAGGTGCTGGTCGAGGCGGCGGTAGAGGTTCATGGGCTCAGGCTTCCTGGGTGTTCTCGACCTGGGTGTTCTCGACCTGGGCGTTCTTGGACTGGCCCATCGCGGAGATCAGCTCGTAGACCACGTGGCTGGCCGCCACGGCCGTCAGCTGGGCGTGGTCGTATGCCGGGGCGACCTCGACGACGTCGGCACCCACCAGGTTCAGGTCCGAGAGTCCGCGGATGATGCGCAGCAGCTCCCGTGAGGTCAGGCCACCGGCCTCCGGGGTGCCGGTGCCCGGCGCGTGGGCCGGGTCCAGGACATCGATGTCCACCGAGATGTACACCGGGCGGTCGCCGAGGCGGGCGCGCAGCCGCTCGATCGCCGCCGGGACGCCGTGCTCCTCGATGAACTCGCTGGTGGTGATCTGGAAGCCCAGGCGGGCGTCGTCGTCGAGGTCGCCCTTGCCGTAGAGCGGACCGCGGATGCCCAGGTGAGCGCTGGCGGTCAGGTCGATGAACCCGTCCTCGGAGGCGCGGCGGAACGGCGTGCCGTGAGTGATGGGGGCGCCGAAGTAGGTGTCCCAGGTGTCCAGGTGGGCGTCGGCGTGCAGCACCGCCACCGGGCCGTGCTTCTCCGCCATGGTGCGCAGCAGGGGGTAGGCGATGGTGTGGTCGCCGCCGATGACCACCAGCTTCTCGGCCTGGGTGAGCAGGTCGCGGGCGCCGTCGGCCACCTGCTGGATGGCCTCGTCCAGGTTGAACGGGTTGGCCACCAGGTCACCGGCGTCGGCGACCTGCTGCACGGCGAAGGGGGAGATGTCCTGGGCCGGGTTGTAGGGGCGCAGCAGGCGCGAGGCCTCCCGGACGTGGGAGGGACCGAAGCGCGCCCCGGGGCGGTAGCTCACTCCGGTGTCGAAGGGGACCCCGGCCACGGCGATGTCGGCGCGGCCGACCTCGTGCAGCTCCGGGAGCAGGGCGTAGGTGGCCCGGCCGGCGTAGCGCGGGGTCTTGGAGCTGTCGCGGGGGCCGACCGGCGTCGTGGGGGTGTTCTCGGGGGAGGACTGGCTGGTCATGATGTCCTTTCGGGGCGGGGGAAGGGCAGGAGGCGGGGGAGGAGGCGGTGCCTCAGTCCAGGGCGATGGGCTTGAGCTCGTCCCAGACGTCGCCGGGGCCGGGGTTGTCCGTGGCGGTGGAGCCGCCCAGGTGGTCCATGACGCCCCAGACGGCGTTGAGCGCGGTGGTGACGGCGCCGTCGGCCCAGCCGGCGGTGAAGGAGATGTCGTCGCCGGCCAGGAAGATGCCGCGCTGGTGCTGCGGCAGGTCCTTCTGCACGAAGTGGTTGAACAGCTTCTCCTGGTACCGGTAGTGGCCCGGCAGGTTGTTCTTGAAGGCGCCCATGAAGTTGGGGTCGGCCTCCCAGGAGACGGTGATCGGCTGGCCGATGATGTGGGAGCCGATGTCCAGGGTGGGGTAGATCTTGTGCAGCGAATGCAGCATGAGCCGGGTGCGTTCGTCGGCGTCCAGCGGCAGCCACTTCAGGGCGTCGTCGTTCCAGGTGTAGGAGAGCAGGATCGCCGCCGGCTTGTCCGGGCCCTCGTCCAGCAGGTAGGTGGCCCGCGGGAGCCGGTCGGTCAGCGTCATGGACATCACCGGGCGGCCGGTCTCCGGGTCGATGTCCCGCCAGAACGGGCGGTCCACCATGACGAAGGTCTTCGAGGAGAGCATGTAGTGGCTCTTCTCGATGGCGTTCCACATCTCCGGGGTGAACAGATCCTCGTCGGTGTCGATGCGGGCTGAGAGCAGCCAGGACTGGCAGGTCACGACGGCGGCCGGGTACGTGGTGGTGCGGCCCCACTTCTCGGTGATGGTGACGCCGCCGTCGGGCAGCGAGCCGTCCTGGCCGCGGTGGATGCCGGTGACCGCACCACGGGGTGCGCCGCCGTGCAGCGATTCCAGCGACGTGCCGGCGGGCCAGTGGACGATGTCCTCCGGAGCGTGGCGCCACAGCGACTCGGGCAGCCGCTGGGCGCCGCCGACGATGCCGCGGTGGTCGTCGTCGGCGTCGGTGAAGACGACGCGCAGAACCTCGAGCACGGAGTTGGGGAAGTCGGTGTCCCAGCCGCCGGAGCCGAAGCCGACCTGGCCGAAGGTCTCGATGTGCTTCCAGCTCAGTGCTTTGAAGGCCTCGGAGCCGGCGACGAAGCCGTAGAAGGACTCGTCGTCGAAGCGGGCCACCAGCTCGTTCCAGAGCCGCTTGAGCATCTGGGCGTCCCGGTGGCGGATGGCGTTCTGCACGGCGTCGAGCTCGGCCTCGTCCCGCAGTGCCTGCTTCCACGCCTCGGCGACCTCCCGGTAGAGCGGCGGGAGCTGGTCTTCGGTCTCCGCGTAGGTGGGCTCGGGCTCGTGGGCGAGGTCGATCACGGTCGAGGGGGTGACGGGCGAGAGCGGGTTGGGGAACGCACGGGTCTCCAGGCCCAGCTTGTCCACGTAGTGGTAGAAGGCGCGGCCCGTGGTGGGGAAGCGCATCCCGCCGAGGTCGACGACGACGTTGGGGGCGCCGTCGAAGGCCTGGGACTTCAGGCGTCCGCCGATCCCGGCCGCCTCGTAGACCACCGGCTTCAGGCCCATCTTCATCAGCTCATAGGCGGCCACGATGCCGGCCAGGCCTCCGCCGACGACGGCGACCTCGGTGCCGTGCGCCTGTTCCGGGACCCGGCCCAGTCCGGTCGGGCTCGCCAGATAGTGGTCGTAGCTGAAGGGGAAGTCCGGACTGAGCATCGTCAGGGGCGGGGTGACAGCGGGCCGCTCGGCCGCGGGGGAGTCATCGGGAAGCGGGGTCGAGAGCGTCATGGGCGGTCCTCACGAGAAGGGGGTGGGCGTGTCGCCGGTGGCGTCGGCGGGCAGGGTGCACCGGTGCGCACGGCGGGGATCTGCTTCCGAATGTACTGAGAGGCGCGTCACATGGCAATAGGGAAAAGTTCAGGACGAGGGTGCTGATGATTCCCTTCTGACGGTCGATCCGCCAGAATGTGACGCAGAAGGTGTTCCATGTTCTCTCCATGATGATGATCTGCCCGAGATGGTGTCGCATGTGGGGAAATCGGTGGGTCGGCCTCTGGGGGCCGCCGATGGAAGGAGGAAGCCGATGGCGACGTCGATCGACGACGAGCTCATCGCCGCGCTGCAGGAGGACGGCAGAGCCAGCTTCAGCGCGTTGGCGGAACAGCTGGGGGTCCCGCGTTCCGTGGTGTCCGCGCGTGTGCGGGAGCTCATCGACTCCGGTGCAGTGCGCATCGTGGCGGCCGCGGCGCCGGCGTTCCTGGGGGAGAGCTGCTTGGCCCACGTGTCCATCACCGGGCGCGGGGAGCTCAGCGGCGTGGTGGAGGAGCTCAGCGGCCGCGACGACATCCCCCTGGTCTCGGCGATCTCCGGCTCCCAGGACCTCGTGGTGGAGGTCCGGGCGGCGGACCACGAGGCCCTGTTCGAGGTGCTGGCCCAGGTGCGCAGCTTCCCCGAGGTGGCGCGCATCCGCACAGCCATCTACACCGAGGTGCTGCGCGGATCCTTCGTCTCGGACTACGACGGCGGCGGCCGGGTGGACGAGATCGACAGCGAGCTGGTGGAGCTGCTGCGCCACGACGGACGCATCAGCTACCGGGACCTGGCCCGGCAGGTGCGGCTCTCGCCGACGGCGGTGCGCAGCCGGGTGCGGCGCATGCTCGACGACCGGATCCTGCGGATCAGTGCGGTGGTGACCCACTCCGCCCATGCCCGCCGCGTCAAAGTGGGGGTGGGGCTGCACCTGGGTGGGGAGGACGAGTCCGTGGCCCGGAGGCTCATGGGCTATCCGGAGACGGAGTTCGCGGCGATGAGCATCGGGCCCTTCGACCTGATCGCCACTCTGGCCTCCTCTGTGCCCGGGGACGTCTTCGCCCGGCTCGACGACCTCAAAGGCCTGCCCGGGGTGACCGGGATGGAGACCTGGTTCCACCTCAAGACGCTCAAGGAGGACTACTCCCGCGCGATCTGAGGCGATCCGTCCGCAGTCTCCCCTGCGTTGTCTCCGCGGTTTGGGCCCTTATGAGCTCGAATCTCGCGCCATAAGGGCCCAAACCGCAGAGGCAACGTGGTGAGTGCGGAGCCGTCGTCGTGCGTCACTCGGCGAAGGCGATGCTGCCGTCCCGGCGGCCCGCCTCGCCGAAGACAGTGAATGACACAGCCGCACACAGACCCCAGCCGACGCCGGTGGCCACCAGCAGCAGCGCGGCGAACCCGAGGTCCCAGCCCAGCTGCCCAGCCTGCAGCTCGCGGATGAGCTGCAGCCCATGGGTCAGCGGGATGCCCTGCCCCAGCGCCTGGAGCCAGCCCGGCCAGATGGTGACCGGGACCGTGACTCCACACATCAGCATCACCAGGATGTGGGAGACGTTCGAGGTGACGTTGCGCCACCGTGGCGAACGCAGCACCACACCGGCCAGCGTCAGCGCCATCAGGTACATCGCCGCCACGGTGGTCAGCAGCACCGGGACCGCCACCAGCGCCAGCACAGGATCCCAGGTGATGCCGAAGGCCGGGCCGAGCAGGAACAGCGCCACCGAGGACGTGGCCGCCCCGCTGGGGATCCACTGCAATGACCGGCCGAAGAACACCGGCCACAACGGACGGGGTGCGGCGACAAGCAGCGGCAGCGTGCCTGCCCGCCGTTCCCAGGTGGTGGAGGCGATGGACATGAACACCTCGACGACGGCGACCATCACCGCCTGCCCCAGGAACAGATAGACCAGCGCGGCCCGGTCCTCCAGCAGGACCCCGATCAGTGCGAAGAAGATCACCTGGGCCAGGATTCGGCCGAGCCACCCGAACACCCAGGTGGCGGGGGTATAGATGGCCTTCAGGTCCGCGCGGGCCACCCGGCTCGCGGCGATCACGGTGTCAAGCATGGGTGAGCCTCCCGGTGGAGCGCACTCGGCGCAGGGTCGCGGAGAGCAGGATCAGGCTCAGCCCGAGTCCGCACAGGCCGAGCCCCGCGATCACGGCCAGTCGCAGGGCCAGGTGCTCCACGGCGTCGGGCGCCATGGCATCACGCAGCAGATCCGAGGACCAGGAGAGGAAGACGCCGCGGGCCGGGATCTCCACCCAGGCCGGCAGCAGGGACACCGGGACGAGCACCCCGCCGAGGACGAAGAACGGATAGCTCAGGGAATTCTGGAAGATCCGGGCAGATCGTGCCAGGACGAACAGGCTGGACATCACACCGGCCCAGCAGGTCATCGCCAGATACGTCACCAACTTGGTCGCGCTGAACGCACCGGGGTGGGCGATGCTCACCGGTCCGCCGAGGATCAGGCTGCCCACCGTCCAGGACTCCAGGAACCCCAGCAGCGAGATCATCGTCACCGCGGCGATCCGCCCGAACAGCACCAGCCCGAACGGTGCCGGAGCTGCGAGCAGCCCCTCCAGGGAGCCGTTCTCCCGCTCCCGGGAGATCAGCTCCCCGGCGGTGAGCAGGGAGACGCTCCACATGGTCATCAGAGCCGGAGCCAGCACCGCGTGCCCCATGAGCTCGTGCCGGTCGGCGTGCAGGAAGATGGTCACGAACACCACGGTGAGCAGGGGCGCGGTGATGAGCGGCATGAGCCAATCGGCGTTCCCCCGCATCTGCCGCACCTGTTCGGAGAAGCCGGCGACGACGGCGATCCACAGCATGTGCCTCACACCTCCATGCCTCGGGAGGCGCCGGCCTCGGAGGTTCGGCTGAGCAGCTCGAAGTAGAGGGGCTCCAACGTGCCGGCGGCCGGGGGCGCGTCCAGATGCCTCAGAATGCTGCCGCGGTCGATCATGGTCACTGTGTCCGCCAGCGCCTCCGCCTCAGCCAGGTCATGGGTGGTGAGCAGCACTGAGCGGCCCTCCTGGCGCAGCTCGGTGATCAGGCCGCGGAACTCGCGGGCGGAGATCGGGTCCATGCCGACCGTGGGCTCATCGAGGATGAGCAGCTGCGGGTCGGCGACCAGGCCGCGGGCCAGATGCAGCCGCTGCTTCATGCCCCGACTGAAGGTCTCCACCCGCTCCGTGCCCCGGGAGGCCAGACCCAGGCGCTCCAGCAGCTCGGCGATGCGGGCAGTGGCCGCCCGGCGTCGGAGGCCGTGCATGCTGCACCAGAAGCGCAGGTTCTCCTCAGCGGTGAGGCGCTCATAGAGCCCTCGGTCGCCGCCGAAGACGATGCCGATGAGACGCCGCACCGTCCGGGCGTCGGCCACCACGTCATGTCCCAGCACCTCGCAGGTGCCCGAGGTGGGCAGCAGGACGGTGGAGGCGATGCGGCACAAGGTGGTCTTGCCCGCGCCATTGGGCCCCAGCAGGGCATGGACGCCGCCTCGGGGCAGGATCAGGTCCACCGCGGAGAGAGCGACTCGGGTGACGGAGGTCTGTGTGATGAAGGATCGGGTGAGGGCGTCGACGTGGAGAGCGGTCATGTCTGACAGTCTTCTCGGCATGGACGGCCCGAAGTCTAGTCAATATGACGTAGTTCGAGGCTAGGCTGGAGTCCGTGATGCAGTGCAGACAGCGCCTGGAGCGGAGCAGCGTCGCCTGGCTGGCGGGGGACCGGCATGGGACGTGGGCCGCGCTCGCCGACGCCGCGGAGCTGGCCGGTGAGGATCCCGGGCTGCGGGCTGAGGTGGAGGCCTGGCGGTCCGTCGCGTTCGTGCGGGCCGAGCGGCAGGACGATGCCGAAGAGTCGGCGCTGCGGGCGCTGAGCCTGGCGGAGGAGGCGGCATCGGCCGGCCACCGGGCGGACGACCCCGCGCGACGCCGCGCTCTCGCCCACGCCCGGGTGAGCCTGGCCAGTGCGCGGGGCCTGCGCGGGGGGAGCCTCGACCATGTCGTAGAGCAGGCGGCCGAGCTGGAGAGACTCGCCGCCGCCGATGTCCCGGGCTTCGAGGACGTGCGGTCCCGAGCGTTGTCGAACTGGCTTGTGCTGCGACAGGAAGTGGCGCCGCCGGAGCCGCAGGATTGCGCAGCGGTGGTCGACGCCTGGACAACGGTGTCGAGGGCCTGCACGCTGGCGAGAGACCTCGCCGTCCAGGGCACGGTGATCCGTCAGGCTGTGGACTTGGGTTTCCGCACCGGGCATTGGGCGCTGGGCTGGGACTATGCCCGGCTCCCGGAGGCCGCGCAGCTGCCCAAGGACGAACAGGTCGCCCTCTGGTCCAAAGCGGCCATGCTGGCCTGGGAGCGCGGCTGGGACGACGAAGCTCGGGAGCTCGGGCGTCAGGCCTCGCGTGCGACCACCGCAGTGAGCATCCCCTGGGTGCGGCTCTACGGGTATCAGGGTGCGGTGGTGGCGGCCGCCGCCGGAGGCGGGTCGATCCCCGCGGCGCTGGTGTCCTATGCGCAGTGCGTGACGCCCCAGGAGCACGCGACCAGGCCCCACCGTGCCATGGATACGGCGCTGGTGGCTCTGGAGTCCGGCTGCTCTCCGGAGCACATTCGGGGCTTCTTTCGGCAGGCGCTGCCGGACCGCGCGGATGATGCCCGGGGGAGCAGCGGTTACGGTGGAGTCCTCGCTGCGGTCCTGGAGGCGGCCCTGCGCGTGGCGGAGGGACGGGATCCGGAACTGGTGGGCGTCGACGTCGTCCCTTCCGAGGGCTGGTATGCGGCCACGTTGGGGCGACTCGGGCTGCTCAGGGCGCGAGCTCTCGGGCGTCAGGATCGTCATACCGCCGCTCTGCAGGAGCTGGACGCCGCTCGGCGGCTGCTCCGCTCCTGGCCGGGACGGGTGCGCGACGCCGTCGAGCAGGAGATCCGGACCATGGCCCGTCCACCGCGCGCCACACCCGCGCAGGCCGCCGTGCTGGCCCTGCTGGTGGAAGGGTGGCCGAATCGGCGCATCGCGGATCAGCTGGGTCTGAGCGACCGCACTGTGGCGGTCCATGTGGCCGCTCTGCTGAGGAGTTCCGGGGCGGCGTCGCGCACTGAGCTGGTCGTGCACGAGATGGTCCGCCGCTTCGCCCGCCAGTGACGCTCCGCCCCCTCTATCCGTTGCCTCTGGAGGTATGGTCGCTCTGGCGGTACTGAAGCGGGGTTCAGCGACCACATCTCCGGACTCAACCGGGAAGGGACGCCTGGTCGGTCGAGCGCGTCAGGCCCCAGGCCCGCAGCGCCAGGTGGACATCGAGGTTCCGCGGTGCCCGGTCCCACCCCTCGCCGAGGATCCGGCGGATGGACTGCAGCCGCTGCTTGACGGTGCTGCGGTGCAGGAACAGGGCCTCAGCGGTGCGGTCGATCCGCCGGTCGGTCTCGAAATAGGTCGCCGCCGTGCGCACCAGCTCGGTGCCCCGTTCGGCATCGTGGGAGACCAGCGCGGCGATCGGCGCGGTCAGGTCGATCGGATCCCCCTGGGCCTCGGCCTGGCTTGCCGCGTGGAGCACGGCACCGACCACACCCACGTCGGCAGCGTCCACCAGCCCCTGGCGGCCGCCCAGCCGCATCGCCGTGACGGCCAGGCGTGCGATGCGGTGGTGCTTCGGCAGGTGGCGGATCGACGGCATCGGCCCGGACCAGGCGCCCTGGATGCCCAGCCCCTGCTCGGAGGCCTGGCGGCGTGCGGACGCCACCCAGCGCTCGTCGTCGAAGATCACACACAGCTGGTCGCCGAGGGGCGCCGCCAACCGGGTGCCCGGGAGGCCACGCAGCAGCCGGCGCACGGCGTCGGTGTCCTGTGCGGGCAGGATCACCGCGACGTGGATCGGGTCGTGCAGGCCCAGCCGCCAGCGTTGCAGGCGGCGGGCGAGCCGGTGGTCGGAGATCGGCCGTTCGGCCAGCAGATCCTCGATCACGTCCAGCTGCTGGCGGTGCTGAGCGTCCTCCTCCGCCCGGACGAACTGCAGCGCCAGCGCCATGTGCGCCGCCGCGTGATCGAGCAGCTGAAGCTCGGCCGGGTCCTCGACGCCGCAGGTCACCAGGTGCCCCAGGGCGTCATGGCCGGAGCGGATGGGCGCCACGACGACGGCATCAGGGCCCTCGCCGATCCGCAGGGCCCGGCCTTCGGCGGTCGCCGCCTCCAGGGCTGCGGGCTCCGGGGGTGGGATCGTGGGTGTGCGGCATGCCGGGTCATCCGGGTGGCCAGGCCGGGCTGCGGCGACGGCGATCTGCTCGCCGGACTCGGAGAGCAGCGCCACGGGTGCCCCGAGGGTCCGTGCGGTGAGCGTCAGGACGCCGTCTTCGGTGGGGGCGCGGTTGATCTCGTGGAGCAGCTCGGCGTCGAAGTCCATCAGCTGTGTGCGGGAGACGAGCTCCTCCTGGCTGCGCTCATGCTCGCGGCTGAGCTGCTCGGCGTCGTGCAGGGCGCGGGTGTACCGCTCGGCATTGTCCAGGGCCACGGCGGCGTGCGTGCCCAACGAATCCGCGACGTCGATCTCCTCCGGGCTGAAGACCCGGTGGGAGCGTTCAGCGACCATGAGCGCGCCGATGACCTGCCCACCCACCAGCAGGGGCACTCCCATGATGGTCAGCACGCCCTCGCCGGCGACGATCTCATCGATGGAGTCCAGGTGAGGGATCGACTCGTCCCGCAGATAGTCGGTGGTCTGATACGGAGCCACGCCGGTGGCCACCCGACCGAGGATGCCGTAGCCGATCGGCATGCGCAGCGTCCGGTACTCCTGGGTGGTGACGCCGTCGGACTGGCGGATGTAGGTCTCGCCGGCGGCATGGTCGTTGAGGCTGATGTAGGCCATGTCGGAGCGCAGCAGGTGCCGGGTGCGTCGGACGATCGACTGGAGCACCGATTCGACGTCCTGCAGGCTGGACAGCTCGGCCGCGGTGTCCAGCAGTGCCCGCAGCAGCGCTTCCCGGCCGTGACCGGTCTCGTCAGTGCCTGAGCCATCCAAGGTGTCCACCATGGACACATCATAGGAGAATCCTCAGCCACGGTGGCTGTGGCCCAGGGAACAGGGAGCTGATGTCATCAGACACAGCACCACGCCCGCCTCACACCTGCCGAGACGCCCAGGAGAATCATCCGTGAAGATCAGAGGTGCCGTCCTCGAAGAGATCGGCCGCGCCCGCCCCTACGCCTCCACCGAGCCGCTGCGCATCAGCGAGCTGACCCTCGAGGCTCCCGGACCCACAGAGGTCCTGGTCCGCATGGAGGCCGCCGGGGTCTGCCATTCGGACCTCTCGGTGGTCAACGGCCACCGGGAACGCCCCGTGCCCATGCTGCTCGGCCATGAGGCGGCCGGCATCGTGGAGGCCGTCGGCTCCGCCGTCGACGACGTCAGCCCCGGCCAGCGGGTGGTGATGACGTTCCTGCCGCGCTGCGAACAGTGCGAGAACTGCGCGGCCGGGGGACGACTGCCCTGCACCCGCGGCTCCCGGGCCAACAACGCCGGCGAGCTGCTCCACGGCCATCGCCGCCTGCGCCGCGACGGTGCCGAGGTCCATCACCACCTCGGCGTTTCCGGATTCGCGACCCACGCGGTGGTGGACCGGGCCAGCGTGGTGCCGGTCGGCGACGACGTCCCGCCCCATGTGGCCGCCGTCCTCGGCTGTGCCGTGCTCACCGGAGGAGGGGCCCTGCTCAATGCCGCGCAACCCGCGCCGGCGGAGTCGGTGATGATCGTGGGCCTGGGCGGCGTCGGAATGGCCGCACTCATCACCGCCCTGGCCGAAGGCTGCCAACGAGTGATCGGCGTGGACATGGCCGAGGACAAGCTGACCATGGCCGGCCAGCTCGGAGCCCATGAGACGTGGACGCCCCGGCAGGTCGCCGAGGAGGGCCTCACCGCGGATCACGTGATCGAATGCGCCGGAAGCCCGCGCGCCTTCGAGACCGCCTTCGACGCCACCGCACCGGGAGGCCGCACCGTCACCACCGGGCTGCCCGCCCCCACCGCCACTGCCACGATCTCCCCCTTGCGCATCACCGCAGAGGCCCGCACCGTGATCGGCTCCTATCTGGGCTCCTCGGTGCCCAGCCGGGACATCCCCCGGTACGAGCAGCTCTGGCGCGACGGGCGACTGCCGGTGGAGAAGCTCATCACCTCGCGCATCCGCCTGGAGGACATCAACCAGGCGATGGACGACCTCGAAGACGGACGTGCCGTGCGGCAGATCATCGAGTTCGACGCCGACCCCGCACCCGCCGATGCGGAGCAGCCCGTATTAAGGGCCCTCGACCACCACCTCGCCCACCACCTCGCCCACCGACAGGGAGCATGATCATGGCCCAGACCATCGAAGACCACGGGGACAGCCCCGGAGAGCAGGGCGACGGCGCCCCCTCCTCACCCCACTGGAAGGTCGGCCCCTTCGAGATCCGGCTTCCCTTCGTCCACTACCGCCTCGAATGGCCCGACTACACCCAGGGTCTGCTGATGTGCGCGGTGGACCTCGCTGCCATCCCGATGATGATCACCCTGCTGGGCATGCCCTTCGAGGTGGCGCTCGCCGTGATCCTGCTCAACGGGTTCCTCTACCTGACGCACCATCTGCTGGGCGATCCCGTGGTCCCGGGGTGGATCACCCCGGCGATCCCGTTGGTCATGGCCTACTGCATGACGTTCCCGGAAGGCCCCGAGCGCGTCCATGCGCTGATCTCCTTCCAGATCCTGCTGGGACTGTTCTCGATCCTGCTCGGCGTCACCGGGCTGGCCAAGCGGGTGGTGCGCGCCATCCCGCCGGCCATCAAGGCCGGTGTGCTCATGGGTGCGGGCATCGCTGCGGTGCAGACCGTCTTCGAGGAGGGCGGCCAGTTCGAGCAGTTCCCGATCACCATCACCATCGCGATCGGGCTGGTGTTCTTCCTGCTGTTCTCCCGTCACTTACCCCGCTGGCGGGAGAGGAACCTCCTGGCCATGCAGATCGGCAAGCTCGGTGTGCTGCCGGCGATCCTGGTGGCCGTCCTCATCGCCCCGCTGACCCGCGAGGCGGAGTGGTCGCAGATCGAGTGGGGTATCGTGCAGCCCGACTTCCTCACGCTGTGGCGCGAGTACACGATCTTCGGGCTGGGCCTGCCGCCGCTGATGATGTTCGTGACCGCCATCCCCACCGTGCTGGCCACCTACATCGTGGTCTTCGGAGACACGCTGCAGGCCAACGCCGTGCTGAAGCAGGCGAACAGAGCCCGGCCGGACGAGAACGTGGAGTACAACCCCGACCGCTCCCACCTGATCTTCGGCGGACGCAACGCCCTGATGGGAGTGATCGGCCCCGACGTCGCGATGTGCGGTCCCTCCTGGTCGGCCATGCTGGTGGTGATCACCGAACGGTACAAAGAGGGCCGGAAGGCTATGAAGTCCCTCTACGGAGGAGCCGGGTCCTTCCGCTGGGGCACCAACACGGGCCTGCTGCTGCTTCCCATCGTCACCCTTGTGGAGCCGGTGCTCGGCGTCGCGATGGCCCTGACCCTGCTGGTCCAGGCCTACGTGAGCGTGCGGATCGGCATCATGGAGGCCCGCAGTCAGCGGGATCTGGGGATCGCCGGAGTGACCGCCGGAGCGCTGGCACTGCTCGGTGCGGCCTGGGGGCTCGGCGTCGGGATCCTGCTCTGCCTGGTCATCTACGGCCGTGACTTCTTCCGCGGGGAGAACGACGGCACGTTCGCCGAGGAGCAGGCCTGATCCGCGCCGTCCCTCCCCGTTGCCTCCGCGGTTTGGGCCCTTATGACGCCGGAATCGGGCTCAAAAGGGCCCAAACCGCGGAGGCAACGTCATGAATGGGGGAGAGGGCTCATACCCAGTGGCGCACGCGGCCCCCGGTGATCACCCCGGCCACCGGGATGTGCGGCAGGTCGGAGGGCGCGACGGCGAAAGGATCCTCGCGCAGCACGGTGAAGTCGGCGAACATCCCGGGGCGGATCTCCCCGGTCAGGTGCCCCATCCCGGCCGCATGGGCGGCTCCGGTGGTGAAGCCGGTGATCGCCTCGCCCACGCTGAGGCGCTCCTGGGGCTGCCAGCCGCCGTCGGGCCTGCCGTCCGGCCTCTGGCGGGTGACCGCCGCGTGGATCCCGCCCAGCGGCGACGGCGGCTCCACCGGCGCGTCCGAGCCGAAGGCGAGCGTGGCCCCGGCGTCGATCAGCGATCGCCAGGCGTAGGAGGCCATCGGCCGGTCGCCCATGAGGCGCTCGGCCAGCTCGAAGTCCGCGGTGGCATGCAGAGGCTGCATCGACGGCACCACGCCCAGTGCCGCGAAGCGCCGCACGTCCTCGACCGCGAGGTGCTGGGCGTGCTCGATCCGGTGCACCAGCGGGGAGGCCGGGACGACGCCGGAGCTCACCTGCTCCGCCAGCCACTGGTACGCGTCGAGGACCAACTCATTGGCGCGGTCCCCGATCGCGTGGGTGGCCACGGCCAGCCCGGCGCTCGCGGAACGGGCCAGCAGGTCGCGCAGCCCGGTCTCCTCGGTCACCGCCACCCCGTGCCCGTGCGTGGACCCGACCAGGGGCTCATGCATCAGGCACGTGTGGGAGCCCAGGGCGCCGTCGGAGAAGATCTTCACCGGCCCGGTGCGCAGCCAGGCGTCGCCGGAGCCGGTGTACCGCCCCTCGGCCAGGGCCAGATCCAGGTCCGGGGCGAGGACCGCCTTGGTGATGCGCATCCTCAACCGCCCCGTCGCGTGCAAGGCCGCGAATCCGGCACGGACGTCCTCACCGTCGAAGTCGTGCACCCCGACCAGCCCCTGGGCCCAGAGCTGCCGTTGGGCGTGCTCCAGCTGGGCGGTCAGATCGCCGGCGGCGCCGGAGGCCAGGATCTGGTCCACCGCCCGCCCGGCAGACTCCCGCAGGATGCCGGTGAGCTGCCCGTCGGTGTCGCGGTCGAAGCTTCCGCCCACCGGGTCCGGCGTGGAGGCGTCCAGCCCCAGGGCCTCCAGGGCGGCGGAGTTGACCCACCAGGTATGAGCATCTGTGGAGTGCAGAGCGGTGGGGAAGGAGCCGGTGACGGCGTCGAGCGCTCGGCGGTCCGGCACCTGGGGGACGTCCCAGACGTTGTGGTCCCAGGCCTGTCCGAAGATCCACTGGGGCTGCTGCGGCCAGGTGCCCTCGGCCTTGGCGGCCTCCACCCGGTCCCGCAGGTGGGCCGCGACCCGCTGCAGGGCGGCCTCCAGGGAGGTGCAGTCCCGCAGGGCGGCGGAGAAGAGGCCGCGGGCGTAGAGTCCGGTGTGGACGTGGGCGTCCACGAATCCGGGCAGCACCACCGCGCCCTGCAGGTCGATGACCTCCTCGCCGGCAGCGAGATCGGGATGCAGCCGGGTGGCCTGTCCGACGGCGGCCACGCGTTCGCCTCGGACCAGCACGGCGTCGCCGCGGGCCTCACCGATGCGGGCCGAGGGGATCACTCGGGCGTTCACGAAAAGCGTCACGCGATCACTCTAGCGAGGCGCGGCTGCAGACACGGCAGGGCGGCGTCGGGATGTGCTCCCGACGCCGCCCGCTCCCGGCTCACGCGGCTGAAAGTCTCAGCACGCGTGAGTTCTGGTGCTCCGGTCTGTGCCTCAGCTCAGACCGGGCAGTCTCTCAGCAGGGGTTCCCTGCGGTGACCTGGCCCCCTGACACCTGCTGCTCACCAGCACCGATGCTGTAGTCCTGGTGGTCGTTGTTGTCCCAGGATCCGGCGCCGTCGTTGAAGGCGGCGGTGATGCCGTCCGCGTCGTCGAGCTGGATGTCTGCCCGGAACCAGCCGTCACAGGCCTCAGCCATCGCCACACCCGGCACGTCCGTCCAGCCGCCGTCTCCCACCTGGTAGTGGATGCGCGGGTTCTCCCAGCCGGTCTCGTAGAACACCGTCAGGTCGGGGTCCTCGCCCGGGGCGGGCTGGCCCTCGCAGGGGTCGCCCTCGGCGAGCTGTCCGTCAGAGACCTGGATGACACCGGAACCGATGGTGTAGTCCGCACCGTTGTTGTTGTCCCAGGTGTCGCCGCCGTCGTTGAATGCGGCGGTGATGGTGCGGGCGGTGCCGAGATCGATCTCTGTGTGGGCCCAGCCCTCGCAGACCTCGGTCAGCGCGTCACCGGGCGCGTCGGTCCACGCCCCGTCGCCCACCTGATAGTGGACGTGGGGGTTGTCCCAGTCGGTGGCGTAGAACAGGGACAGCTCGCGCTCCTCAGGCGGCGTGGATCCGCCGTCGTCGCCGTCGCCGTCTCCGTCACCGCTGGCCGGAGTGGCGCCCACGTGCAGCGCCACAGCCGAGTCGGGGCCCACGTGGGCGCTGAAGGTACCGTCAGTCGCCACGGTCACGGTCTCGCCGGCGCAGCCCTCGGAGGTGGCGCCGCCGGTGTAGACGTTGCAGTAGTCCCCGGCCGGCAGAGAAGTCTGCCAGGTGTGCTGCACGCTGTTCGGCCCACGGTTGGCCACCAGGAAGCCCCTGTCATCCCGGCCGAAGGCCAGGGCATGGGAATCGTTGGTCCACGTGTCGGTCACCGGGGCGTCCCCGACGGCGTTGCGGAACCCGACCATGTTGGCCACCTCGGTCTGGGCGTGGACGCAGGTCCAGTTGTCCTCACCGCAGACCGCGTCACGGACCCGTCCGTCTCCGTGCTGGACGGGGCCGGCGTCGTAGTCGCTGAAGGAGTAGCCCGAATGCACTGCGGGCTTGCCGTAGGGCCAGGCGAGGGTGAACGCCTGGGCCAGGCGGTAGGCGTCGCCGTCCTTGTAGCTCAGGGTCTCCCCGTTGCGCTCGGTGTCGTGGTTGTCCACGAAGGTGCCGGCGTATTCATCAGCGATGAAGCCGTCCCAGGTCTCGCCGATGCCCTCGCCGGAGAGCAGCCAGTGGATGTCGCCGCCGTCGAAGGCCTCCTTGAGCTTTCGGCCCCAGGTGAACTCGTGGACGTCGCCCAGGTGCTGGTACTCCTCGGGCTGGATGGGCTCGCCACCACCGCGGATGACCTCGGAGACGATGTAGATGTCACTGAGGTCCACGCGGTCCAGGATGCCCGTGAGGTCGTCGGCGGAGATGTGCTTGACCGCATCGATGCGGAAGCCCTCGACGCCGAGGCTGATCAGGTCCTCGAGGTGTTCAGCGATCCTGGACTGGACGTAGTCGGCGCTGGTCTTCAGGTCGGCCAGGCCGAGCAGGTCGCACTCCTGGACCTCCCAGCGGTTGGTGTAGTCCTGCACTTCGCAGCCGTGGTTGTGGAAGTCGGCGGGGGAGTAGGTGCCTGGGTAGTCCGTGTGCTCGAACTCGTTGCCATTCCAGCCCACACCTTCCTGCTGGCCGGTCATGTGGTTGATCACGACGTCGGCGATGACTTTCACGCCGGCCTCGTTGCAGGTATCCACCATGGCGGCGAACTCGTCGCGGGTGCCCAGGCGGGACTCGATGTCATAGCTGACAGGCTGATAGTGGGTCCACCACGGCTCCCCGTGGATGTGCTCCTGGGTGGGGGAGGTCTGGACATAGCCGTAGCCGGCGGGGCCCAGGGTGTCGCGACATTCGCGGGCGATCGCATTCCAGGTCCACTGGAACAGGACTGCGGTGGTCTCCTTCTCCCCCTCGGCTGCGCCCTGCGCCGCAGTGCGGACCTCGGGAAGACGGTCAGTGTGATGAGCGGAGTTCGGCGAGGCGTTCTCCGCTCCGCGCTGGCCTGCGTGCTCGGCGGCGTTCTCCGAAGCCGGAGGACCACCTTCGAAGGCGGTGGCGGCGGGCATGGTGGCCGGGGCGAGCAGCGCCCCCGCCAGACCGAGTGCCCCTGCGGATCTCAGCGCCTGCTTCCGCAAGCGCTTCCAAGGCGAGTGCGGCACAGGTTCCGCCGTACTCTGTGTCGAAGTCATCTCTGCTATCTCCAAGGTGTTGGCAACTCGTCCGCCGGGAATCGGAGGAGAAGCGTCGTCGCCGAATGGTCGACGACCGCGTCGAAGCGACGTCTCGTTGTTGAAGATAGCCCGAATGTGACCCAGATCGCAAGGTTTTATGGAAGCGCTTGCAGATGCATTGTGTGGGCGTACGCGAGCGACCCCTCCCGCCTGCGGCCTGCGTGGCCGGAGCGAAAGGGGTCGCGTCGGGTCTGGGGCTTGCGGGTCTGGAGCTCGCGGGTCTGGAGCTCGGGCCGGGTGTCACTGGCGGGGGAGGAACTCAACTGATGCGCCAGTCCGAGATGCCGGTGCGCAGTCCGGTGTCCGGGCCGGGGTTGACGAACTGCTCGTAGCGCTCGTCGTCATCCAGGTGAAGCTTCAGCCAGGCGATGCTGTACTTCGCGATCGTGGTGTTCGACCGGTTGGGGGCGAAGTGGCTGGCCCCGCGCAGCTCCAGGTAGGCCCGCTGTCCGGCGTTGGTCAGGGACTCGTAGAACGGGATGGAGTGGCTGCGCACCGGGGCGGTGCGGTCGTTCTCCGCCCCGATGATCAGGGTGGGAGCATCCACGGAGCTCCAGTTCTTCTTGGCGTTCCACGGGGTCAGCGGCACCACGGCCTGGATCTCGTCGCGGTCCTCGGCGGCCTGCAGCGCCCCGCCGCCGCCCATCGAGTGACCCATCACGGCCTGACGGCCCTCGTCGATGAGTGGGCCGACCACGCTGTCGTCGATGGCGTGGTCGAGTGCGCTGAGGAGCTGTGTGGCGCGCTGGCGCGGCTGGTCGTAGCGCGAGTTGGTGTCGAAGGTGACCACGACGAAGCCGAAAGAGGCCAGGCGCGGTCCCAGCCAGGAGATGGAGGACTCGCTGGCCGTGTATCCCGGGGAGATCGCGACGACGCCGAAGGTCTCGTCGGTGCCGGTGGGGTAGTGCATGGTGCCGCCGTTGAAGCCGTCTGCGGCGAAGCGCGAGATGCTGCGCTCTCCGACGCTGTAGCTGCCCCGAGTCTGCTCGATGGAGGACTCGGTGGGATCGGGGCCGCGGCTGGTGTCCGCCTCGGCCTGGGCGGCCGGTGCCATCAGGCCGAGCAGTGCGATGAGGGTCAGCAGCAGTGTGCCGACGCGACGGAGGTGTGTCATGGATTCCTCTGGTGTCAGGCCTCCGGCGGGGGAGGCGGCTGGCGGGTGCTCCTCGATGAAGCGCGTCAGCACAGTACCCTCCAGTGTCGTGGAGCTGGTGTCAAGGGTTTGTGTCACGATAGTTCATAAATTCACACAGTGTTCGGATGGCAAGGCGGGTGCCCAGCGGCGGGACAGCGGCGCAGCGGCGGCAGGGAGTGGGCACAGCGTCCGGGCACAGCGAGGGCCCGGGGAGGCGCCTGTCGCCTCACCCGGGCCCTGGAGGGGTTTCCGCCGCTGTGGTGGTCAGCTCACCGCTGACCTGCCGCCATCTCTGAGGCGGGGTCCGTCCACCGTCCTGCGCGCACACCGCGGTGGTAGATCATGCCGGCGGTGATCGCCGCGACGAACAGCACCGCCATCGGGATCAGCACGATGTAGACGCTACCGGTGGCGTACATGATCGGAATCGAGATCGCCGTGATCAGTCCACCGCCGAAGAAGGGCTCGAAGGCCAGCTGCTTGTAGCCGAAGGCCTCCAGGGCGGGGGACTGGTCGTCAGGGTCGGCCACGCGGAGCAGCGCGAGGCCCGTGGCCGTGACGCCCATGGACTGGCCGAAGTCGGCGATGCCGCGCTCCAGCCAGAACTCCGGGACGATCCGCGGGGTGAAGTACAGCAGCATGAACGTGCAGAACGCGACGCCGGCAACCGAGAGGATCAGGAACGTCTGCCAGAAGTCGGCGATCACGGTCAGCGAGATCGTGGACAGAGCGGCGACGATGAGGATGTCCAGGGCGAGCCCCTGGATGCGCTTCATCATCTCGTGGTCCAGCAGGTTCGTGTTGCCGGTGCGGTCCAGCACCACCTGGATGATGACCCCGCCGATCATCGCCAGCGGGAACAGCG
This sequence comes from Nesterenkonia aethiopica, assembly GCF_039534665.1. Taxonomy (NCBI): domain Bacteria; kingdom Bacillati; phylum Actinomycetota; class Actinomycetes; order Micrococcales; family Micrococcaceae; genus Nesterenkonia; species Nesterenkonia aethiopica. The sequence continues at coordinate 55,625 of NZ_BAAAVT010000011.1, read as the reverse complement.
GCACATAGCCCAGCAGCGTGGTGCCGTCCTCGCCGGCGGGCGTCCACAGGGAGTCCGGCTGGCCCCACAGCAGATCCTCCACCCAGACGATGCCCTCCAGCAGGATCCAGCCCAGGATGATCGCCAGGCCGACGACGGCCACGTGCAGGGTGAGCGGCTCGATCGAGCCCGGGCGGGCCGTCATCCGGCCGGCGTAGACGGTCTCGTCGTCCGAGTAGAGTCCGCGCAGCTCGGCGGTGGACTGCTCGGAGACCTGCTTGAGCACCCGGGTGCGGCCGGTGCGCACGCCCCAGTTCACCACGGCGACACCGATGACGATGGCCGAGACGAGCCCGACGGTGGCCATGGCCAGGGCGAGGTCGGCGGCCTCGGGGATGCCCATGTCTTCGAAGGCGGGGCGCATGCCGCCGGCGGTGCCGTGGCCGCCCTCGAAGGCGATCTCGATCAGCGCACCCATCATGGGGCTGACGCCGAACAGGGGGGCGAGCACCAGCAGGGCCAGCAGCAGCCCCACCACGTATTGGCCGGAGCCGTAGGCCACGCCGATGGACAGCTGGGGACCGGCCAGCTTGGCCACGCGCTTCGGCGAGGGGATGCGGGAGCCGAGGAACAGGGTCGCGAAGACCACGGAGATCAGCAGCCCGGGCAGGGTGCCCCAGACCTCGTAGATGTCGGCGGTGAATACGCCGCCCTCGGCCAGCCAGCCGAGGTTCAGCGGCTCGGCGAGGCGCCCGATCACCTCCGGGCCGAGGATCAGGCCGAGGAATCCGGCGATGATGCAGCTGGGAAGCAGCAGCTTCTGGATGAACGGGACCTTCACGCGAAGGTACTTGCCGAGCAGCATGATCGCCGCCAGCAGGACGATCGCGAATCCGATGGCCTGGGGACTCATCGTCGTCTCCCCTTCCTCCCGTGTCACGGGTGGCTTGAGCACCGCGGTTCTCCGGTGGTGCGCAGGTGGTCATGGTGGCAGGGAGACGCCAGGACGACGACGTAGACTGAGGCCGCCGTCCGCTCCGGGCGTGACAGACAGCCCGCCGTCGCGGCGCTTCCCAGGGTGCCCTGGTCGGACAGAGTCCGGCCGGAGCGCCTCATGGTGGTGTGATCCGTGTCTCGTGACCTGTCTGACAGGCCCGGAGACCTCAGTGTAAGGCGTGAAAGGCGAGTGCGCTATGCCAGCATCATCCTCTGCCGGAGACCTCTCCCAGCAGACCCCTGACGACGCCGCGGGCGCGCCCGAGCAGCGCCGCACCAGCGTGGTCGGAGACCTGGTCCGTGGTGCCCTCATCGGCACGGTGGAGACCGTCCCGGGCGTCTCCGGCGGGACCGTGGCCCTGGTGGTGGGCATCTACACCCAGCTCATCGACTCGGCCTCGCATGTGGTCTCGGCCGGGCGGCGGCTGGTGACCGGCCCGGAGCGGGCGGCGGGGATGCGCGAGCACCTCGCCGCGGTGCGGTGGAAGCTGGTCATCCCCGTGCTGATCGGCATGGCGCTGGCCGTGTTCACCATCGCCGGTCCCATGGCCGACGCCGTGGAATCCCATCCGGAAGCCACGCGGGCGGCGTTCTTCGGCATGGTGCTGGCCTCCATCGCGGTGCCGCTGCGCATGGCCATGCACGTCGGCCCGGAGCAGACGGGCAGGGACGCCCGCACCTGGGGTCTGCGGGTGCTCAGGCTGCGGCACGTGCTGGCCGGACTGGCCGCGGCCGCGGTGACGTTCTGGCTGGTCTCCCTGCCGCCCACGGATGTGGAGGCGACCCCGGTGACCATCATCCCGGCGGCCGCCGTCGCCGTCTCCGCCCTGCTGCTGCCCGGCCTCTCCGGCTCCTTCCTGCTGCTGACCTTCGGCCTCTACGAGCCCACGCTGCGCGCGGTGGACGAGCGCGACGTCGGCTACCTGGGGCTGTTCGCCGTCGGGATGGTGCTGGGGGTGATCCTGCTGGTCAAGCTGCTGCAGTGGCTGCTGGAGCACCACCACCGGATCACCATGGTGGTGCTGGCCGGGGTGATGCTGGGAGCCTTGCGCACGCTGTGGCCCTGGCAGGACGAGGCGCGCAGCCTGCTGGCCCCGACCGGGGATCTGCTGCCGATCCTCGGGCTGGCGGCGGCCGGATTCGCCGTCGTCACGGTGCTGGTGATCCTCGACGCCCGACTCGTGGCCAAGCAGGAGCGCGAGGCCCGTTCCGTCTGATCCGCTGCCCCCTGATCCGGCGCCGTCTGATCCGTCAGTGCGGCTCCGCCGCCGGGGTGTGATCCCCCTCCGGCAGTGCAGGTAAGATGGGCCACAGGTCAACTGAATACGCCACGTCCCCTGTGTGGGAGAGCCCGGAGTGCACGCCGTCATGGCGGGTGAGCCCCGGCGCCGAAGGAGCAACATCCTCCCCAGGAATCTCTCAGGCACCCGTACCGTGCAGGGGTGGCGACTCTGGAAAGCAGGACCCCGACGCCCGGCCGCAGGATCCGGCCCGCGACGGCGGCTCCTCACCCACGGTGCAAGCCCGCGTCCGACGGCGACTCCTCGCCTCAGCAGCCGGGTCAAACTCTCAGGTTCCCTACAGAGTTCGGGGAGGGACACGAGCATGTCCACCCCTCTGCGCTCCGGAAGGAAACCTCCCCGATGACCAGCACTCTCAGCCCCGACGCCAGCACCCCCTCGGGCGTCCCCGACGGCGGCGTCAGCCCCGCCTTCTCCGTGCCGGAGGGCTTTGCCTCCCGCCACATCGGACCCACCTCCGAGGCCGCCGAGACCATGCTTCACACCCTGGGCCACCGGTCCCTGGCCGACCTGGTGGACGCCGCCGTCCCGGACTCGATCCGGCAGGCCCGTCCGCTGCAGCTGCCCGCCGCCCTCTCCGAGGCCGAGGCTCTGGAGGCGCTGCGCGGCTACGCCCGGCGCAACACGGTGAAGACCCAGATGATCGGTCAGGGCTTCTACGGCACCCACACTCCGCAGGTGATCCTGCGCAACGTCCTGGAGAATCCGGCCTGGTACACCGCGTACACGCCGTATCAGCCGGAGATCTCCCAGGGCCGCCTGGAGGCGCTGCTGAACTTCCAGACCATGGTGGCGGACCTGACCGGCCTGGACATCGCCAACGCCTCTCTGCTGGACGAGGCCTCCGCCGTCGCCGAGGCGATCCTGCTCATGCGCCGGGCCAACAAGAAGAAGGCCTCCGGGACCATCGTCCTCGACGCCGACACGTTCCCGCAGACCCGTGAGGTCGTCACCGGCCGCGCCGAGGCGCTGGGCATCGACGTGCAGATCATCAACCTGGCCGCCGAGGGCCTGCCCTCCGGTGAGCTGTGCGGCGTGGTGGTCCAGCAGCCGGGCGACTCCGGCGCCGTCGTCGACCACACCGCGCTGATCAGCGAGGCCAAGGAGCGCGGGGCCATGGTCACCGTCGCCGCCGACCTGCTGGCCCTGACCCTGATCACTCCGCCTGGTGAGCTGGGCGCCGACATCGCCGTCGGCAGCTCGCAGCGCTTCGGGGTGCCGCTGTTCTTCGGCGGGCCGCACGCCGCCTACATGGCCGTCCGTTCCGGCCTGCAGCGTCAGCTGCCCGGCCGCCTGGTCGGCGTCTCCCACGACGCCGAGGGCCGCCCGGCCTACCGGCTGGCCCTGCAGACCCGGGAGCAGCACATCCGCCGCGAGAAGGCGACCTCCAACATCTGCACCGCCCAGGCGCTGCTGGCCGTGGCGGCCTCCATGTACGGTGTCTACCACGGCCCCGAGGGGCTCCGCCGCATCGCCGAGCGCGTCCACGGCCACGCCCGGACCCTGGCCGCCGGGCTGCAGGCCGGCCGACGCCGGCTGGTCAGTGAGTCCTTCTTCGACACCGTGCAGGTCCGCCTGGACCTCGACGCCGAGGCCGAGCACGTGCTCTTCGCCGCGGAGGAGGCCGGCATCAACCTGCGCCGGGTGGACGAGACCACCGTGGGCATCAGCGTGGACGAGACCACCACTGCCGCGCATGTGGACGCGGTGCTGCGGGCCTTCGGCGCCCCGACCGAGACCTCGGAAGGCACGCCTGCCGACTCTGGTGACTCTTCCGACTCCGCCGCGGCCGGCCACGGCACGGCATTCCCCGAGGCGCTGCGCCGCACCAGCGAGTTCATGACCCACCCGATCTTCCACGAGGTCCGCTCGGAGACGCAGATGATGCGGTACCTGCGGAAGCTCGCCGACCGGGACCTGGCCCTGGACCGCACCATGATCCCGCTGGGCTCCTGCACCATGAAGCTCAACGCCGCCACGGAGATGGAGGCCATCTCCTGGCCCGAGTTCGCCGGCATCCACCCCTACGCCCCGGCCGAGCAGACCGCTGGGTGGCGGGTGCTCATCGAGGACCTGGAGGCGAAGCTGACCGCGGTGACCGGCTATGCCGCCGTCTCCATCCAGCCCAACGCGGGCTCCCAGGGGGAGTACGCCGGGCTGCTGGCCATCCGGCAGTACCACCTGGCCCAGGGCGACGCCGACCGGGACATCTGCCTGATCCCCGCCTCCGCACACGGGACCAACGCCTCCTCGGCCGTGCTGGCCGGACTGCAGGTGGCCGTCGTCGCCACCGCGGAGGACGGCACCATCGAGATGTCCGACCTGCAGGCGAAGATCGCCCAGCATCCGGACCGGATCGCCGCGATCATGCTCACCTACCCCTCCACCCACGGGGTCTATGAGGCCGATGTCCGCGAGGTCTGCCGCACCGTGCACGAGGCCGGCGGCCAGGTCTACGTGGACGGCGCCAACCTCAACGCGCTGGTCGGCCTCGCCGAGCCGGGGGAGTTCGGCGGCGACGTCAGCCACCTGAACCTGCACAAGACCTTCTGCATCCCGCACGGCGGCGGTGGGCCCGGCGTCGGGCCGGTGGCCGTGGCCGAGCACCTCAAGCCGTTCCTGCCCAGCACCTCGGTGGGCGGCGCCGGCGGCAACGGGGCCGGCACCGACGCGGCCAGCCGCGGCGGCGCCCCGGTGACCTCCACCCCCTACGGCTCGGCCGGCGTGCTGCCCATCTCCTGGGCGTATCTGGCGATGATGGGTGCCGAGGGGCTGACCAGCGCCACCGCGCACGCCCTGCTGAGCGCAAACTACATCTCCCGGCGCCTGGCGGATCACTTCCCGACCCTCTACACCGGGGAGGGGGACCTGGTGGCCCACGAGTGCATTCTGGACCTGCGGGAGCTGACCAAACGCTCCGGGATCACCGCCGAGGACGTGTGCAAGCGGCTCATCGACTACGGCTTCCACGCCCCGACGCTGGCCTTCCCGGTCAACGGGACCTTGATGGTGGAGCCCACCGAGTCCGAGGACCTGGCGGAGATCGACCGGTTCATCGAGGCGATGATCGCCATCCGGGCCGAGATCCAGCAGGTCATCGACGGCGAGGTGGAGGCTGCGGACGCGCCGCTGCGGCACGCTCCGCACCCGGCCGCCGTCGTGGCCTCCGACGACTGGGACCGGGCCTACTCCCGGCGGCAGGGCGCCTTCCCGGTGCCCGGGGTGCTGCAGGACAAGTACTTCCCGCCGGTGAGCCGCATCGACGGCGCCCACGGGGACCGCAACCTGGTGTGCAGCTGCCCGCCGCCCGAGGCGTTCGAGATCAGCTGACGGCCGCTGACGCCGACGCACCCGCACAGATCGTCTTTCGGTGAGAGATCGTCGTTGGATTCAGGGACGATCTCTCACCGAGAGACGATGAACCGATCAGGAGACGCTCCATGACTGAGACCACCCCGCAGCAGACGCAGACGACGACGTCGGCGGACACCCCGCTGCGCGAGACCGCCCTGGCGGCCGAGCACGAGGCGCTGGGCGCCAGCTTCACCGACTTCGGCGGCTGGCGCATGCCCCTGAAGTACACCTCCGAGCTCACCGAGCACCGGGCGGTGCGCGAGACCGCCGGACTCTTCGACCTCTCCCACATGGGAGAGATCCGCGTGGCCGGCCCCGACGCTGCCACGTACCTGAACACCGCGCTGGTGGGGGACCTGGCCAAGGTGAAGGTCGGCAAGGCCAAATACTCGCTGATCTGCACGCCCGACGGCGGCATCCTCGACGATCTCATCGGTTACCGCATCACGGAGGACGAGTATCTGATCGTCCCCAACGCCGGCAACCGGGAGACCGTGTATGCCGCGATGGCTGAGCGCGCCGCCGGCTTCGACGTGGACGTCTGGGACGAGTCCGAGGCGATCAGTCTCATCGCCGTCCAGGGACCGAAGGCGGAGGCCATCGTCTCCTCTCTGGTGCGCCTGGACGAGACCACCATCGTGGAGAACCTGCCCTACTACGCGGCGGACACCGTGACGATCGGCGGCGAGGAGATCCTGCTGGCCCGCACCGGGTACACCGGCGAGGACGGCTTCGAGATGTTCCTGCGGGACGACAAGGCCGGCGCCCTGTGGCGGGCGCTGCTCAGCCTTGGCGAGGAGCACGGCCTCACCCCCTGCGGGCTGGCCTGCCGCGACTCCCTGCGCCTGGAGGCCGGGATGCCGCTCTACGGCAATGAACTCTCCACCGAGCGGGTCAGCTTCGAGGCCGGACTGCCTGTGGTGTCCTTCTCCAAGGAGGAGGACTTCGTGGGCCGCGCCGCGCTGCAGCAGGCCAAGGCCGAGGGCCGTGGGAAGACCACGGGTCAGCGGCTCGTCGGGCTGAAGGGCCTGGGCCGCCGCGCAGGCCGCGGGGGATACCCGGTGCTGGCCGCCGAGGGGGAGCGCGCCGGTCAGCAGATCGGCGTGGTGACCTCTGGCCAGCCCAGCCCCACCCTGGGCCACCCGATCGCGATGGCCTATGTGGACGTGGAGTTCACCGAGCCCGGTACCCGGCTCGACATCGACGTGCGCGGCAAGGCGCAGCCCTTCGAAGTCGTCCAGCTGCCCTTCTACCGCAGGGAGAGGTGATCCGTCATGGCGATCAGTGTGTTTGATTTGTTCAGTGTGGGGATCGGTCCGTCGTCCTCGCACACGGTGGGGCCGATGCGGGCTGCGCGGCGGTTCGTGGTCGAGGAGCTGACCGCCCCTCTGGAGGCAGGGGAGGGCGGTCCTCTCGCGGAGGTCCGGGTGGACCTCTATGGCTCCCTGGCCGCCACCGGGCAGGGCCACGGCACGTTCGACGCCGTGCTGCTGGGCCTGGAGGGCTGGGATGCCGAGGAGATCCTGCCCGAGCAGGTCGAGGAGCGGCTGGAGGATATGCGCGCGACCGGGACGGTCCGTGTGGCCGAGCAGCTGGGGCGACGCCGTGACATCGCGCTGCGCACCGAGGATCTGGTGCTGAGGCCCCTGACCTTCCTGCCGCAGCACAGCAACGGAATGGCCATCACAGCCCTCGACGATGACGGCGGCGTCTTGGCCGAGCAGACCTACTTCTCCATCGGGGGAGGGTTCGTGCTCACCGCCGCCGAAGCGGAGGACGCCTCACTGGGTGATGCCGTGGAGTCCACCGAGGCGGAGGTTCCCCACCCCTTCACCACGGCGGCCGAGCTCATGGAGCACTGCCGCAGCACCGGCCGGGCCGTCTCCGAGGTGATGATGGCCAATGAGACCGCCGTCCGCAGTGAAGCGGAGGTGCGTGCCGGGGTGCTGCACATCTGGCAGGTCATGGAGGAGTGCAAGAACTCTGCTCTGCGTCGGACCGGTGTCCTCCCCGGGGGCCTGAAGGTCCGACGTCGTGCGCCCGACTGGCATGCCCAGCTGACGGAGAAAGACCCCGAGCGTTCCCACGCGTATTGGCAGGAGTGGGTGAACCTGGTGGCGTTGGCCGTGAACGAGGAGAACGCCTCCGGCGGGCGGGTGGTCACGGCGCCGACCAACGGGGCGGCAGGGATCATTCCCGCGGTGGGCTTCTATGCCACGCACTACGGCCCCGGGGGGAGCTACGCCGCGCGAGATGAGCGCGACGAGATCGTGGTGCGGTACCTGCTCACTGCCGCAGCGATCGGGGTGCTCTACAAGGAGCAGGCCTCGATCTCTGGTGCTGAGGTGGGGTGCCAGGGAGAGGTGGGGTCGGCCTCCTCGATGGCGGCGGCCGGGCTGTGTGAGGTGCTCGGGGGTACTCCGGAGCAGGTGGAGAACGCTGCCGAGATCGCGATGGAGCACAATCTCGGGCTGACCTGTGACCCCATCTCAGGTCTGGTCCAGGTGCCGTGCATCGAGCGCAACGCCATCGCGGCCACGAAGGCCGTCAATGCCGCCCGGATGGCGCTGATGGGGGACGGCTCGCACCGGGTCAGCCTCGACGAGGTCATCGTGACCATGCGCGAGACCGGGGCGGACATGTCCTCCAAGTACAAGGAGACGGCCCAGGGCGGGCTGGCGGTCAACGTCATCGAATGCTGAGGTCTCGGGGCCGATCAGCCCCGTGACCCCTCGGCACGTCGATACCGCTCATAGACCACGCGGCCGCCGAAGACGCGGCTCTCCACCAGCTCCAGGGGTACGGCCTCGTCCACTGGCGGCAGCAGGGGAGTGCCTCCGCCGAGGATGATCGGGTGCCGGAAGATCTGGTACTCCTCCACCAGTCCGAGCTCCACGGCCTGGGCGGCCAGCGTGGGGCCGCCGATCTCCACGTCCTGCTCGGTCGCGGCGAGCACCGCGGGGATCTCCTCGGCCAGGGCGCGCTGCGCCAGCCGGGCGTTGCCTTGCACCTGGTCCAGGCTGCGGCTGAACACGATCTTCGGCAGCGCGGCCCAGACGTCGGCGAACTCCGCGCCGAGCGCGTTCTCCCGCATCAGCGGATCCGTCTCCCAGGGGAGCATCGTCTCGTAGAGGCGACGCCCGCACAGGCAGGCTCCGAGCCCGCGCACCGTGTCCAGATGGAAACGGAACAGCTCTTCGTCCGGGGCGCCCCAGCTGAAGTCGCCGGTGCGGTCCGCGGTGAACCCGTCCAGCGAGGTGCTCATCGAGATCAGCAGCATAGCTGTCACTGTAGGCAGGATCGAGTCCCCGCAGGGAGAGCTCGCGGCTGAAGGGCTCGCGAGTTGGTCTGGAGTTTTGGGTACTCGACTCGATCGAGTCGAGTACCCAAAACTCCAGACCAACTCAGCGCAGGGGAGGGCTCAGGCGAAGGCGGACTGCCCCGTCAGGTCGCGCCCGATGATCAGGGACTGCACGGATTCGGTCCCCTCATAGGTGTGGATCGCCTCGATGTCGGCCATGTGACGGGCCACCTTGTTCCTGAGCAGGATGCCATTGCCGCCGAGCATGTCGCGGGCCACCTGGGCGATCGCCCGGGCCTTGCGGGTGTTGTGGTACTTCGCCATCGAGGCCTGCGGGCCGGAGAGCTTCCCAGCGGCGTCGAGCTCGGTCACCTTCCGCACGTGCAGCTGCATGGAGGTCAGCTCGCTGGTCATCCAGGTCAGCCGCTCCTGGACCTGCTGGAACCCGGCCAGCGGCTTGCTGAACTGCTCCCGCTGGGTCGCATAGCTCAGGGCGGCCTCCACGACGGCGGCGGCGTGTCCGACGGCGGACCACGCCACTCCCAGCCGGGTCGCGAAGAGGACCTTGGAGGTGTCTTTGAACGAGCGGGAGCCGGGCAGCACTGCGTCGGCGGGCAGGGTGACGTCGTGGTACTCGATGACCGCCTGGTGGATGGCGCGCAGCGAGGCCTTGCCTTCGATGACTTCGGCCCGGTAGCCCTCCGTCTCCTGGTCGACCAGGAAGCAGCGGACCTGTCCGTCGTGTTCGCCGCCGGAGACCCGGGCCCAGGTGAAGGTGATGCCGCCGGAGGCGCCGTTGCCGATCCACTTCTTGGCGCCGTTGAGCACGTAGTGGCCGGTGGTCTCATCGCCGACCAGCTGCGCGGTGGTCTCCAGGGAGACCGAGTCGGAGCCGTGGGTGGGCTCGGTCAGGGCGAAGGAGCCCAGGGTGCGGGCGGTGGCCAGGTCGGCGAGGTGTTGCTGCTTCTGCTCATCGGAGCCGAACATCGCCAGCGTGCGCAGTGCCAGACCGCCCTGCACGGCCAGTGCGGTGCCCAGGGAGCCGTCGGTCCGGGAGGTCTCCATGTTGACCAGTCCGGCCGCCAGAGGGGAGAGGGTGCTCAGGCCCTCGCCCACGCCGTCGACGTCGACCCCGTCGGTGAGCAGCCCGCGGGCGCCAGCGTCTCGCACCAGATCCACGGGGTACTCGCCGGCCTCCCAGCACTGCGTCATGCGCTCTTCGAGACCCGTGGAGAACTCCCGGGCCCGGGTCCACCAGGCGCGGTCCTGATCAGGGATGTCGGCGAAGACGCCGTAGTAGTCCAGGTCGCGGGGCGTGGTGACGTCGTAGTCCGGGTCGATCTCGGCTCGCATGAGGGCCTCCAGCAGCTGGTCGGTGATGTGCGCCGCCCCACATGTTACCCGAGAGTCACTGCGTGCGCGACGGATGCCAGCCCGCAGGTGTCGACGACGCGCAACGTCACACGTCGGTGATATGCCTCACTCTGAGCATGGGGCAGCGAGGGCTGGGTGGGCTTTCTCGCACCTCCGATCAGCGCGGGACACCTGCGTCCGGGCAGGCCCTCGCGGCCGCGCCGACGAGCCCGGGCCATCGGCAGTGCACCGGGCCCACAAGCAGCTTCCAGCAACCTCACAGGATTACAGCACTTGAATATGACGTAATTGGAGTTATGCTCCCCTCACATGACAGCTTCACATGATGTCCTCCCAGATCAGCTCACCCTTCTGCGCCCCGGAGCCACCGGGTCCTATGACGCCCTCATGGGGGAGGTCAGCTCGCGGATCTCCCTGCGACTCGCCTCCGCCGACGCGCCCTCCACCAACACGCCGCAGCGTGAGCTCGCCGACCGAGCCGCCGCCGTCGACCTCGACGCCCCCGGCATCGGCGGCCCCGCCCTGCTCCAGGAGCTCGACGAGCTCTTCCTCGCCGAAGCCGTCTGGTACCACCACCCGGCGTACCTGTCCCATCTGAACTGCCCCGTCGACGTGCACGCCGTGGCCGCCGAGGCCGTGCTCGCCGCCGTCAACCCCTCCGTGGACACCTACGACCAGTCCCGCATCGGCACGTTCCTGGAGCGCCGCCTGATCAGCTGGATCGCCGGGCGCATCGGCTACAGCCGCGGCGACGGCATCTTCACCTCGGGAGGCACCCAGTCCAACCTGCAGGCCCTGTTCCTGGCCCGGGAGGCGGCCCTGACCGGAACCTCCGGGCCCTCCCGCGCGGTGCGCCAGCAGCAGCTGGTGGTGCTCACCAGTCCGCAGAGCCATTTCAGCATCGCCAAGGCCGCCCTGCTGCTCGGCCTGCGCGACGACGCCGTGATCACCGTGGACACCGATGACGCCGGCCGCATGGACCCGGCAGCCCTGCGGCGCGTCCTCGACGAGATCAGCGAGGACGGCAGGGTGCCGATGGCCGTGTCCGCCACCGCCGGCACCACTGACCGCGGCGTCATCGACCCGCTCGAACCGCTGGCCGAGATCTGCCGCGGTCAGCGCCTCTGGCTCCATGTGGACGCCGCCTACGGCTGCGGGCTGCTCGCCTCGGATCGCCAGGCCCACCGACTGGCCGGCATCGACTCGGCCCGCAGTGTGACGCTGGACTTCCACAAGGCCTGGTTCCAGCCCGTCTCCTCTTCTGCCCTGGTGGTGCGCGACCCCGCTGACCTGGGACGTGGAGCCTGGCACGCCGACTATCTCAACCCCGCCGGCGGCGCGGAGCCCAACCAGGTGGACAAGTCCCTGCAGACCACCCGGCGCTTCGACGCCCTGAAGCTCTACGCCACCCTGCGCGGGACCGGCGTCGGCGCCGTCGGGCGTGCCTGGGACGACCTGCTGGATCTCACCCAGGCGGTCCACCACCACGTGGATGGCCACGCCGAGCTGCAGCTGCTCGCCCCCACCGACCTGACGACGGTGCTCTTCCGGTGGCAGCCGGCGGGTGTGGCGGACCAGGACGCCGATGCGCTGGTCGCCCTGGTGCGCCAGGTGCTCCAGGAGTCCGGGCGGGTCATGGTCGCCAAGACGGTCCTGGACTCTCGGCCCTGCCTCAAGCTCACCCTCCTGGACCCGGAGACCACCGCCGAACAGGTGTCCCAGAGCCTCGACGAGGTCGCCGAGTGCGCCCGCATCCTGCACCGTCACCGCGCCGGTGCGCCGGCGAGCCTCGCCGAGGAGGTCGCCCGATGACCAGCGCACAGATCCCTGCCGACGCCGGCGGAGAGACGGTCCACGACGTCGTCGGCATCGGCATCGGTCCGTTCAACCTCGGGCTGGCCTGCCTGGCCCACCCCCTGGAGGACGTCGACGCCGTCTTCCTCGACTCCCGCGACGGCTTCGCCTGGCACCACGGCATGATGCTGACCGACGCCACCATCCAGGTGCCGTTCCTCGCCGACCTGGTGACTATGGCGGACCCGACCTCCGAGTTCTCCTTCCTGAACTGGCTCAAGCAGACCGGGCGGCTCTACCCGTTCTACATCCGCGAGGACTTCCACCCGCTGCGCAGTGAGTATGACGCCTACTGCCGGTGGGCCGCCGATCGGCTCCCCTCCCTGCGCTGGGGACGGCAGGTGGAGTCCGTGGAGCACGACGCCGCCACCGACACCTTCGTGGTCACCGCGGTCACCGCGGACGGGGTGGAGGTCCGTCGGGGACGCCACGTGGTGATGGGCATCGGCACCGCCCCGCATGTGCCCGCCGCGCTGCGCGAGGACGTGGCCGCCTCGCCGGCAGCCACCCATTCGGCGGACTACCTGCACCGCCGCGAGGAGATCCTCGCCGCCGGATCGGCGACCGTGGTGGGCAGCGGGCAGTCCGCGGCCGAGATCTTCCTGGACCTGCTGGAGTCCCACCGGGCGCACGGCCTGCGGCTGGACTGGATCACCCGGTCCCCGCGCTTCTTCTCCATGGAGGACACTCGGCTGACCTTGGAGCTGACCTCGCCCGAGTACACCGACCACTTCCACCGTCTGCCCGAGGCGCTGCGCGACCAGCTCACCCGCGAGCAGCGGGGGCTCTACAAGGGCATCAGCACCGCCACGATCGACCGGATCCACGACGCCCTGTATCGGCTCAGCGCCCACGAGCCTCTTGAGGTGGGGATGCTCACCGACACCGAGATCACTGCCGCCGGCTGGGACGCGGCCGCCGGCGTCCACCGGCTGCGGTTGGCGCACCGTCAGCTGGGCGACCACGCCGAGCACCAGACGGGCCACCTGATCCTCGCCACCGGCTACACGCCCCGGGACCCGAGCTTCCTGGAGCCCGTGGAACACCTCATCGGCCGCGACGCCGCCGGCCGCCTCGCCGTCGGGCGGGACTACCGCATCGACACGCTCGGCGGACGGATCTTCGTGCAGAACGCCGAGGAGCACACTCACGGGCTGACCGCGCCGGACCTCGGCATGGGCGCCTGGCGCAGCGCCTCGATCCTCGCTTCGATCACCGGCGAGGAGCACTACGCGCTGGAGCGGCGCATCGCCTTCCAACAGTTCGGACTCCCCACCACCGCGGAGGTGCCACGATGACCCTGACCACCGAGACCACCGAGACCACCGAGACCACCGAGACCACCGAGACCACCGAGACCACCGAGACCACCGAGGCAGGCGCGCCCGCCGGCGACGTCGTGCCGATCGTCGACGACCCCGCCCTCGCGGAGCCCGCCCCTGGCCTCGGAGGCTCCCCGCTGCGCTTCCGCCCCGCGGATCCGGAGCGTGACGCCGGCCGTGTGCACCGCTGGCTCACCCACCCGGGTTCCCACCACTGGCAGATGGGGCACCTGGCTCCTGAACAGGTGCGCCGCTACCTGGAGCAGATCGCCGCCGCCGAGGACCAGGACGGCTGGATCGGGGAGGAGGACGGGGCCGCCCTGGTGTACGTGGAGACGTATGACCCGAGCCGCGTAGTGCTCCCCGACGTCCACGACGCCGAGCCCGATGACCTCGGCATGCACCTGCTCGTCGCACCGGCGCCGCAGGACGTGACACGCCGGCGCCACGGACTGACCAGTGCGATCATGCGGGCCGTGGTCGCGCACTGCTGGTCGCTGGGGGCGGGCCGCATCGTGGTGGAGCCGGACGTGGAGAACCACGCGGTGCGGAGGAAGAATCGCGAGGTCGGCTTCGAGGAGCTGCGCGAGATCACCCTGCCGGACAAGCGGGCCATGCTCAGCGTGCTGGCCCGCGGCACCCGCGCCCAGGCCGCGGCTTCGGGAGCGGTCACGGGTGCCGAGGCCGGAACGGAGCACCTGCGTCCCGAGCACATCGCAGTGGCGCAACGGCATCTGGTGGCCAAGGCATTGGCCGAGTTCAGCCATGAGAAGCTCATCAGCCCGGTGGCCGAGACGGACCGGGGCGACGTCGCCGGTGCCCCGCTCGTCTGGCGGGTGGATGTCCCCGGGGCGAGCACCTATCGTTTCCTGGCCCGCCGACTCCCGCTGGATCACTGGGTCCTCGACGAGGAGAGCCTGCAGCGTCTCGACGTCGTCCACGGCCATCAGCGACCCCTGGACGCCCAGGAGCTGATCGTCGAGCTGCAGCACGTCCTCGGCGTCCCCGAGGATCTGCTGGGCACCTACTTGGAAGAGGTCGCCGCCACCCTGGCCAGCGCGGCGTTCAAGGACCATCGAGGGGGCCCTACGGCCGCCCAGCTGGCCCGCGGACGGAGGGATCTCGACGTCGCCGGGGACCTGCAGCACACCGAGGCGGCCATGACCGAGGGGCATCCCTGCTTCGTGGCCACCAATGGGCGCATCGGCTTCAGCGTGGACGACCTGCGCGCCTACGCCCCCGAAGCGGGGGCCCGCTTCCGCTACGTGTGGCTGGCCGCCCGACGGGCCCACACCCGGCTGGAGCTCGGCGCCGGACGCACGGAGGCTCAGCACTGGGAATGCGAGCTCGGAGCCGACGGCCTGGCCCGCCTGCACACCCGGCTCCATGACCTCGGACTGGATCCCGCAGACTATGTGCTCCTGCCGGTGCACCCCTGGCAGTTTCGGCACCGGGTGGCGGTCAGCTTCGCCCCCGACCTCGCCCGGCGTGACCTCGTGGTGCTGGGGGAGGGACCCGGCGCCTGGCAGCCCCAGCAGTCCATCCGCACCGCCTTCGACGTCGAGCACCCGGAGCGGTCCTACATCAAGACCGCGCTGTCCATCCAGAACATGGGATTCCTGCGGGGTCTCTCCCCGGCCTATATGCGGGCCACACCGGCCATCAACGAGTGGGTGGCCACTCAGGTGCGCGGCGACGCCCGGCTGGCGGAGCTCGGCTTCGACGTGCTGCGAGAGCACGCCGCCATCGGCTACACCGGTGATGCTTACCATCAGGCCGACGCCTCCTCCGACCAGCAGAAGATGCTGGCCGCCCTGTGGCGGGAGAGCCCGGTCGCCCGGCAGACGGAGCGGGGCGAGTCCGGAGAGCGACTGATGACCATGGCGGCCCTGCTGCACCGAGACGCCCACGGCGACTCCGTGGCCGCGGCGCTCATCGAGACGTCCGGACTCGCGCCCCGGGGGTGGCTGGCCGAGTACCTGAGCGCCTATCTGCTGCCGGTGCTCCACTGCCTGGAGGTCCACGAGCTCGCGTTCATGCCGCACGGGGAGAACATCATCCTGCGGCTGCGACAGGGCCGGGTCACCGGGGTGTTCATGAAGGACATCGGGGAGGAGGTCGCCGTCATCGGTGACCGGGAGCTGGACGAGGACATCTCCCGGATGCGGCACGTCATCGACGACGACGAGGCAGCCCAGCTGATCTTCACCGATGTCTTCGGCGGGGTCCTGCGTCACCTGGCCGGTGTGCTGGATGTCGACGGCGTGCTCACCCACGCCGCCTTCTGGGAGGTGGTCAGCGAGGTGGTGGCCGAGCAGGAGGCCCGCGGCGAGGCGGAGGGCGTGAGCCGCCGTCGTCGGCTGGACCTGCGGGTGCCGCGCTACGCGCACTCCTGCCTGAACAGGCTGCAGCTGCGCAACACCCGGCAGATGGTGGACCTGGCCGACGCCTCCGGTTCGCTCATCCACGCCGGGGAGCTGGAGAACCCGATCGCGGGGTGAAGCTGCGCGGCACGGGGCGTGGTCTGAGGGGGCCCGGTCTGGGCCTCCTCAGTCCAGCGCCGGCTCCACCAGGCCGAGCTCCGTGGCGCGGATGATCAGCTGCACCCGGTCGCGGACGCCGAGGCGCTGCATGAGGCGCCCCATATAGGCCTTCACCGTGGCCTCCGAGACCACCATCTCCGCGGCGATCTCCGCGTTCGAGCGTCCGCTGGCCAGCAGCTTCAGCCCCTGCAGCTCCCGCTCCGGGATGCGCGGCAGCTCCGGGTAGCGGCGCAGCATGGACTCCACCTGGGCAGGGTCGTCCTTCACCGAGAGCATCAGCTCCCGAGCCACCGAGGGGGAGAAGGGCGCCAACCCGTCATGGACCTGCCGGATCGCCTCGATGATCTCCTCCGGCTCGGCGTCCTTGACGATGTACCCGCCCGCCCCGGCGCGCAGCGCGGGGATCACGTACCGCTCCGTGGAGAACGTGGTCACCGCCAGCACCGCGACGGTGTCGAACATGCGGCGGACCTGCCCGGTGGCCTGGATGCCGTCGGTGCCGGGCATGTGCATGTCCATCACGACGACGTCGGGCATCAGTTGGGCGACGAGCTCCACGGCGGCCTTGCCGTCCCGCACCTCACCCACGCACCGCATGCCCCGGGTGGAGTCCACATAGGTGCGCAGCGCGGTGGACATCATCGGGTGGTCATCGGCGATGAGGACCCGGATCTCGGGGGCGCGGGGGATAGGCGCCGTCGGGGCCTCATCGGCGGGCGTGTCGGTCATGAGCACGATTGTAGGAGCGTGACCTGGATGTCCGGCGCGCACGGGGCCGGAGCCTGCCGCCGAGCTGACGGGGGCCGTCCTCGTAGACTGGCTGCGTGCCGAGTGTCGCAGAAGAGTTCGAATCGCAGGGGTTCTGGTACGCCCGGGACCTGAACAAGTGGCTGCTGGTGGTCGTCACCCTGCTGTTCGGCATCGCCCTGGGCTCCGACATCATCCTGGAGATGCTCGAGGGGAAGTCCTTCCCTGTGGAGATCGCCATGGCCGGGCTGCTCAGCGTGGGCTGCGTGGTGCTGCTGTGGGTGCGGGTGACCTGGGCGGCCGTCGTCGGACTGATCATGGTGGCGGTGTCTCTTTTCACCGGAGGCCTGGCCTACTCGTTGGTGCTGGCCGTCCTGCTGGTCGGCGTCGGAGCGATGGTCACCACCAAGCTGTTCCGTCGCTCCCTGCTGGCGGCCACGCTGATCTGGACCGGCTTCCTGACGAACCAGCTGGAGGACCCCACCAGCGGGGTGGTCCTCATCGCGATCATGGTGCTGCTGATCATGGGCTCCTACGGGCTGGGGTCCGCCTTCCGGAAGGTCACCAACGCCCGGCTGCAGTCCCGGCGAGAGCTGGACGAGGTCGAGGCGCGACACCGCGAGTCCGTGGCTGCCGAGCGGAAATCGATCGCCCGGGATCTCCACGACATCGTCGCCCATGACATCACCATCATCGCCATGCAGTCCCGGGCGGCGCAGATGGCCGACACCGAGGACTCCTACCGCAACGCCGTCGAGGTCATCGGAGACTCCTCCCGAGCGGCCCTGCAGGACCTGCGCCGCATGCTCAACCTGCTGCGGGAAGACGGGGCCCTGGAGGATCTGCCCACCTCCTCGGCCACGGAACTGGACATCCGTACCGGGGCGGAGACCTTCTGTGCGCAGCTGCGCGGCCTCGGGTTCACGGTCAGCTGCGAGCTCGACGGCGACCTCTCCGAGCTCTCCCGCTCCGTCCATGCCGCGCTCTACCGGATCCTGCAGGAGTGCACCACCAATGTGGCCCGCTACGCAGGCCACGGGCAGACGTGCTGGATCCGCGTGTGGGCCGGGGAGAAGGAGGCCGGTCTGACGGTGACCAACACGGTGGCTTCGCGCCGTCGAGCGGTGTCCCGCTGGTCCAGTTCAGGGGCAGGACTGATCGGCATCCGGGACCGCGCCGCGGCCTTCGGCGGCCAGGCTCGGGCCGGATTCGACCGGAAGGGGCATTGGGTGGTCACAGTGCAGGGTGTGAAGAAGGACTGAGCCGCGGCGTAGCCCGGCATCTCCAGGTTTTCACGAGCTGGAAGCGCTGACCTGGAGGCAGCCTGTGGTGAACCTGGAGGCCAGCTGGACAACACGCCGTGCGGGCCCCGCAACACTAGACGAAAGTCGACTAGAGGGATCCATCGTTGCCGGAGGAAAATAGTTCGTGACGTACAGAAACGGTGTACGTGCATCACGAGAACCTGGCTTGGAGACCCCGGAGGTTTCGGTGCAACGGCCTCCGGAGAGGTGCTCGGTCAGGGTTGTGGCCCGGGCGGTGAGAACGGCACCGCCCGGGCCTCTCTCGCATCTGGGGCCGGCTCAGGCTCCTTCCCGTCGGGCGGGCGGGAATGTCGGCATCTGAGGCCGGAGTGCGGGGAGAGGCGCCGGAGCGGTCAGCCGCGCAGGCCGCCCTGCCACAGCGCGTCGAACGGCGTGCCTCCCGCCACCCGCTGACGGATGCCCGCGGTGACGAACTCCTTCGCTCGGCGGGCGGCCTCCAGCGGCGTGGCGCCCTTGGAGAGCTCGGCGGCGACGGCGGCCGCGAGCGAGCATCCGGCGCCGGAGACGGCATGCTCGCCGATCTTCGGCGAGCGGAGCACCTCAGCGCCGTCCCCGTCCACGAAGACGTCGACGGCGTCCGGGCCCTCCAGCCGCACTCCGCCCTTGGCCAACACTGCTGCCCCGGAGATCCGGTGGATCTCGTGGGCGGCGGCGGTGAGGTCCTCGAGGCTGCGCACCGTGATGCCGGAGAGCTGCTCGGCCTCGAAATGGTTCGGCGTCACGAAGGTGGCCTGCGGGAGCAGCTCGGACTTCAGGGCGTTGTCCGTGTCCAGGGCGTGCCCGGGCTCCTGCCCCTTGCAGATCAGCACCGGGTCCAGCACTACGTGCCGCGGACGGCGCGCGGCCAGGGCCTCGGAGACCGTGGAGATCGTGGTCGGAGTGCCCATCATGCCCAGCTTCACCGTGTCCAGGGCCTCGGCGTCATAGTCGCCGAAGATGGCCTCGATCTGATCCGCGATGACCTGCGGCTCCACCGGCACGAAGCGGTGGTTCCAGTCATCCTTCGGGTCGAAGGAGACGATGCAGGTCAGAGCGATCATGCCGAAGCTGCCCAGCTCCTGGAAGGTCTTCAGGTCGGCCTGCGCGCCGGCACCGCCGGTGGCTTCGGAGCCGGCGATCGTCAAGGTCATCGGCGGGCGGGTGGTCTGCGGGAGGGTCTGCGTCATCGTCATGTCCTTCAGCGGCGGCCAGGGGTGGGTGAGACGGTGTCGACGTCGTCGTCTGCTGGGGTGTCGTCTGCGGGGGTCTCGTCGGTGGGAGCCTCGTCGGTGGCGGGATCGATCACGGTCGCCAGCGGCTGGGCGGCCCAGCGGCCCACACCGAGGAGCACCCCGGCGGGGAAGCCGACGAGCGGGATGAGCATGGGCATCAGGCCGCCGGTGCCGGCCAGCAGGACCACCGGCCCGTAGAGCAGGCCGACCACCACATAGCCCAACACATGCAGGGTCGGGTTGAGGTGGTGCCGGTACAGCCAGGTCACCAGCAGTGTGCCCGGGATGCCGATGCCGACGGCGGCGCCGCCGATCAGTGGGATCAGTGGGGTGAGGAAGCCGTCGTCGTCGAGGCCGGGCACGAAGGAGAGTCCCAGCAGCAGTCCACCCATCACGAAGGTGGGGACCAGCCAGGAGACGACCCATCCGGCGAATCCGAGGCGCAGTCGAGGCCGCTGAGCCGGCGGCTGGCGGCGGGGGCGACGGCGTCGGGTTGTCTTCTCCGGGGCGGGGGTGGTCATCGAGGCCCTTTCGTTGATCGGCGGGCGCGTCCTGCGGCAGCGGCCCAGTCTACCGGCCGCGCCTGGACGCGCACCGACGCTCCGGCCAGCTTCTTCGGTGGGCGTCGTCAGGTCGTCGGTCCGGTGGCATCATGGGCGGGATCACATCATGAGCCCATAGACTCTTCCAAAGATGCGATTGTCGTGACAAACTGACAATTACACGCACGAAGGAGACCCCGTGACCCGTGACCTCGACATCACCCTGGATCGGTCATCGCCGGTGCCGCTCTACCATCAGGTGGCCTCCGCCTTCGAGAAGGCCATCCGGGACGGCTTGCTGCCCCCGGAGACGAAGCTGGAGAACGAGATCGCCCTCGCCAAGCGCTACAACCTCTCCCGCCCCACCATGCGGCAGGCCATGGATCAGCTCGTCCAGAACGGGCTGGTGGTGCGCCGTCGCGGCGTCGGCACTCAGGTGGTCGGGGCGCCGGTGCGGCGCAACCTGCGGCTCTCCAGCCTCTACAACGACCTCCAGGACGAGGGAGCGACGCCGCAGACCACCGTCCTGTCGCTGGAGCTGGTGGAGGCCGAGACCGAGATTGCTGAGCAGCTCAACCTCACCCGCGGAGCGGAGGTCCATCACATGGTCCGCCTGCGCACTGTGGACGGCCGCGCGCTCGCCCTCATGGAGAACTGGGTGCCGCGCGGCATCGCCGACTTCGAGCAGGCCGAGCTCGAGTCCGACGGGCTCTACAACCTCCTGCGCCGCGCGGGGATCGACTTCCGTATGGCCCACCAGACCGTCGGTGCTGGAGCGGCCGATGCCCGACAGGCCGAGCTGCTCGACACCGAGGTCGGCGCCCCTCTGGTGATGATGGACCGCACCGCCCTGGACAGTCGCGGCATTGCCGTCGAATGCGGCCACCACGTCTACCGGGCGGACATGTACTCCTTCGACATCACCCTGGTGAACTGACCGACCCGTCAGGCGCCACCATCGCCCGTTCCACCCTGCCCTCTCGCCTGGAAAGGACAGCCATGACCTCCTCACGCCCCGAAGCCCCCGCCTCTCCCTGGTTCCACCCCGCCGGCTCTGCCGCCCGCGGCGACTGGATGCTGGACCTCGGGACCCCGGACTCGATCACCGAGGTGCCCGGCTGGCAGCACACCGGGCTGCGCGTGGCCGACCTCAGTCCCGGCCAGACCCTCACCCTGGACGCCCAGGAGGAGGAGCGCATCGTGGTGCCGCTCACCGGATCGTTCACCGTGGAGGTCGCCGGCGCGAGCTACGAGCTCGCCGGGCGGCCGTCGGTCTTCCACAGCCCCACCGACGTGCTCTACACCGGCGTCCGGCAGGCGCTCACCATCGGCTCTGCTCAGGGCGGACGCGTGGCGGTGGCCTCCGCGCCCGCCGCGGCCGAGCATCCCGTGCGGCATCTGAGCGTCCAGGAGGTGCCGCTGGAGCTGCGCGGCGCCGGCGTCTGCTCCCGTCAGGTCCACAACTTCGGCACGCCCGCCACGCTTGAGGCGGACCGATTCATCGTCTGTGAAGTCCTCACGCCCGCCGGGAACTGGTCCTCCTACCCGCCGCACAAGCATGACGAGGAGGCCGAAGGGGAGACCGCCCTGGAGGAGATCTACTACTTCGAGATGCAGACCGCGAAGGACATGCCGGTCCCCACTCCGGAGGAGGGCGGCCCGGACGCCATGGGCTATCAGCGCGTCTACGCCTCGGACGAGCGCGAGATCGACGTGACCGCGGAGGTGCGCAGCGGCGACGTCGTCCTGGTGCCCTACGGCTGGCACGGCCCGGCCATGACCCCTCCCGGGCATGACATGTACTACCTCAATGTCATGGCCGGCCCGGGCCCGGTGCGCGAGTGGCTGATCAGCGACGATCCCCACCACGGGTGGATCCGCCGGACCTGGGAGCGCCAAGACATCGACCCCCGGCTGCCCTTCTCCGGCTGATCCTCGTCATCCACGCGACCCGGCGTCAGGAGTGCACACCATGACCACCACCGTCGGACTGATCGGCGTCGGACGCATCGGCGTCATGCACGCCCGCCACCTCCAGGCCCTCGCAGCCGACGGCGTCGAGCTGGTGATCGCCGACCTCGACGCCGCCCGCGCCCGGCAGGTCGCCGCGGACATCGGCTGCCGGGCCGCGCCCGACGTCGACGCGCTCTTCACCGGGGCGCCCGGCGGCGGCTCGCCCGGCGGCGTCGTGATCGCCGTGGGCACAGCCGCCCATGCGCCGCTGATCCTGCGAGCCGCCGAGGCGGGGATCCCCGCCTTCTGTGAGAAGCCGGTGGCCGAGTCCACCGAGGCGGCGCTGCCGGTGCTCGAGGCGGTGTCCCGGCTCGGGAGCACCGTGCAGATCGGCCTGCAGAGGCGTCTCGACCCCGGCTGCCTGACCGCGAAGGGGGCGCTGGACCGCGGCGACCTGGGCTGGCTGCACACCATCCGGGCCATCACCGCCGACATGACCCCGCCGCCGGTGGAATTCCTGGCCACCTCCGGCGGGCTGTTCCGCGACTGCTCGGTCCACGACTTCGACATCCTGCAATGGATGACCGGTCAGCGGATCGTGGAGGTCTGCGCGCGGGGCTCCAACAACGGGGACCCGGCGATCGGGCAGGTCGGCGACGTCGACACCGCCGTCGCGCTCGCGGAGCTGGAGGACGGTACGGTCGCCACCGTCTCGGCGAGCCGATACAACGGGGCGGGCCACGATGTCCGCCTGGAGCTGCAGGGCTCCGCCGGCACGCTGCAGGTCGGGCTGGACGACTCCTATGCCGGACGGTCTGCCGAGCCGGGGGTCAGGTTCCCCTCCGGGACGCCGCATCGGACCTTCCATGAGCGGTTCGCGGAGGCCTATCGCGCAGAGATGCGAGCCTTCGTGGAGCTGGTCCGGGGCGAGCGGGAGAACCCGTGCCCGCCGGAGGAGGCGGTGGACGCCTCCCGCGTGGCCGACGCTGCCCAGGAGTCTCTCGAGACGGGGAGGGCTGTGCGCGTGCGCCGGTGAGGGATTCCGGCCTGCCGCAAGGAGAGCCCACCCCGCTGAGTTGGTCCGGAGTTGTGGAGACTCGAGTCGATCGACTCGAGTCTCCACAACTCCGGACCAACTCACGTCGGGAGGTGGGACCAGGCCGAGGGCGCAATTTGTGCATATGTCCTGACATCCTATTGACATTGTGATGCGAGTCACTCAGGATGGAGCCTACGACGGCCACGGCGGCAGCGACCCCGTGGCCGCAGGCTCGAAGGAGAGATCATGCCTCGCATCACTCGCAGCACCCTCGAATCCCCCTCCCCCTCCGCTGAACCCGCGTCTCCCGGCCCTGCCTCCCCGGCCGTCTCCACATCTCGTCGCACCCGTCGTCGGGCCTCGGCCCGATTCGCCGCCGTGCTGGGCATCGCCGCTCTGCTCGTCTCGGCCTGCTCCTCCGAAGGGGGCCGGGCCGACGCCGGAGGCGACGACGCCGAGCGCGCCGGCGGCGTGGACACCGAGGAGCGCACCGTCTACCTCATCACCCACGCGGTGGAAGGCGACACCTTCTGGGACTACGTGCGCAGCGGCGCCGAGGAGGCCGCCGCCAAGGACAACATCAACCTGGTCTACAACTCTCACCGCGAAGGCGCCCAGCAGGCGGAACTCATCCAGTCCGCCATCGACGCCGGCGCTGACGGCATCGCGGTCACCATGGCCAAGCCGGACGCGATGACTCCCGCTGTCCAGCGCGCCATCGACGCCGGTGTCCCGGTCGTCTCGCTCAACGCCGGAGAGGAAGAGGCCTTCGACGCCGGAGCCTTCGCCCACTTCGGGCAGAACGAGTCGGTGGCCGGCGAGGCCGTCGGCGACTACCTCGACGAACAGGGCATCGAGCACCCCATCTGCGTGATCCAGGAGCAGGGGCACGTCGGCCTCGAGTCCCGCTGCGACGGCATCCGGGAGGTCCTGCCCGACACCGAGAACCTCTATGTGGAGGGCTCGGACATGACGCAGGTGGCCTCCACGGTCCGGGCGAAGGTCGACTCCGCGGGCGACGCCGACGCGATCATCGGGCTCGGAGGTCCGTTCACCATGACCATCCTCGACGAGGTCCAGTCCTCCGGCTCGGAGATCAGCGTCGGCTCCTTCGACCTCAACGCCGACATCGCTCAGGCCATCGTCGACGAGGAGATCCTCTTCGCCGTCGACCAGCAGCCCTGGTTGCAGGGCTACCTCGCGGTCGACTCGCTGTGGCTGCACTTCCACGGCGCCTTCGAGCCGGGCGGCGGGCTGCCCGTGCTGACCGGACCCAACATCGTCGACGCCGAGAACGCCGAGGCCGTGCTCGAGTTCGCCGGCGCCGGACTGCGCTGAGACCGGAAGGGACAAGACCCATGACCACGACATCCACCGCCCCCGCCGGGGCGGCACCCGCGGCACCCGACGACGGCGCCGACGAGCGGGTCAGCAAGCGGAGCCTGATCGGCACCCTGATGGCGCGCCCCGAGGTCGGGGCGGCGGTGGGCGCCATGGTGGTGTTCATCTTCTTCGCCGTCGTCGCGCCGCCCTTCACCACCCCCGGAGGCATCTCCACGGTGCTCTACGGGGCCTCCACCATCGGGATCATGGTCGTCGGCGTCTCGCTGCTGATGATCGGTGGAGAGTTCGACCTCTCCACCGGAGTGGCCGTGATCTCCTCAGCGCTGATGGCCTCCCTGTTCAGCTGGTACTTCGCCACGAACATCTGGGTCGGCGTGGCCCTGGCGCTGGTCGTCTCGCTGGCCATCGGAGCGATCAACGGTCTGATCTTCATCAAGACCAAGCTGCCCAGCTTCATCGTCACGCTGGCCATGTTCCTGATGCTCACCGGACTCAACCTGGCGCTGACCCGGCTCATCGGCGGTTCGGTCTCCTCCCCGCCGATCTCAAACATGGACGGCTTCGCCTCCGCCCAGGCGATCTTCGCCTCTTCGGTGACGATCTTCGGGGTGAACTTCCGCATCACGATCTTCTACTGGATCCTGCTGGTGGCCGTGGCCTCCTTCATCCTGCTGCGCACCAGGATCGGCAACTGGATCTTCGCCGTCGGCGGCGACCAGAACGCCGCCCGCGCGGTCGGTGTGCCGGTCACCGCCACCAAGATCGGCCTGTTCATGGGCGTGGGATTCTGCGCCTGGGTGCTGGGCATGCACCAGCTCTTCGCGTTCAGCACCGTCCAGTCCGGTGAGGGCATCGGCAACGAGTTCCTCTACATCATCGGCGCCGTCATCGGCGGCTGCCTGCTGACCGGCGGCTACGGCTCGGCCATCGGCGGGGCGCTGGGTGCGCTGATCTTCGGCATGGCCTCCCGCGGCATCATCTACGCCGAATGGAACCCCGACTGGTTCCGCTTCTTCCTGGGCGTGATGCTCCTGCTGGCCACGATCGTGAACCTGATGGTCCGCCGTCGGGTCGAGAAGAAGTAGGAGGAGCCATGAGCGAGACGACATCGCAGGCACCCCAGGACGGGATGGACGCCGGCGTCGAGGTGACCCCGCTGGTCCGGCTCGAGGCAGCCGGCAAGCGCTATGGCAACATCATCGCCCTGCGGGACGTCACCATGGACGTCCACGCCGGGCAGGTCACCTGCGTGCTGGGCGACAACGGCGCCGGGAAGTCCACGTTGATCAAGATCATCGCCGGGCTGCACCAGCACACCGACGGCGTCATGCGGATCAACGGGGAGGAGACCGTCTTCGACTCCCCGCGCGACGCCCTGGAGGTGGGCATCGCCACCGTGTACCAGGATCTGGCGGTGGTGCCGCTGATGCCGGTCTGGCGGAACTTCTTCCTCGGTTCGGAGCTGACCGTGGGCTGGGGGCCGCTGAAACGACTCGACGTGCCGGCCATGAAGCGCATCGCCAAGGAGGAGCTCTTCGAGATGGGCATCGACCTGCGCGATGTCGACCAGCCCATCGGCACGCTCTCCGGCGGGGAGCGGCAATGTGTGGCGATCGCCCGGGCCGTGTACTTCGGGGCGAAGGTGCTGATCCTCGATGAGCCGACCGCCGCGCTGGGGGTCAAGCAGTCCGGCGTCGTGCTGCGCTACATCATGCAGGCCAAGAACCGGGGCCTGGGGGTCGTGTTCATCACCCACAACCCGCACCATGCCTTCCCCGTGGGAGACCGGTTCATGGTCCTCAAACGTGGCCGTTCCATCGGATACCACGTCAAGGATGAGATCGGCATCGACGACCTCACCGCGCAGATGGCCGGGGGTGCGGAGCTGCAGGAGCTCAGCCACGAGCTGGCCCAGCTGGGCGGCCATACCGCCGAGCTGAAGCAGGTCGAGGCGGACCTGGAGCAGACCCTGGGCGGGCGCCCCGCCCAGTGAGGCGCCCTGTCGAGGCCCTCGGCGAGTTGGTCTGGAGTTGTCGATGCTCGAGTCGATCGAGTCGAGTACCGACAACTACAGACCAACTCGCGCGAAGACGAGAACATGAGCAACCCCTGGGGAGGACCTGATGCACCTGGGCCTGTACACCGCGCCGCTGCACGACCGTCCGCTGGCCGACGTACTGCCGATCGTCGCAGAAGCCGGACTGGACGCCGTCGAGCTCAACACCGGCGGGTTCCTGCCCGCCGCGCACATCCCGGTGGAGGCGCTCGACGGCGACCCCGCCGCCGCCCGCGAGTGGCTGCGGGTCTTCGAGGGCACCGGGGTGTCGCTGCAGGGTCTGAACTGCAACGGAAATCCGCTTCATCCGGACCCGCGCACCGGTGAACGGCACGCCGAGGACCTGCGGCGCAGCATCCGGGTGGCCGGGGCGCTGGGGCAGACGCGAGTGGTGTGCATGTCCGGGCTGCCCGGTGCGGAGCCCGGCGCAGGCCAGCCCACCTGGGTGGTCAACGCCTGGTCCTCCCGTGCGCTGGACGTCCTCGAGCACCAGTGGGAGGTGGCCGTGCCGTTCTGGACGGAGATCGACGCGCTCGCCGCCGAGCATGGCGTCACGGTGGCCCTGGAGCTGCACCCCCAGAACCTGGTGTTCAACCCGCCGAGCTTCCTGGAGCTGCTCGAGCGCACCGGAGCGCGCCGACTGGGGGTGGAGCTGGACGCCAGCCACCTGTTCTGGCAGCAGATGGACCCCGTCCATGTGGTGCGCCGGCTGGGCAGGCATGTGGCGCACGCGGCGGTCAAGGACGTACGGATCAATCCCGAGGCCGCCTGGTGCGGAGTGCTGGACAACAGCTTCCGCCGGCTGAGCCCGGACGAGCCCCGCACGCAGATCGGTGCGGAGGAGTTCGTCAACGAGTGGCCCTCCGCCTCCGCCTGGGACTTCGTGGCGCTGGGCCGCGGGCACGACGCCGGGTACTGGGCCGAGTTTCTCACTGCGCTGGCCGAGGTCGACCCGGAGATGGCTGTGCACATCGAGCACGAAGACACCTCATTGGGTGCTGTGGAGGGTGTGCAGGAGGCGGCGGCGGTGCTTATGGAGGCGGCACGTGTGGCCGGGCTGCGGTGAGGCGCAGGCTCTTTCGCTCCTGCGGGCAGGGCACGTAGGGTCCTGAGCAGGACCAGTCCTACGACCCACGCAGGAGGCATCATGCCGGACATCCCCGAACCGGTGGGCAGCTTCGTCGCCGCCGTGAACCGCCACGATGAGGAGGCGTTCCTCGCCGCGTTCGGCGAGGAGGGGTTCGTCGACGACTTCGGCCGCATCTTCACCGGCCGGGACGAGATCAAGGCCTGGAGCGACGTCGAGTTCATCGGTGCCCGCGGCACCATGGACATCGAATCCGTGGAGGCCGACGGCGAAGCCGTCACCGTGATCGCCGACTGGCGCAGCAACCACGCCAACGGGCGTTCGGAGTTCACCTTCGCCGTCGACGGCGAGCGACTGCGGTCCATGCGCATCCGCGGCGCCCACTGACACACCAGCTCGACCCGACGTGTGCGGGTCTTGCGGCGGGGGCGTCAGGTGCGGAGGTCAGGGAACCCTGACCTCGGACCCGCCGGCGGCAGCCGAGGCGGCGATCGCCTCGATCAGCTCCATATTGTGCACGCCGTCCTCGAAGCTGGCGTTCCGCGGCCAGGAGTCCTCCGCGGCCAGCCCGGCCACCTCTTCCAGGAACGCGCGGGCCTGGAACACGAAACCGTCGTTCTGGCCGAAGCCGATGCCCGGGGCGGCCATCGCGAAACCTTCACCCACATAGGGGTGTCCGGGGCCGAGGGTCACGGTGCGGAAGCCGTTGTCGGCCTGGCGGTTGCCGCCGATGTCCCGGGTGTGGACCTGGATCTCCGCAGGACGCTCCTGGTCCCAGACGGCGGCTCCGTCGCGGCAGGAGATCTCCAGGCGCAGACCGTTGGGGTGCCCGGGGGACACCCGGGAGGCCTCGAAGGTGCCGGCGGCGACGTCGAACTGCGCCGTGAAGCCAGCCCAGTCGTCATTGGTCACCGGTTCTGTCTCCTCGCTGACCTCCGCCTTCCCACGCCCCACCGTGGACCCCACCGGCAGCCGACGCTCCGGGATCACGGTGCGGAACTGCGCCCCGGCCACGGAGCGCATCGGCCCGGCCAGGAACTCCGCGGTATAGAGCAGGTGGCTGCCGACGTCGGCCAGGGCCCCAGAGCCCGGGCCGCCCCGGTAGCGCCACGTCATCGGGATCTGCGGGTCGCAGCCGTAGTCGGCCAGGTACCGGCCGTGAAGATGCACCACCTCGCCCAATGCTCCCGAGGTCACCAGCTCACGCAGAGCGGCAAGTCCCGGGGCTCGGCGGAAGGTGAAGCCGATGCGGACCACCTGGCCGGCGTCCTCGGCTCGCCGCGCGGTCTCCGCCATGGCACGGGCGTCGTCGAGGGTGTCGGCCAGCGGCTTCTCACACAGCACGTGCTTGCCGGCGGCCACCAGAGCCTCGACGATCTCCCGGTGCAGCCGGTTGGCCACCACCACGGAGACGACGTCGACGTCTTCGGCCTCCAGCAGTGCGCGCCAATCGGTCTCCACCCGTTCATACCCGTAGCGGCCGGCGACATCACGGGCCAGCGGCTCGGCGAGGTCGGCGATCGCCGCGAGCTTCACCGGGCGGGGGAAAGGGCTGCGCACCGTGGTGGCGGCTCGCCAGGCCGCCGCGTGGGCCGCCCCTGCCATCCCGGCGCCGATGACGGCGACTCCGATTCTCTGCTCACGCATCACTGGTCTCCTTCATGAGAGGTCCTGCAGCCACTCAGCGCATGCGCTTAGGGTTCGGCACCACCGGCATGCCGGCGGTGTTGCGGAAGGTGGACTCGATCTCCTCCAGCGATCTTCCCTTGGTCTCCGGCACTCGCCGGTAGGTGAACACCAGGGCGGCGCAGCAGATCACGGAGAACCCGGCGAACAGCCAGCCCACGCCGACCGCTTCCAGCACCGGAGGGAACCCCAGGGCGACGACGCCGTTGGCGAACCACAGGGCGGTGGTGGCCAGGCCCATGGCCGCAGCACGGACGCCCAGCGGGAAGATCTCCCCGAGCATCACCCAGACCATGGAGCCCCAGCTGGCCTGGAACATGAAGATGTAGACGGCCATGCAGGTCAGGGTGACGATCCCGACGACGCCGAAGCCCTCCGGCTCGGGCAGCAGCAGGTTGGTCAGTGCCAGCACCGCCAGGCTCAGGCACGTGCCCGCGGCCCCTGCGAGCAGCAGCGGCCGGCGCCCCCAGCGGTCCGCGTAGGTCAGGGCCAGCCAGATGGCGAGCACGTTCATCACGCCGATGATCAGGTTGGCGGCGATGGCCGCCTGGTCGGTGAAGCCGACGTTCTGCAGCGTGGTGGGTGCGTAGTAGATGATCGTGTTGATGCCCATGATCTGCTGCAGGATCGCCAGGCCCAGGCCGACGAAGAGGATCGGCTTCACCCAGGGCTGCAGCAGCGCCTTGAGGTTCTGGGCGCCGGCTGCCTTCTCCGCCTCATTGATGACGTGGATCTCCTGCAGCTCCCGCTCGGCCTCTTCGGGGGTGCGGTCATAGTGCAGGATGGTCAGGGCCTCGGCCTCTCGGCCCTTCTTGACCAGCCAGCGGGGCGTCTCCCAGATGAACGCCAGCCCGACGGCGAACAGGAGCGACGGGACCACCGAGAGCCCGAGCATCCAGCGCCAGGACTCCATCGGTGCGAAGGCCAGTCCGATGATGAAGCCGATGAACTGGCCGGTGACGATCGCCAAGGCGTAGAAGGCGGTGACCTTGCCGCGGATCCGCGCCGGGGAGATCTCCGAGAGGTAGACCGGCAGCGTCACCGCGGCCAGTCCGGAGCCGAGGCCGACGATGAATCGGAAGACGAACAGAGTGTTGGGATCGGGGGCCAGCGCCATGCCGACGGGAGCGACGATGAAGGTCACCGCGGTGGCCATGAGGATCTTCCACCGGCCGTACTTGTCCGAGAGGCGTCCGCCGACGGCAGCGCCGAAGACGGCACCGATGATCAGGCCGGTGACGATCCAGCCCTCGGCCCAGCTGCTGAGCTCGAACTCGGGGCGCAGGTAGACGAGGGCCGCTGAGATGACTCCGGTGTCATAGCCCCAGTTGAGCCCTCCGAGGGCCCCGAAGAGGTAGATGAGGACGGTGCTCTTCTTCCGCCCGGAGCCGACGCTCCCGTCAGGGGCCGGGCGTGTGCGGTGTGTGTCCATGATCTGGCGATCCTGTCTGTGCCGGGTGGTGGGTGCGCCTCACGGGCGCCCGACGCGACGTCGGGCGCTGGGAGGGGAATCCGGGCGCGGGGCCCGGTCGTGGCGGAGAGGGGGGCGGGATCAGCCCCGAGCCGCCGCCATGCGCTCGCACATCTGACGCAGCTGATAGGCGGAGACCTCCATGGCGTCCTCGTTCTCGCCGAAGACGCTGGTGACCATGACGGTCTCCTCGCGCTGGTCGAAGCCGTTGCGGGCGAGCTCGGAGAAGAAGAGCTCCCAGTCGACGTCGCCGACGCCGATCCTGTTGTGCTGGTGCACGCGGGCCGCGCTGCCCGGGGGATTGGTGATGTAACGCAGCCCGTCGGAGCGGTGGTGGTCGTAGGTGTCGGCCACGTGGACCACTCGCAGTCGGTCGCCGACCTCGTCGAGGATCGTGGCCATCGGATCCTCGTAGTGGAAGGTATGGGGTGCCACGTACACGAAGCTCAGGTTCTTCGAGTTGGCGCCGCGGATCACCCGCCAGGCGGCCAGGCCCTGCTCCACGAAGTCATCAGGGTGGGGGTCGATGGCCACGTTGAGCCCCTCGGCTTCGATGATCGGCAGCAGCTCCTCCACGGAGCGGTAGAAGGCGCGCTCCGACTCTTCCGCGAGCTCGGGTCGGCCGGAGAACTCCGTGTTGATCTGCTCCACTCCCAGGTCCACGGTGATCTGGATGACCCGCTTCCAGTACCGGACGGCGGCCTCACGGGCGTCCGGGTCGGGGGAGGACCAGCGCAGCACCGGCAGCACGGAGGCGACGCCGACGCCGGCATCCGCGCAGGCTGCGCGGAAGCGGGCGACGAGGTCGTCGTCGGCCTTGGGGTGGTTGAAGAACGGGATGAAGTCCGGGTGCGGTGTCATCTGCAGCCAGTCGAATCCCAGGTCCGCGGCGAGCCGCGGGAACTCCAGCAGCGAATGGGTGCGGTGGAAGGGCGTGGGGTCCAGGGCGTACTTCATGGAGGGGTCCTCGGGGCAGGTGGGGGCAGGGTCTGCGGGTGGTCGGGCTCAGGCCAGGGCGGGGGAGCCTGTGGCGGCGGCGTAGAAGCTGGGCTTGGGCGCCAGCGCCACACGCTCGACCGTGCGGCTCTGCTGGGCGGCGACGCCGGCGGCGCAGCAGGCGGCGGTGGCGTATCCGTCCCAGGCGCTGGGCCCGGCGATCTCGCCGCGCAGGGTGGCGTCCACCCACTGCTGGACCTCGAGGTCGTAGGCGTCGCGGAAGCGGGTGACGAAGCCGGCGTCGACCGTGACGCCGGTGCGGCCGGCGGTGGTGACCTCGACCTCGGAGCCCTCGCCGATCTTCACCAGACCGTTCTCGAAGGTGGCCTGGGTGTGCACCTGGTAGCCGATCTGGGCGTTGACGAAGATCTCCACGGTGGCCAGCAGTCCGGACTCGGTCTGCACAGTGACCAGCTGGGGGTCCCGCACGTTGCCGGTCCGGGAGGTGGTCCGTCCGATCCGCACGGAGACGTCGGTGATCTCCTCGCCGGTGAAGTACCGGACGGCGTCGAACTCGTGGACCACGGAGTCATGGATGATCATCTCGTCCGTGAACTCGGCCGGCGCCTCCGGGTTGCGGTGCTGGTGATGGAGCATCAGCAGCTCGCCCAGCTCGCCGGAGGCGATCGCGTCCTTCAGGCGGCGGTAGCCGGCGTCGAAGCGGCGCATGAAGCCCACCTGGATGAGCTGGCGGCCAGCGGCGACTTCGGCCTCCACCACGCGCAGGGCGGAGTCGGGGTCCGGGGTCAACGGCTTCTCGCACAGCGCGGGGATCCCGGCGTCGAGGAGCTTCAGGAGGGCCTCCTCGTGGAGGAACCCCGGGGTGGCCAGCACGACGGCGTCGGCCGCCTCGGCGGTCAGCAGCTCGTCCACGCTGGAGAACACCTGTGGCTCTCCGGCGGCGTCCCCGGCGGTCGCGGCGACGGCGGCGGCCCGCTCGCGGTCGACGTCCACGACGGCGCTGACCCGGGAGCGCAGGGTGTGGTGGGCGAGGCGGTCCACGTGGTCCGAGCCCATGCGCCCGGCGCCGACGACGGCGACGCGGAGTTCGGACTGCTGTGGTGTCGACATTGGTCTCAGCTCTCCTCGGTCGTGCGATGTTCCGTGATGTCACTCACTGTAGGACGCATCACATTACTTTGTCCAGACATTCGGACGAAATGGATTTCAGTGCGGTGCCCCGCCACACAGATCGTCCCTCCGTGAGAGATCGTCTGTGGATTCAGGCACGATCTCTCACGGAGGGACGATCTTCGGGTGGGGAAGAAGTCTCAGCCGTTGGACGGGAAGTTCAGCGACGCGGTCGACTCGTCGTTCTGATGCGGCCAGCGCTGGGTGATGACCTTGCCGCGGGTGTAGAAGTGCACACCGTCGGGGCCATAGATGTGGTGGTCCCCGAACAGCGAGTCCTTCCACCCGCCGAAGGAGTGCTGCGCCGCCGGCACCGGGATGGGCACGTTCACCCCGATCATGCCCACAGTGACCTGACGCTGGAACGTGCGGGCCGCATTGCCGGAGCCGGTGAAGATCGCCGTGCCGTTGCCATAGGGGTTGGCGTTGATCACCCGGATCGCGTCCTCCAGGGTGTCCACGCGGACCACCGCGAGCACCGGCCCGAAGATCTCCTGCTCATAGGCGGACATGTGCTCCTGGACCCGGTCCAGGACGGTCGGGCCCACGAAGAAGCCCTCCTCCCGGCCGTCCACCACCAGATCACGCCCGTCCACGACGACGGCGGCGCCGTCGGCCTCCGCCTCGCCCACCAGGCGCTGCACGCGCTCCTTGGAGTCCGGAGTGATCAGCGGGCCCATCTCCGAGGAGCTCTCGGTGCCGTCACCGACGGTGATGTCCCGGGCGCGCTGGCCCACCTTCTCCACCAGGGCGTCGGCCGCGTCGCCCACCGCCACGGCCACGGAGATCGCCATGCAGCGCTCGCCGGCGGAGCCGAAGGCCGCGGCCGAGAGGTGGTCGGCGGCGAGGTCGAGGTCGGCGTCGGGCAGGACCACCGCGTGGTTCTTCGCCCCGCCCAGGGCCTGGACGCGCTTGCCGTGCCGGGTGCCGGTCTCGTGGACGTACTGCGCGATCGGAGTGGACCCCACGAAGGAGACGCCGTCGACCAGCTCATGGGTCAGCAGGCCGTCCACGATCTCCTTGTCACCGTGCAGGACCTGGAAGACGCCGTCGGGCAGCCCGGCCTCCTTCCACAGCTGGGCCAGCAGCAGGGAGGCCGAGGGGTCCCGCTCCGAGGGCTTGAGCACGAACGCGTTGCCGGTGACGATCGCCACCGGAGCCATCCACAGCGGCACCATGACCGGGAAGTTGAACGGGGTGATCCCGGCGACCACACCCAGCGGCTGCCGGAAGGAGAAGACGTCGATCCCGGTGGAGACCTGATCCGAGTAGTCGCCCTTCAGGGTCTGCGGCGCCGCGCAGGCGAACTCCACGACCTCCAGGCCGCGGGCGACCTCCCCGGCCGCATCGGAGAGCACCTTGCCGTGCTCGGCGGTGATCAGCGCGGCGAGCTCCTGGGTGTGGGAGGCCACCAGCTCGCGGAATCGGAACAGCACGGCCATGCGCTTGGACAGCGAGGTCTCCGCCCAGAGGTCGGCGGCGCGCCGCGCGGCCAGCAGGGTCTTCTCCAGGTCCTCGCCGTCGCCCAGGTGCAGGCTGCCGGTCACCTGACCGGTGGCGGGGTTGAACACCTCCTGGCGGCGCGCGCCATGGCCGGCGTCGGCGGTGCCGTCGATCCAGTGGGTGATCTCGGCGACGCCGGCGCTCTGGCCGTCAGTGGTCTGGCCGTCAGTGGTCTGGCCGTCAGCGGTCTGGGAAGTCGTTTCGGTGGTGGTCATCAGTGGTTCCTCTCGTCGGTGTCGCGGCCGTCGCCGAGCAGCTGCCGCTGCCGGGACTTGTGGTCGCGGTAGGTCTGGTAGGCGTTCTGTGTGGTGTCCAGCTCGGAGACGCCCGTGACCGGCACGTCCCACCAGGACTCGGAGTCGGGGGCGTCGAGGTAGAGGTCGGAGTTGATGTGGATCAGCACCGGGCCCGAGTCCTCCGGGCGGGCCTTGGCCTCGGCGACGGCGGCGTTCAGCCGGTCGATCGCGTCCTCGCCCGGTTCCACGCGGATGACGTCGACGCCGAGCGACTCAGCGTTGGTGGCGATGTCGATGGGCAGCTCATGGGCGCCGTCGAACCGTCGCTGGTCCTCCAGGTAGCGGTACTTCGTGCCGAAGCGCTGGGAGCCCAGGGATTCGGACAGCGAGCCGATCGAAGCGTAGCCGTGGTTCTGCAGCAGCACCACGATGAGCTTGATGCGTTCGGCCACGGCGGTGACCAGC
This sequence comes from Nesterenkonia aethiopica, assembly GCF_039534665.1. NCBI lineage: Bacteria > Bacillati > Actinomycetota > Actinomycetes > Micrococcales > Micrococcaceae > Nesterenkonia > Nesterenkonia aethiopica. The sequence continues at coordinate 20,809 of NZ_BAAAVT010000011.1, read as the reverse complement.
TCGGTGTGCATCATCAGGTAGGAGCCGTCACCGACCATGACGACGACGTCGCGGCCGTCCTCCGGGGCCTTCCCTTGGGCCTGGGCTTCGGCCAGGGCGGCGCGCTTGACCCCGAGGCCGCCGGCGATCTCGTAGCCCATGCAGGAGAACGCGTACTCCACGTGGTAGCCGTAGGGGTCCTCGGCCCGCCAGAGCTTGTGCAGGTCTCCGGGGAGGGATCCGGCCGCGCAGATGACGACGTCGCGCGCGTCCATGGCCTCGTTGACGGCCCCGATGATCTCGGTCTGCGCCGGCAGCGGCTGGTTCCTCACGGTGAAGGCCTCGTCGACGGTGGCGTCCCAGCGGGCCTTCTCCCGGCGCACCAGCTCAGCGACCTCGGCGGAGGTGTGGTGGCCCACCGACTCCAGGCGCTCACGCAGAAGGGGCAGCGTGGTGCCGGCGTCGGCGACGATCTGCACGCCGGCACCCATCTTGTAGGCGTCCAGGGAGGCGACGTTGATGTTGACGAATCGTACGCCTGGGTGTTGGAAGGCCGTCATGGAGGCGGTGGTGAAGTCCTCGTAGCGGGTGCCGATGCCGATGATGACGTCGGCGTCCCGCGCGTAGGTGTTGGAGGCGGTGGATCCGGTGGAGCCGATCGCCCCCAGGCAGAGCGGATGATCCCACTGCAGCGTGCCGACCCCGGCCTGGGTGTAGGAGACCGGGATGCCCGTGGATTCGGCGAGCGTGCGCAGCGCGTCGGTGGCGAAGCCGTAGTGCACACCCCCGCCGGCGATGATCAGCGGCTGCCGGGCCCCGCGGATGGCCTCCACTGCGGCGGCGAGGTCCACCTCCTCGGGCGCGGGACGGCGGATCCGCCATTCGCGAGGTGCCAGGAACTCCTCGGGCACCAGGATGCGTTCGGCCTGCACGTCCTGCGGCAGCGAGATGGTCACCGCACCGGTCTCCGCCGGGTCCATCAGCACCCGCATGCCGTTCAGCAGGGCGGAGAAGAGCTGCTCGGGGCGCTGCACGCGGTCGAAGTACCGGCTGATCGGGCGGAACAGGTCCGCGCAGGTGACGTCATAGGCATGGGGGAGCTCCAGCTGCTGCAGCACCGGATCCGAGGCGCGGGTGGCGAACTCGTCAGACGGCAGCAGCAGGGCCGGAAGGCGGTTGGTCGTCGCCAGGGCGGCGCCGGTGGCCATATTGGTGGAGCCGGGTCCGATGGAGGCGGTGACCGCGTAGGTCTGTCGGCGGCGGGTGTGCCGGGCATAACCCACGGCCTGGTGGACCAGGGCCTGCTCGTTGCGGCCCTGGTGGTAGGGCATCAGCCCCGGCGCCAGAGTCTGCGCCTGCTTCAGCGCCTGCCCGACGCCGGCGACATTGCCGTGACCGAAGATCCCGTGCATGCCGGGGATCGTGCGGACCTCGGTCCGGACGCCGTCGACGACGTCCACGGTGCGCTGGTTGGCGAGGAACTCCACGGTGGCCTGGGCCACGGACATCTCACGGGTGGTCATCGGTCCTCCTTCGTGGCGCCGGCCGGGGCCAGTCCTCCGGTCGGTGCAGGATCTGTGGCGTCGGGTGAGCCGCCGGGTGTGCTGTCGTCGAGCAGCGAGGCGGCGGCGTCGACGGCGGCGGCGACGTCACCGCCGTCAGGGTAGAGCAGGGTCCGGCCCACCGTGAGTCCCTGCACGCCCGGCAGTGCCAGGGCGCGGCGCCAGGTTTCCAGGACCTCGTCGGTGCGCCCGGAGGGGTCTCCGCCGAGCAGGACCGTGGGCAGCGTGGTGGCGGCCATGACGCGCTCCATGTCCTCGACCACCGGCAGCTTCATCCACGTGCGCGCTGAGCTGGCACCGAGCCCCTGGGCGATGGCCACCGACTGGATGACCGCCTCGGTGGAGAGGTCGTTGACCACGCGGCCGGCCTCGGTGCGGGAGATGAACGGCTCCACCATGGCGATCAGTCCGTCGGCGTGCAGCTGGTCCACCGCCTGGGCGGTGCTCTCCAGCACCGAGGTGGTGGCGGCGTCGTCGAAGGCGATCCGGGTGAGCATCTTCCCGCCGTCTGCCCCGAGGGCACTCAGGGCTGAGGCGGTGTGCCCGGTGAAGCGGTCATCGATCTCATTGACCAGGCCCGGCAGGCCGGCTCGGTTCATGGAGCCGAAGATCAGCTTGCCGTCCAGGGCGCCCAGCAGCAGCAGGTCGTCGAGCACGTCGGGGGAGGCCAGCACGCCGTCCACCTTCGGGTGGGCCAGGGCGATGCGGAGGCGGTCGAGCAGCCGGCGCCGGTCCGCCATGGCCTGCGGATCGGACTTCACCGCCAAGGCGCCGCGGGCGGCATGGTCTGCGGCGATGATGAAGCTCTGTCGTCCGTGCACCGGGCCTGGGTGACGTCGTCGGGACTGCGCGGCGGTCGCCACGGACTCCGGGTGCTCCAGTCGGAGGCGGGTGAGCGGCTCATAGCGGCGCGGATCCTCGTCGTCGGGCGATGTGCTCTGCGGAGGGGAGATCTCGCGGCGCAGCTGGTGGACCGGGGTCAGCGCCTCGGAGGTGCGGGGCGGGTCGGTGCGGCTCATGCCCGGACCTCCTGGGGGACGGGGCGGCCGCGTTCGGCCAGCAGCGCGGTGACCTCGTCGGGGGTGGGCATCGCATCGGAGCAGGCGATCCGGGTGGCGACCAGGGCGCCGGCGGCGTTGGCGTAGTCCAGGACCTGCTCCAGCGGCCATCCGGCGAGCAGGCCGTGGACCAGCGCGCCGCCGAAGGAGTCGCCGGCGCCGAGCCCGTTGACGGTCTCCACCGGCAGCGGCTTGGAGACCACCCGCTCCTCGGCGGTGGCGGCCATGACGCCGTCGGAGCCTCGTTTGACGACGGCGAGCTTCACTCCTGCCTCCAGCAGGCGGTCCGCCTGGTCGTCCGGGGTGCCCTCGCCCACGGCCACCGCACACTCCTCGGAGTTGCCCACCGCCACGGTGACATGCGGCAGGATCCGGGCGACCTGCTCTCGAGCCTGCTCCACCGAGTCCCAGAACATGGGACGGTAGTCGAGGTCCAGGACCGTGTGCTGGCCAGGCGTCAGCGAGGCCTGCGGGCGGGCCTCGTGGGCGGTGACCTGCGCCTGGCGGGAACGTGGGCGGGAGAGCCCGGTGACGGTCGACCAGAAGATCCGGGCCGCGGCGATGGCATCGGTGTCGAGCTCGTTCGCCTCGATCTCCCAATCCGGGGCGCTGGGGGAGCGTCCATAGAAGTAGAGCGGGAAGTCCTCGGGCGGCCGGATGGCGCAGAAGGTGACCGGGGTCTGCAGCTCCGGCACCGCTGTGACCCACTGGTCGTCGACGCCGTAGCGCCGCAGCTCCTGGTGGAGGAACTCGCCGAAGGGGTCGTCCCCGGTGCGGGTGATCACCGCGGTGCGTCGTCCGTGCCGGGCGGCGGCCACGGCCACGTTCGCCGGCGAACCGCCCAGGTACTTGCCGAAGCGGGTGACGTCGGCCAGGCCGACGCCGATGTCGTCAGGGTAGATGTCGACGCTGATGCGTCCCATCGTGATGAGCTCGTGGGTCATGGGTGCTCCTTCGGGTGTGCCAGGAGTGATGTGGGGTCTGCTGTGAGGAGATTCGGTGCGCTGCGTCTGCGTCTGCGGCTTCGTCTGCGGCTCCGGCCCCGTCAGCGGATGCGCGTGCGGGAGCCGCAGCCGCAGAGGTGCTTCCGGGTGCGAGCGGCGATCGGCAGGGGGTCGTCGAAGGACGTCACCGGGTACATGTCCTGTTCGACGATGCCGAAGAAGGAGCGGCCGAGCTGCTCGAGCTCATCGATGACCTCGGAGAGGTCCGGAAGGCCGCCGGGCGGTTCGACCATGACACCGGCTTTGTTGGCGGCGGCCCAGGTGAGGTCGTCGCGGCGGACGACCTCCATGACCTCCGGGTCGATCTGCTTCAGGTGCAGGTAGCCGATGCGGTCCGGATGGCGCCGGATGAGCTCGGCGGAGGAGGCACCGCCGTACTCGGCATGGCCGGTGTCCAGGCACAGGCTGACCCGCTGTGGGTCGGTCTCCTCCAGGAAACGGAGGATCTCGTCCATGGAGCACACATGGGAGTCCGCGTGGGAGTGGAACTGCTGGGCCAGGCCGTACTTCTCTTCGAGCACCGCGCCCAGCTCGTCGTGGCCCTCGGCCAGGCGTCTCCAGCCGTCGGCGTCGAGGGTTCCGGGCTCCACCGCCTCGCCGGTGACGTCGTCGCGCCACATGGCCGGAATGACCACGATGTGTTCCCCGCCCACAGCGGAGGTCAGCTCGGCGACGCGGTGGATCTGATCCCAGGTGGCCTGGCGCTCGTCGGCCCCGGCGCGGTGGAAGGCGGTGAAGACCGTTCCGGCGGAGACCTTCAGATCCCGGGCGGAGAGCTCATCGGCCAGGCGGGAAGCGTCGGTGGGCAGGTATCCGTAGGGGCCGAGCTCGATCCAGTGATAGCCCGCCTCCACCACCTCGTCGAGGAACCGCTCCCAGGGGGTCTGCTGCGGGTCGTCCGGGAACCAGACGCCCCACGAGTCCGGGGCGGTGCCGATGAGGATGGGAGAGCGGGTGCCGTCCTCGGCGGTGCTGGGGGTGCGTGCGGGAGTGGTGGTCACTGCGGCCTCCTCGACGTCGTCGGCCGGTGGCGGCGACGAGCTGGTGATGACGTGGTGTGCACCACTCTGTCGCGTGGATGTTCTAATGTCAAGACATATTGCGTCAGCGATCACTGAGGAGCGGTGAGTTGGTCTGGAGTTGTGGGTACTCGGCTCGATCGATTCGAGTATCCACAACTCCAGACCAACTCAGCGGGAGGGGAGGGCGGGGGAAGGGAGGGCGCGGGGGCAAGTGGCGACGTCAGCCGCCCGGGTGCCGCGGAGGAGGACGGTCAGCCGGCGAAGCCGACGTGCGCCAGGGCCTGGCGGACCAGCTGACCGCGTCCGCCGACGAACTCTCCCTGGACCTCGTCGCTGAGCACCTGCTCCGGAGAGAGCCAGGACAGCTCGAGGGCATCCTGGCGGGGCTGGCACTCGCCGGAGACCGGGACCACGTAGGCCAGGGAGACGGCATGCTGCCGGTCGTCCACCAGCCCGGTCTCGCTCGGGTAGGGGAAGTACTCCGCCACGGTGAAGGGTGTCGGCGACGGCGGGATCTGCGGCAGACACAGGGAGCCGAGGTCCTTCTCGATGTGCCGCAGCAGGGCCGCCCGGATCGTCTCCCGGTACATCACGCGACCGGAGACCACCGTGCGGTAGAAGCGGCCGTCGTCATCGGCCGTGTAGAGCAGCCCGACCTCGGTGACATAGCCCAGGGAGTCCTGGCGGACTGGGATGGCCTCCACGTAGACCATGGGGAGTCGACGGCGAGCCTCGTAGAGGTCTGCCTCGTTCAGCCATCCCGGGTTGGGATCGGGGGTGCGCACGCTCATAGTCCATTCATACCGCACCCCGGGCCTCTGCGCCCATGGGCGCACCCTGGGCACGCCGGATGAGCATGCCGGACGGTGTCAGATGATGTCGTCCACCGGGCGGCCCATGGCCGCGCGGCGTTCCGCGTGATTGATCCGGTGCCGTCGGGACTCGGTGGCCAGGATGACCACGAAGGCGCCCATGGCCGCCCCGATCGCCACCCACACCGAGGGCGTCTCGGAGAGCAGACGGGGGAACACGAGCCAGAACATGCCCCAGCCGAGGCCGAGCGCGATGGTCATCCGGCCGCGCTCCGTCATGGCGTAGAACGCGGCGATCCAGATGCATACCACCAGGCCGATCATGGCCCAAAGGATCGCCGGGAAGCCGGGGATCCGCACGCCCATGGCGGTCAGGGCGGCCGAGACGGAGGACATCGCCCCGACCAGGGCCCAGCCGGTGAACAGCCCCACCGTGGAGTCGGTGAAGCGGCGCTCGACGGTGTTCCGCGCGGTATGGAGCGTGAACTGACGGACGGCGTCCACCAGGGCCAGGGCCGCGGCCAGTGCGGCCAGCACAGCGACGGCGAGCATGCCCGCGTGCACGGCGGCCGTCCAGACCAGCATCATCACCGAGGCGATGCCGACCAGCCAGCCCGAGCGACGCTGCCGGGGAGTCGAGATCTGTGTGGTGGTCCACTGATGGACCGCATGTCCCAGCAGTCCCAGCGCGATGACCGGCCAGAGCCAGTAGTGACCGGCGTCGGGGGTCAGCAGCGCGGCGTCGCCCGAATACCAGCCGTCCACCAGGGTCTCGAGTCCGTTGCCCCCGATGATGGCCGGACCGCCGAAGGCTCCCAGCATCCACAGCGCGGAGGCCAGCGCGGCCACCGCACTGACGCTGACGAAGATCTGGCGAGCCAGGTCGACGGCTCCCGGCCGCGGGTCGGGGTCCCGGGAGGGGAGGTTGTACGGCGGGATGTAGGTGTACAGGTCCTCCTCGTCATCCGCGTACTCGTCCGCGTCGTCGTCCTCGTGGCCGGTGGCCGCCTCGATGGCGGCGGCCTTCTCCATGATCACGGCGCGCCGACGGGCGGCGCTGGCATCCTGCAGGCGCGTCTCCTCAGCCTCCTGCTCCCGGGCCTCCCAGGGGAGCGGGCGGCCGTCATGCTTGGGCGGTCGCGGCAGGGGGATGCGGCTGGTGCGTGGGTCGCCGGTCTGGGCGTCGATCGGCGGCAGCGTGACCATGGTGGCATCCTCGTCCGGCAGGATGTCCGACGTCGGCAGCGGGGGATGCTCCTGCGCCCGCTGCGTGTAGGAGTCCAGCTCGGAGGCCGTCTGCTCGTCGGGGAGGTCGACGTCGTCGGTCTCGTCCTCCTCCAGGTGCGGCGGCAGGTCCTGGGCCGTGGCCTCCGGCTCTGCGGCCCCCTGGGAGGCATCAGTCGCGGCATCCGGTGCTGGGCGGTCGGTGTCCTCGGCGACGGCGGTCGGCGGCGCAGCCACCGACGGCCCGTGCTGGTCGGCGCGGGGCTGGTCGGCGTGGTGCTGGTCGGCGTCAGGGTCGGCCTCTGCCTGGGGGGTCCAGCTCTGGTGCGTCCAGTCCTGGGCGGGCCAGTCGTCGTGGGTCCGGTCCTGGTGGGACCAGTCCTGCCCGGTCCAGGCGTCATCGACGTCCTCGGGGAGTGCCTGCTCCTCCAGGGCGTCCTCCCCGTCGGAATCGGGGTCCACCACATGGCCCTGGGCTCGGCGCGGGTCCAGGGGAGCGGCGATCTGCTCCCCGGGCTCGGGCCGGCGGAAGGCGTGCGCGAGCTTCTCCGTGGCCGCGGCGAAACGCGCGTCCAGGGTGTCGAAGAACTCGCTGAGCCCGGCCTCCTTCTCCTCCGGGCGGGCCTCGGGAGGAAGCACAGGAGTCGGGCGGCTCATCCGCACCTCACCGGTGTCCGAGGACACTGCCGGCTGCGTGTCAGTGCCGGGGCCCGCCTCGGAGTCACGAGCAGCGCCGTCGTCGTCGGACTGTGCGCTCTCGGGCCCGGTCACGTCCGACTCTGACGTCGGATCCGCGGGCTCGGACGGGGCGGGCTCGTGCTGGGCGGGCTCAGTGACCTCGTGGGCGGCGGCCTCCGAGCCGATCACTCCGGACTCGGCGGGAGCCTCCAGGGCATCGGCTTCGGCGCCGGACTCGCTGTCCTGTCCAGGATCCGCCGCGGCGTCGTCGGCGGTCGCCTCGTCGCCAGGTTCGTCGACTGGCTCGTCGGCGCCCTGTTCGTCGTCGATCTGCTCGTCGGTTCCCTGCTCGTCGGCGCCCTGGAGCTCATCAGGATGCGGCTCGGGGTGCTCTTCTGCAGGGGCGGTGACCGACGGTGAATACTCTGAGGACCGGTCAGTCACGGTGCGTTCTCCCCTCGTGAGGAACAGGATGTGCGGGACAGCGGAGGTCCAGCTGTGTCAGGCGTGCGGAACCGGCCAGCAGCCCTCTGCCGAGGCTCAGGCCGAACTCGCACGTGATCGTCGCCGTCGCGCAGAGACCACGGCGATGATCAACCCCACCAGAGTACCTACTGCGACGGCGGCGACCGTGCTCGCCCACGGGGGGAGTCCCGTAGTTGTTCCCGTAATGTAACCTAGCCCGATCAGCCACAACGACCAGGTCACGGCCCCGGCGAGGGCGAGCGGCACGAGGAACGGCCAGGTCAGCCGCATCATGCCGGCGGTGGCCATGGAGGCGCAGCGGCCGCCGGGGATCGCTCGGATCAGCAGCAGCCCCACCCAGGTGGAGGCCCCGCCGGCTCTGATGGACAGGCGCAGCAGCTTGCGGTGGATGAGCCGTCCCCATTTCCACCGGTGCAGCACCCGGATCAGCTGGTACCGAAACAGCAGGTAGACGCCGATGTCGCCCAGCAGACAGCCCAGCGTGGTCACGGCGAGCACGAGGCCCAGGGGCATCAGCCCCTCGGCGGCCATGGACCCGGAGGCGATCACCATCAGTTCGGAGGGGAAGGGCGGCACGAAGGCGGTGAACGCCACGGCCATCAGCTGCGCGGCGAAGTACCACCAGCCCCACTCCTCGAGCAGCTGAGGGTCGTCCAGGGCCTGGGCTGCAGCGATCAGTCCGTCCACGGGGTTGCCTCCAGGGGGTTCGTCGTCGGTGCTTCCACCAGCGACCGGCGGGAGGTGAACGTCCTGGGCTCCCCGCTGAGGGGATCGATGAAGCTCAGGGTGCGGGCCAGCAGCTGCAGCGGGCGGTCGAAATCGTCGGGAGCGTCGTCGAGCAGCTCCGGGTAGAAGCGATCGTGCAGGATGCCCAGTCCCAACAGGGCCATGTGGACGCGCAGCTGGTGGGTCTTGCCGGTGTGCGGGATCAGCCGGAAGTGCCCGACGGCGTCCCCGGCTCGGTTCCGGCCGGTGCTCAGCAGCTTGATGCGCGAGGAGGCGTTGGGCCCGGGCACCGGAGTGGTGCGCCGGCGACCGCGCCTCGGGGCGCGACGATCCTGCGGGCGTCTGCCGGAGTCGGCGACCTCATAGGGCTGCAGCTCGGAGACCACGACGCCCTTGGTCTTGGTGATGCGGTTGCGCACGGTCAGCGGGAACCGGGAGGCGAACGACGGGGGACCACCATCCTTGGACCCCAGCTGGTGCTGCGGCTCGGCGGGCAGGGCGCTGACACACTCATAGGTCTTGTCCGCCTGCCGGTTCTCGAGCAGCAGCTGATAGGCGCCACGGGTGCTGGGCTCCTTGGAGAAGATCACGACGCCGGCGGTGCCCCGGTCCAGTCTGTGGATCGGAACGAGGTCGGGAAGGTCGAGGCGGCGGCGCAGGCGCACCAGCAGGGACTCCTGGACGTATCGGCCCGCCGGGGTGGTGGGCAGGAAGTGCGGCTTGTCGACCGCCACCAGGTGCTCGTCCTCGTGGAGGATCTCCTCGGTCACGGGCAGCGGACGCTCGTCGCTGACGGATCGGTAGTACCAGAGGAACTCGCAGGCACCCAGCGGGGTGGAGGTCGTCAACGGCCGGCCTGCGGCGTCGACGACCTCGCCGTCGTCGAACCTGCGGGTGATGCCGCCGTGGTCGATGTGGCCGAAGGTCTCCAGCACGTAGTCGTGGATGGTCTCCCAGGGGCCGGTGCGAGGGAGCCGCAGGCGGGTGGCATTGACCCCGTCGCGAACGGGGAGGGGAGACGTCTGAGCCACTTAACCAGCGTACCGTCTGAGCTGAGCACGCCGAACCCGGCGGCTCGGCCGTCGCCGAGCCGCCTGCGGCTGCGGGCTCAGCCCCAGTCTGGGGCCTGGGCCTGGGCGATGTTCTCGTCGGGTGCGGTCAGCGGGTGGTTGACCTGCCAGGACATGCCGAAGCGGTCCTGCACCCAGGCGAAGTTCTTCGCGAAGTCGTAGTCGCCGGGCTCCATGAGGAAGCTGCCGCCCTCGCTGAGCTTCTCCACGATCTCGTCGAACTCGGTGGTGGTGTCCACCACCACGGCCACCGAGACCGACGGTGTGAAGCTGAACTCGTGCCGCACCAGGCTGTCCTGGATCATCAGCACCTGTCCACCAACGAGCACCTGGGCGGTGGCGACCAGCCGGGTGGGGGCCGCGGGCGTCGCCTCGGCATCCACCGTGGTCAGGTCCGTGCCGGTGGCCGGCGAGGGGTCTTCGTCGGTGGGCGTCCCAGCGCCGTCGCCCGCTGAGGTGTCGCCCTCGTCCGGGGCCGTCCCTTCGGCGTCGTCATGCTCGACGCCGCCCTCGTCATCGGTGTCGTCATCGGCCTCGAGGTCTGTCTCGTCGGCCGGGGCGCCCTCGTGCTCCTCACTCGCCGTGTCCTCCTCGACCTCGGCGACCTCGTCCTCGTCGCCGTTGCCTGCGTCGAAGATCTCGGTCCCCTCGGGGTGGTGCTGGATCTCGATGAGCTCGGCGTCCGGGAACGTCTCCAGGTAGAGGTCGATGGCCTCTTGGGCCTGACCTTGGAACATCAGGAACGGAAGGCAGAGAGTCATGGCATCAGCCTAACCGGAAAACCTCAGCCCCGACGGTGAGGAGTGGAAACCTGCACGGCGCAGGGCGTCCCCGAGCCGGGTGCCGAGCACCGGCTGCCCGTTGACACGTTCCACGGCCACGCGGCCGGTGCGGACCTGGCGCAGGCGCTCGACCAGCGCCTGCGCGGCGGCCTCCAGCAGGTGCTCCTCCTCGGTGAACACCAGCAGAGTCCGGCCGCCCCGCTCCATGTACAGCAGGAGCTCGCCGCGGTGGAGCACGACGACGGCGCCGGCCTTGCGTCCCGGACGGTGTCGGCTGTCCTCCAGGGCGGGCCAATCCAGGGCGGCGCCGTAGACGTTGGCCGGGTCGGTGGCCGCCAGGACCAACACCTCTCGGGCGGTCTCCGGGTCCACCGGGTTGGGGGAGGAGTGCTCCCAGGCGGAACGCGGCCCGCCGCCAGGGTGGTCAGCGGAGCGGGTGCCGTGCGTGGTCCCGGAGGGTCCCGGGGAGGCCTCAGAGGCCGCCCGGTCCTCGAGGGCGTCGGCGGTGGCCCGCAGAGAATCGATGGTGGCGGAGGTGGTGAACTGGGCGGCACCGAGCTGCTCGATGAAATAGCCGCGACGCACCTGCCCGGCGTCCTCCGCGGCGGCGAGCACCTTGTAGACGGCGGCGAAGCCTCCGGACAGCGGCGAGACGGCGCGCACCCTCTCGGATGACAGGCCGGACGCCGTCCCGGATGACGCGCCGGGCGCGGTCCCTGTCCCAGGGGAACCGGTCTGCTGCTCGGCGAGCACCGAGCCGCGGGTCACCACGCCGTAGCGGTCCAGCAGGATCTCCGCCCGGGCGTAGGCCAGGGTGGCCTGCTGCTCGGCCGCGGACCCGTCCGCGGCCCCGGGCGCGGAGGACCACCACACGCCCGCGGGCTGGCCGGGTGCGCCCCGGCCCCCCGGAGTCCGGGCACCGGCGGAGACGCCGCGCAGCGACCGGCGCGCCTCCACCGCCTGACGCAGCGCCATGCGACGCGAGGTGTGCCGACTCCGCGTGGGCCGGGCGGTGGCCTTGTGCGCCGTCCGCCCGCCGGTTAACATCCCGCGGATCGCGGAGAAGCTGTCCGGGACCACGCGTCCTGCCCAGAACAGCTCCCAGAGCGCCTCCGAGACCTTCTCAGCCGATGTGCTCACGGGCTCGCCGTCACCGGAGGCGCTGGCCTCGTCGGCAGCATCGATTCCACCCTCACCACCGGCGTCCGCGGTCTCGGCGGGGCGTCTCCGAGCCAGCTGGTGGGCCAGCGCCTCGGGGAACCAGGCGCCGCCGTCGTCGAGGATCTCCAGGATCCAGCGCTGCAGCGCCGTGGGCGTGTGGTCGGCCCGCACGAGCAGGCCCGCCTCGGCGTCTTCGCGTGGGTGCAGGGCGACCCACCCGTCGTGCCCGGACAGGGCCCCCCGGCCGGCCACCACCACCTCCCCGGCGCTGACCAGCTCGTCGAGCATCGACGGGCGATAGTCCCGGATCCGGGCAGGGAGTATGAACGCCTCCCAGGCGCTGGCCGGCGCGGCGACGCCGGAGAGCTGGGCGAGGACCTCCGTCAGGGCTCCCTGTCCCTCCATGCGGGTCTGCGGGGTGACCGACTGCCACTCGGCGAGGAACTGGGCGAAGGCCCGTGGCGGGACCGGCTCCACCTCGGCCCGCAGAGCGGCCAGGGAACGGCGGCGGATGCGGCGCAGCATCTCCACCTCACACCACTCGGACTGGCCCGGTGCCATGCGGTCCGGCTCCACATCGGGGCGGAACAGCCCTCGCACCAGCCTGGCCTGATCGGCCAGCCGCTCCAGCACCCCGGCGACGACGGCGGCCCCCAGTCCCAGCTCCGCGGCGGCCTCCTCCGTGGTGAAGGGTCCATGGGTCCGGGCGTAGCGGGAGACCAGGTCCTCCAGCGGGTCCTCGACCGGATCCAGGAAGACCTGAGGGATGCCCGGCGGCAGAGGGACGCCGAGGCCGTCACGCAGGCGTGAGGCGTCCTCCACCGCGGCATAGCGCTCCGTTCCGCGCCACCGCACGCGGAACGCCCGCTGCGCCGCCACCAGCGACTCGACATGGTCCCGGGCGGCGGCCACGTCCGAGGCGGGTGCGTCCGGGACCTCCGCGAACCCTTCGTCATCCTTTGTCGGCGTCTCGGCCTCGGACCCGCGCAGGCGCGCCGCCAGCTCCTCGGCGCTCAGCGGTCCCAGCAGGCGCAGCAGATCTGCGGCCCCCTCCTTGCCGCGCAGTCGCCGTGACGGTGCCAGACGCTGCGCGTGGGCCACCGCGTCGGCGATGATGCCGGCGTCCAGGAAGTCTCGCAGCTCCACCCGGCCCAGCAGCTCGCCGAGCAGCTCCGGATCCACCGACAGGGCGGCCGCGCGCCGCTCCGCCAGCGGTGAGTCGCCCTCATAGAGGTACTGGGCGATGTAGCCGAAGAGGATCGACTGGGCGAACGGCGAAGGCCGCTGGGTGGTGGCCTCGACCATCCGGATGCCCCGTCGACCGATTCGGCCCATCACCTCCAGCAGTGCGGGCATGTCATAGACGTCCTGCAGGACTTCCCGCATGGCCTCCATGATCATCGGGAAGTCCTGGTGCCCGGAGGCGACCTCCAACAGCTGGGAGGACCGCTGCCGCTGCTGCCACAACGGGGTGCGCTGACCCGGGTTCTGCCGCGGCAGCAGCAGCGCGCGCGCAGCGGCCTCCCGGAAACGCCCGGCGAACAGCGCCGAGGAGCTGACCTGAGCTGTCACGATCTCCTCCAGCTCCTCAGGCTCGAACCGGAACAGCTCCGCCCCTGGGGGATCGTCGTCCATCATCGGCACCCGCAGCACGATGCCGTCGTCGGAGGCCAGCGCCGAGCCGTCCAGCCCGTAGCGCTCGTGCAGGCGTTCGCCCACCGCCAGCGCCCATGGCGCATGGACCTGCATGCCATAGGGAGAGTGGAGGATGATCCGCCAATCGCCCAGCTCATCGCGGGTCTGCTCCACCACCAGGGCGGTGTCCGAGGGCAGGGTGCCGGTGGCCTCCTGCTGCTCGGCCAGGTACCGGATCAGGTTCTCCCGGGCCCAGAGATCCATGCCGAGTGCGCGCAGGCGGGCGCCGACGGCGTCGTCGTCCTCGGTGTGGACCTCCCGGTGGAACCGCCCCAGCGCCTCACCCAGCTCCGCGGGACGTCCCAGCCCGTCACCGCGCCAGAACGGCAGGGAGGCCGGCTGCCCGAAGGCTGGGGTGACCAGCACTCGGTCGAAGGTGATCTCCTCGATCCTCCAGCTGGTGGCGCCCAGGGCGAAGACGTCGCCCACCCGCGACTCATAGACCATCTCCTCGTCCAGCTCTCCGACCCGTCGCCCTCCGGTCCGCGCGGAACCGGACTCCTCGCCGCCGGCCAGATACACGCCGAACAGGCCCCGGTCCGGGATGGTGCCGCCGGAGGTGACGGCCAGACGCTGGGCGCCGGGGCGGCCGGTCAGGGTGCCGGCGTCGCGGTCCCAGACGATGCGCGGCCGCAGCTCCGCGAACCGGTCGGAGGGGTACTTCCCGGCCAGCAGGTCCAACGTGGCCTCATAGGCGGAGCGCGGCAGGGAGGAGAACGGTGCGCTGCGCCGCAGCGTCTCGAACCAGTGCTCCACGTCCAGCGAGTCCAGTGCGACGGCGGCCACCGTCTGCTGAGCCAGGACGTCCAGCGGATTGCGGGGGATGTGCAGCGCCTCGATCTGCCCGGCCAGCATGCGCTCCACGACGACGGCGGTGGACACCAGATCCCCGCGGTGCTTGGGGAAGAACCAGCCCATCGAGACCTCACCCACCTGGTGACCGGCGCGGCCGATGCGCTGCAGTCCCGAGGAGACGGCGTGCGGGGCCTCCACCTGGATGACCAGGTCCACCGCACCCATGTCGATGCCCAGCTCCAGGGAGGATGTGGCCACCACACAGCGCAGCTGACCGGCCTTGAGGTCTTCCTCCACGATCTTGCGCTGCTCCTTGGAGACCGAGCCGTGGTGGGAACGGGCCAGATCCGGAGGCGGCGCGTCGTCGCCCTCAGCGCCGCCAGCGACTTCATCGCCCCCAGCTTCGTGTCGCTGCTGCCGTTCGTGCCAGATCTCGTTGAGCCGACCGGTGAGCTTCTCCGCCAGCCGTCGGGAGTTCACGAACACGATCGTGGAGCGTCGTGCGGCGACCAGGTCCACGATCTTGTGCTCCACATGCGGCCAGACGGAGGGCTGCAGCGGCTGGGCGCCCCCGCCGTCGGTGAGCCTGCCGTCGGTGAGCTCAGCGAGCCCGTCCCAGTCCGCGACGTCGGGATCCTGACCGGGGAGCGGGCCGTGCGGATTGGCCAGATCCTCCACTGGAACCGAGACGGTGATGTCCCACTGCTTCTCCGCCGGCGGCGCGACGATCTCCACCGGCTGCCGGCCTCCCAGGAAGCGTGCGACCTCCTCGCGGGGCTCCACCGTGGCGGAGAGGCCGATGCGTTGGGCGGGGGAGTCCAGCAGGTCGTCGAGCCGCTCCAGGGACACCGCCAGGTGGGCGCCCCGCTTGGTGCCGGCGAGGGCATGCACCTCGTCCACGATGACCGTGGAGATGCCGCTCAGCGTCTGCCGGGCCTGGGAGGTCAGCATCAGGTACAGCGACTCAGGGGTGGTGATCAGGATGTTCGGGGGCCGGCGCACCAGATCCCGGCGCTGCTTGGAGGTGGAGTCTCCGGTGCGCACCCCTACCGTGATCTCGGCGGGCTCCTCGCCCAGGCGGCGCGCCGTGTGCGCGATGCCCACTAGCGGGCTGCGCAGATTCCGTTCGATGTCCACCCCGAGGGCCTTCAACGGGGAGATGTAGAGCACCGTGGTGCCCTCGGCAGGCTCTGCGAAGAGCCTGTCCACCGACCAGAGGAACGCGGAGAGGGTCTTTCCGGAACCTGTGGGCGCGACCACCAGGGCATGGCGACCTTGGGAGACCGCGTCCCAGGCGCCGGCCTGCGCGGCGGTCGGCGCTCCGAAGGAGGCGGTGAACCACTCCCGGGTGGGCGCGGTGAAGGGCGCGAGCGCTTCCCTCAGATCGCGTGAGGCATCCATGGACGTCACTGTATCGAGGAGAGCTGACGCGTCCGCGCGGCCTGCTGGTCCCCGTTAGCTTCTAAGGGCGCTGCTTCTCCGGCAGGATGAGCAGTGTTGGCCGGTCCGGTCTCTGGGCATGATCATTTGCCCCCAGTCGCAGTCATGATCCGGGGGGGTGTTGTCACCCAGAGGCCGGTCACGGGTGGATCGTGGATCGCTGATAGAGGCACGACAGCCCCAACCTGCCCCGGCAGGCGGAGGGCTAGTTTCCTAACGTGGATGCCGAGCATGACCCGCCCTACTGACCACACCGACACCTCGGTGCTGGATCCGGCCAGCGACGGGCCCGGCACCCCGACCGGTGGCCGTCACGGTTCACAGAGACGGGAGAAGACCATGGGCTGGATCCTGCAGGATGTCGAGGTGTTCATCGGCCTCGACGTCGGCAAAGCCGAACATCACGCCACCGCACTGACCCGCACCAGCGAGAAGGTCTACGACAAGGCCCTGCCCAATGACGAGACCAAGCTGCGGCAGCTGCTGAACGAACTCACCAAGGACCACGGGCCAGCATTGTTGGTGGTCGACCAACCAGCGACTATCGGAGCGCTGCCTGTCACCGTGGCCCAGACGATGGAGCAGGTCGAAGTGGCCTACCTGCCGGGGCTGACCATGCGCCGGGTGGCTGACCTGCACGCCGGCTCGGCCAAGACCGATGCCCGGGATGCATTCATCATCGCCGAGACAGCCCGCACCATGCCCTCAGCGCTGCGGCAGATCGCCGCCTCTGATGAACAGATCGCCGAGCTGGCGGTGCTGGCTGGCTTCGATGATGACCTGTTGAGCCAGACCACCGCGACCCGGAACCGGCTGCGCGGGCTGCTGACCCAGATCCACCCCGGGTTGGAGCGAGCAATCGGATCGCACCTGCACCACTACGGGGTCCTCGATGCCCTGGCCGTCTGGCCGACCCCGCAGAAGCTCAAGGCCGCTGGCCGGGGGCATGTGCGCAACAGGATCAAGAAGCACAATCCTCGCCTGGCTGAGAAGCTCACCGCGGCGATCTTCGAAGCCTTGGATGCCCAGACCGTGGTGGTCGCTGGCACCGGGGCCGCGGCCACGATCATCCCGATCCTCACCAACCAGCTGAAGGACCTCTACACCCAGCGGGCCCACGTGCTGGCCCAGGTCGAGGCACTGGTGGAGGCCCACCCTCTTGCCCAGGTCCTGACCTCGATGCCCGGAATCGGGGTCAGGACCGCCGCCAGAATCCTCACCGAGGTCGTCGGCAAGAACTTCAAGACTGCCGGGCACCTCGCTTCCTACGCCGGGATCGCCCCCACGACCCGGCGCTCCGGGACTTCCATTCGCGGGGAGTTCGCCAACCGCGGCGGCAACAAGAGACTGAAGTCCACTCTGTTCACCAGCGCCTTCGCCTCATTGCACCACGGGCCTTCACGGGCCTACTACGACAAGAAGAGAGCCGCTGGGAAGACTCACAAACAGGCCGTCATCGCTCTGGCTCGCCGCCGTCTGGACACTCTCTACGCCATGCTGCGAGACGGCACCTTCTACCAAGACCCCGAGACCATCAGAGGCGGCACCTGGCACGCCCTCGCGGCTTGACGAAAACCATAGAGGCACCCCCCCCGGACGGGGAGGGCTCAGGCCTCGAGCGATTCCCAGACGAAGCCGTCCGGGTCCGTGAGCGGGCCGATGCCGCCGACGATCGCCATCCGGTGGGCGCCCGAGCTGGTCGGATCCACGCCGGCCACCTTGGCCACCGTCTTCCTCCTCACCGCGGTGAGGGTCACGGATCCGGTCTCGAACTCCACGTACCGCTTGCCGTAGCTGGTCCCCACGCTCAGCCCCTGTGCGGTGTAGAACGTCCGGGTAGAGGCCACATCGTCGACGCCGAGCTGCAGGATCAGCCGCTCCAGCACACCGGTGGCAGCGCCGGAGTCCTTCTTGGACGAGGAGGCGAATGTGACCGAGGTGCCGTCGGCGCTGCGGACCGCACCGCCATATCCCCACAGGGATCTCGACGCCGGATCGGTGACCGTGGCGTCGGCGGCCTGGGCGGTGTCCATCAGGGCGTCGACGTCGGAGGGGCCGGGGACCACCAGGGAGACGGTGAATCCCCGGAAGCCGTCGGGCTCCGCCTCAGAAGTCCGGACCTGGAGTCGGTCGCTGATGCCGAGGGCCTCCCAGAGGCGCTCTGAGGGCGCGGGGTCGGCGGCTTCGATGAGGATATGGGAGATGGTGCTCATGGAGGCCGATGCTACTGCGGTGCATCGGCCGGAGCGGAGAGCTGCAGGCCGGTCGGGAGTTCGGCGACGCTCCGCCGTCGTCACCCAGGGGTTGCTGCCTGGAGATTCCTGGAGCAGGATCGGTCCATGACTGGTGACGTGATCCAGGACGCCCCCTCTCCTGCCTTGCCGACTGATGTCCTCCGCCAGGCGCTGGCCGACAGCCTGCTGGGCAATGCCGCGGCCCTCCGTTCACGCCTGACTCCTGTGGCGGGTTTGAACGTCGTGTTCCCCGTGCAGTGGAGCGTTCAGCGTCAGGAGGCACTGACTGAGCTCGTCGACGATGTCCTGCCATCAGACCAGCCTGGGGTCGGTCACGACATGGAGGACAGACTGTTTCTGGCCGTGCTCGCAGCGGGAGCCGCTGGTTCCTCAACCATGGTGGTCCAGGTGGTGGGACAGGTGGATCGTACCGACGTCAGCTGCCATGCCCTCGACGCCCCCGCTGCCAGAGAGGCGCTGCGGGAGGCCCTGGGCCGCATCGAGGCTGTGTTGAGGTGACGGCGGGCGCCGGCGCACCGGCCTCCGTGGGATCTGGGCGCGACTCCAGCGGCGGTCGCACCCTCGCCCCGCAGCATCTCATCGGGCGTAGGGCAGCAGGTCCGCTCGGCGAACGGGCCGGTTGAACACCGGGCCGTCCGGCTCCAGCACCCGTCCGGCGGCCAGCGGCCCGAGGGACACCGGGTCGAAGCCCATGGCGGAGACGAGCGCCATGACCAGGCCCCGGGCGCCGTCGTCATCTCCGGCCACACCCAGGGCGCGACGCTGGTCGAGGGGCAGGCCCCGGGCGGCGTCGTCGTCGAATTCGGTGTGAGCGACGTGGTTGAGCGCCTTGACCACCCGCGCGCCGGAGAAACGTCCGGCGATGGCCAGAGAGGTGGGCAGCTGCTCGTCCACGGCGGCCTGCAGCCAGGGCGGCAGCAGCTCGTCCTGCCACGTGTTGGTCGCATCGATCAGCACGCAGCCGTCCACCAGCGCGGGGTCAAGCTCATCGAGCTCCTCCTGCGGCACCGCGAGGATGACGATGCCGCGCGGATGCTGCCGGGTACGCGCGGGCACCTCCTCAGCATCGACGGCGGTGGCCCCGGGTGCGTAGATCTTCAGGTGGTGGCGCAGCGCCTTCGGCGGCCGGGTGGAACAGATGTCCACCGCGAAGCCTGCGGCGAGCAGCGCCCGGGCGAAGGCGGTGCCCGCCCGGCCTGCGCCGAGGATCCCCACCACCGGGGGAAGCAGAGACTCACCGTCGGGCCCGCGGGCGACGTCGTCGTCCTGGCTGACATCGGAGGGCCGCTCTGGGTTGTGCTCAGGCGGGGTGGGTTCAGACGGAGTGGGTTCAGACATGGTGGTACGGCCTTCCTCCTGAGATCTCCTGGGCCCGATAGACCTGCTCGGCGAGGACCATCCGAACCAGCTGGTGTGGGAAGACCAGCTTGGAGAGCGACCAGACGAAATCCGCGCGCGCATGCAGCTCATGATCGACCCCGTAGGCGCCACCGATCACCAGGACCACCGGGTGGCCCAGGTCGAACTGGCTCTGCAGATGCTTCGCCAGGGCAGGCGAGTCGATGTTCTTGCCGCGTTCGTCCAGCAGCACCACGTGGTCCTGCGGCTTGATGGTTCCCAGGATGCGCCCGGACTCCTCGGCGCGGGCGGCCTCGCCGTCTCGGGAGGAGTGGGGAAGCAGCTTCCAGCTGAGGTCATAGGGCTTGCGCAGGCGCTGGGTGTACCGCTCGATGCCGTCCACAGCCCACTTCTCATGCTTCTTGCCGATGGCGACCACGCTGATGCTCATGAGCCATGAGCCTATGCGGGGCGCTGGAGGGGCGTCCAGAAGACGACGGGTGAGGGGATCCCGCACAGAGAGGACCCCCGGGCTGACCAGCGCTGAGGGGGACGCTGCAGAAGGCCAACCCGGGGGTCCGAATCACTCGCACCTCCATGAGGTGATCGCTACGCTACGGCCCGTTCTTGAGTACGAGCCTGAGCTGAGCTGGGGGTCGTCTGGACGTCGGACCTCGTCCCGGCGGTGAGCATGTGCCGTCCCGGGACCGAGGGTTCTGGAAGACTGGCTCACACTGGTCGACTCAACCCACGGAGAGGTCCCCACCGCATGCACTTCGCACCCCTGCCGGACGGCCTCGGGCGCCCGACGAGGCCTCTCATGGATCGGCCGGCCCTGTCCGGCGATGAGGTCGTCGTGGGCCTCGGGGCGGTGTGCGATCTGGAGCGGGTGCCGCGTGTGGGAGATCCTTCGGTCCGTTTCGACATCGCCGAGTTCGTGGAGCTGGACGATGGGCGACCTGTACTGCTGCGGGACCTCGGATTCACGCTCTCGTCCATCAGGTACACCGACGGAAGGGCGCCAGAGGAGGACCCGACGGCAGGGCTGAGCCTCGAGGACGTGATCGACGAAGTACGCGCCACCACGGGCCCCGAGGTGCGAGCCGACGGGACGGTGTCCGACGAGGAACACGGCTGGGACGAGCTGGCGCTGTTCGTCCGCGACATCGGACTGACGGTCACTGCCGACCGCCTCAAAGCCGTCGGCTATGCGATCACCGTGACAGATCGCCTCCGTGAGCTGCTGTCACGGCGAGACGACTGAAGGCGGCCGTGCGCAGAGTAGGCCCCCGGGCTGACCAGCGCTGAGGGGGGACGCTGCAGAAGGTCAGCCCGGGGGCCCGAATCACTCGCACCTCCATGAGGCGTTCCCTACGCTACGACCCGTTCTTGAGCGCGAGCCTGAGCTGAACCGAAGATTCTCTGAACGCGGTCGTCGGAACGTCTAGCGGGGGACGACGCGCGCGGTGCAGACGACGATGCCCCGCTCGGATCAGTCCGAGCGGGGCATCTCACATCTGGCGGAGGCGGGGGTGTCCAGTCTCAGAACGTAGTTGACACTCTCTGGCGCGGGGTCCCGGTAGTGATAGTTGACACCTGTCTCACGACATCGTTGACACCCTGCTGGTAGTGATAGTTGACACCTGTCTCGCGACATCGTTGACACCAGTGCAGGCCTCGACGCCGAGGGCAGCGGCGTTGCCACGAGCATGGGCAAGCACA
>NZ_BAAAVT010000010.1:160912-164278 GCF_039534665.1 Nesterenkonia aethiopica | reverse complement strand
GAGCACCTTCGCGGCACTGCTCTGGGGTTCCGGAACCTGGCCAACTACATCACCCGAGCGCTGCTGGACACCGGAGGATTCAGACCCCTGCTACACCTTCATCTGCGATGAGCCCCTTTTCGGCGGGCCTCCTGAGGGTGGTCTTCGGGAGGCTCCCTACCCCGTATCGGCCTGTACCCAGGGTCTGACCAGGGAGGATTGCCAAGGTGGGCAATTCCTCGATGCTCCGTAAGAGGTTCCCGAGAGTTTCCCGATCTGCCCGTGCTGAGCTTTTCCGAGCCCCTCTCCGTGTGGTGATGATGGGGACAAGCCATCCGGACGGCGTCGCGGTCAGCGGCCGAGGCGCCAGGCTCGGAAGGCCTGGAAGACAGACGCGGAGAGTCCGCGGAGCATCACACACGATGCATGACCACGGAGGTGCACACCATGGCTGCAACCGACGCGAACAAGCTTCGTTCCCTGGCCGCCGCCGTCGGCGTCGGCTCGCTGGCGCTTTTCGGCGTGACCGCATGCGACACCGAGGGCGAGGCCCCGGAGGACGCACCGGTCGAGGAGGAGGGCGCTCCCGAGGAGGACCCGGCTGACGAGGGCCTCCCGGAGGAGGACCCGGCTGAGGAGGACCCCGCCGAGGGTGACGCCGGCCTCGAGGAGGACGGTGCCGCTGAGGACGACGCCGCCGACGAGGAGCTCGAGGGCGGCATGGAGGACGAGGGTGCTGAGGAGGAGGACGGCCTGGACGGCTGATCCGCCCGAGGCGCCCCGGTGCGGTCACGGTCTCCGTGACGCACCGTCGGGACACACAGGAGGCCCCCGACCGGGATCAAGCCGATCGGGGGCCTCCTGCTGTGTGCGTCCGTGGTGACGTCACACGGTCAGGTCACCGGATCAGCCGTTCTTCACGGCGTCCTCGATGCGCTGGCCGACCTCTGCGTCGACGTTCTTCCAGTAGTGGAAGGCGTTGGACAGGACCGGCTCGCGCACACCGTCGAGGGCGCCGGAGACGGTCTCCACCAGGCGGTCCCGGGCGGCGTCGTCGAAGACCTCACGCACCAGGATGCCCGGCTGGGTGAAGTCGTCGTCCTGCTCGCGCAGGGTGTAGGCGGAGCGGACCAGCTCGCCGTCGGCCTCCCAGCCGTTGTCCACCGGGCCCTGCTCGTCGGACCAGGTCGAGCCCTCCACCGTGTTCGGGGCGTAGACCGGCCGGTCGCCGCTGTGGTCGTACCACATGTTGCCCTCGAAGTTGTAGGTGTGGACCTCGTTCTTCGGGCGGTTGACCGGCAGCTGCTGGAAGTTGGTGCCGATGCGGTAGCGGTGGGCGTCCGCGTAGGCGAAGTTGCGGCCCAGCAGCATCTTGTCCGGAGAGTTGCCGGTGCCCGGCACCATGTTGGCCGGCGAGAACGCGGCCTGCTCGATCTCCGCGAAGAAGTTCTTCGGGTTGCGGTTCAGGGTCAGCGTGCCGACCTTGATGCGCGGGTAGTCCGCCTGCGGCCAGGTCTTGGTCAGGTCGAACGGGTTGATCTTGTAGGTCTTGGCGTCCTCGTACGGCATGATCTGGACGTACAGCGTCCAGGTGGGGTGCTCGCCGCGGGCGATGGCGTCGAAGAGGTCACGGCGGTGGAAGTCGGCGTCGGCGCCGGCCAGCTTCTCGGCCTCGTCGTTGGTCATCGTGTCGAAGCCGGCGTCATTGATGAAGTGGTACTTCACCCAGAAGCGCTCGCCGTCGGCGTTGTTCCACTGGTAGGTGTGGGAGCCGTAGCCGTTCATGCGGCGCCAGGTGGCGGGCAGGCCGCGGTCGCCCATCAGGTAGGTGACCTGGTGGGCGGACTCGGGGTTCTGGGTCCAGAAGTCCCACTGCATGTGGGCGTCACGCAGCCCGGAGTCTGGAAGGCGCTTCTGGGAGCGGATGAAGTGGGGGAACTTCATGGGGTCGCGGACGAAGAACACCGGGGTGTTGTTGCCGACGATGTCGAAGTTGCCCTCATTCGTGTAGAACTTCAGCGCGAAGCCGCGCACGTCGCGCCAGGTGTCCGGGGAGCCGAGCTCGCCGGCCACCGTGGAGAAGCGCAGCAGGGTCTCGGTGGTGCGGCCCGGCTGGAAGACGTCGGCCTTGGTGTACTTCGAGACGTCCTCGGTGACCTCGAAGGTGCCGAAGGCGCCGGCGCCCTTGGCGTGGGGACGACGCTCGGGGACGTTCATCCGGTTGAAGTGCGCCAGGGTCTCGACCAGGTGGTGGTCGTGCAGCAGCAGCGGACCGTCTGCGCCGACGCTGAGCGAGTGGCGGTCGCTCACCGCGGGGATGCCGGCCTGGGTCGTCGACCCGGTGGCGTTCGGGGTGTTGCCAGTGGTCATCACTGTTCCCTTTCTCTCTTCCTTGGGTGTTTCTCGGGTGAGGCAGGTCTGGTCGGCTGCGCGCCGTGGGCCACGACGGCGGACAGCAGGCTCAGCGGGCGGCTGAGCTCTCGGCGGGGGAGGCGGGCGCGCTCTGACGGGCGGCGCACTCGTCGCAGATGCCGCGGAACACGACGTCGGCGACCTCCACGGTCATGCCGAGACCGGGATGCGGCTGCAGGCATGGGGCCTCACCGGGGACGCATTCGACGTCCTCGATCCGCCCGCACACCGTGCAGATGGCGTGGTGGTGATTGTCATGGGTGCGCGTCTCGTAGCAGGCGGGCGAGCCCGGCGGATCGAAGCGGCGCAGCAGGTCGTGGGCGGTGAGGTCGTGCAGCACGGTGTACACCGACTGCACGGTGATCTCCGGGAGATGCTCGGTGACCTTGGCGTGGATGGCCTCCGCCGGGCGGTGCGGCTCATCGGCGACGGCGTCGAGCACGGCCAGGCGCTGGCGGGTGACGCGCAGTCCGCGGTCACGCAGCTGGGAGGGCCAGTCGGTCGTCAAGGTCACGAACACCAGTCTGCCCTAGATCTGAGTGATTCACAATTACTGGGGGGCCGTGAGTTCGGCAGGGTTGGCGCCGTTCACCCTCCAAAGGCTGTCGAGTCGACCGCAAGGCTACTTCTTCGCAGGTCAGGTGCATTTCAACTGGCGTTCACGCCTCGTCTGCGTCAGCTCTTCCCGCCCCTGGCATCGTGAGGGCGTTCTGCCCCGTCGTCAGTGAGAGGATCCATCACGATGCCTGTCCGAGAGCTGCTCCCCATGCTCGGTCATGTCCGCGGCAAGCGCAGCGCCGTCACCTGCGCGCTGAAGTGCGCCAACGCCTGCGCTGGAGAGGTCTGCAACACCTCCGGCAATGAGACCTTCCGGGAGGTCGCCTCGGCGGCCCTGACCCGACGCCAGCTGCTCGGCGCCTCCGCCGCGGGCGCGCTGGCCATCGCGGTGGGGGGGGGGGGGGGGGGCGGGCGAGG
>NZ_BAAAVT010000010.1:0-160902 GCF_039534665.1 Nesterenkonia aethiopica | reverse complement strand
CCGTCGCGGTGGGGGCCACCCGCCGGGCCGCAGGCGGCACCGGCGTCCGCGAGCACAGGATCCCGGCTGACGTTCCGTCCGATCAGCCCCGTCCACCGCGACGTCGACGGGCTGATCGTGCCGGAGGGCTACACCTGGGAGCCCGTCATCCGCTGGGGCGACAAGGTCTTCGCCGACGCCCCGGAGTTCGACGCTGGGCACCAGACTGCCGAGGCGCAGGCGAAGCAGTTCGGGTACAACAACGACTACCTCGAGATCGTGGAGGTCCCCGGATCGAAGGGGCGTCGGGCGGTGCTGTTCGCCAACCACGAGTACACCAACGAAGACATCATGTTCCCCGAGGGCACCGACGAGGCCACCCGCCGGTCCGTGGGCATGGCCGCCCACGGGCTGACCGTCGTCGAGGTGACGCGGAAGAATCGGAACCATGCCTGGCAGGTCGACGTCGACGGCGTGCGCAACCGCCGCTTCCTGCTGGACACCGAGTTCGAGCTCACCGGTCCGGCCGCCGGCTCGGAGCTGCTGGTCACCGCCGACGACCCCGAGGGCCGGAGGGTCCGCGGGACGCTGAACAACTGCGCCGGCGGTCTCACCCCCTGGGGCACGTTCCTCTCCGGGGAGGAGAACTTCCACGGGTACTTCGTCTCCGAGGGGACCTCCGAGGCGGACCGTCGGTATGGCATCGACGCCGAGCCCACGGTCCGCGGCTGGGAGCAGGACGAGCCCCGATTCGACACCCGGAACCTGGGGTATGAGAACGAGAAGAACCGTTTCGGCTGGATCGTGGAGGTCGACCCCTGGGACCCGGAGTCCACCCCCGTGAAGCACACCAGCCTGGGCCGGTTCAAGCATGAAGGCGCCACCGTCATCCTCTCGGAGTCCGGCCATGCGGTGGCCTACGCCGGTGATGACGAGCGCTTCGACTACCTGTACAAGTTTGTCTCGCGCGGGACCTACGTCGAGGGGGACCGGGAGCACAACAAGACCCTGCTGACGGAAGGCGACCTGTATGTCGCGAAGTTCACCGGGAACTCCCCGGCGGCCGAGATCGACGGGACTGGGGCGCTGCCCTCCGACGGCGCCTTCGACGGCACCGGTGAGTGGCTCCCGCTGCTGGTGGACGGCGAGCCTCAGGTGCCGGGCTTCACCGCCGAGGAGGTGCTGGTCCATACGCGGCTGGCCGCCGACGCCGCGGGGGCCACGGCGATGGATCGCCCCGAGGATGTGGAGCCCAACCCGCACACCGGCAAGGTCTACATGGCCTGCACCAACAACTCTCAGCGCGGGCCGGACGGCGCCGCCGGCGCCGACGAGGCGAACCCGCGGACGGCGAATCGCGACGGGCACGTCGTGGAGATCACCGAACGCGGCGGTCAGACCTCCACGGTGTTCGACTGGACGCTGCTGCTGGTCTGCGGAGACCCCTCCCGGGATGACTCCACCTACTTCAGCGGGTTCCCGGCGGACCAGGTCTCTCCGATCTCCTGTCCGGACAACGTCGCCTTCGACTCCCAGGGGAACCTATGGATCTCCACCGACGGCGCCCCCAGCGGGATCGGTCTCTGCGACGGGCTGTTCAAGGTCCACCTGGATGGGGAGGCCCGCGGCAAGGTGGAGCAGTTCCTGTCCGTGCCCGCCGACGCCGAGACCTGCGGGCCGGTGATCCACGATGACCAGCGCAGCGTCTTCGTGGCCGTCCAGCACCCCGGCGAGGACGGCGTCTGGGGCGACCAGCGGTCGGCGTTCCCGGACTATGTGGGCGAGGACGGGCCGGGGCTGGCCGCCGTGCCGCGCCCCGCCGTGGTGCAGGTGCTCCCCGGCAGGCCGAAGAAGGGAACGGCCGACGCCCGACAGCGCCGGCTCATCGGCGACGTCCACGCCGGGGAGGAGCTGAAGCACGGCCTCGCCACGGGCTGAGGCGCCGGGAGGGATGCGTCGGACCCCGCCGCTAGACTGGTCGCGGAGTCCGACGGATGAGGAGACGACGTGCAGCGACAGGTGCGCCGACAGGTCACCGCGGCGGACGTCGCCGCCCGGGCCGGGGCGTCACGCAGCGCCGTGTCGCTGGTGCTCAACGGGCGTGCCGACGGCAACGTCGCGCCAGCGCTCCAGGAGCGCATCCGAGCCGCCGTCGAGGAGCTCGGCTACATCCCGCAGAGCGTCGGGCAGTCGCTGCGCAGCCGCAGCACCCGGACCATCGGCGTCATCACCGATGAGATCGTGACCTCGCCCTTCGCCGGCGGCATCATCAGCGGGGCCGACGCCGTCGCGCGGGAGTCCGGCTATATGGTCATGGTGGCCGACACGGAGGGCGAGGAGGCGCGCATCGGGCGGATGTGCGAGGTCTTCTTCGCCCGCAACGTCGACGCGCTCATGCTCGCCACCGGAGGGCTGGTGACGGTGGACCCTGCGGAGACGTTCTTCTCCGCGCCCGCCGTGCTGGCCAACTGTCTGGATCTCTCACGACGTGCTCCCGCGGTGATCGCCGACGAGGCCGACGGATCGGTGCAGGCGGTGCGCCATCTGCTGGAGCTCGGTCACCGGGACATCGCCCTGCTGTGCGGCACCGAGGAGTCACCGGCCACCCCCCTGCGCAGGGACGGTTTCCTGCAGGCCGCCGGGGAGGTGGCCACGCAGGTGGTCCCCTGCGGCTGGGAGATCGCCGAGGGCTACCGTGCTGCCTCCGCGCTTCTCGACGGCGCCGCGCCGCCCACCGCCGTGCTGGCCTCGAACGACCGCACGGCGGTGGGAGTCCTGCTGGCTGCCGCGCATCGCGGCGTGGACGTCCCCGGTGAGCTCTCGGTGGTCGGGGTGGACGATCAGGCGCATGTGGCCGCTCAGGTGGTCCCTGCGCTGACCACGGTGGCGCTGCCCCACCAGGACATCGGGCGACGGGCCATGGAGATCCTGCTGGCCGGGATCTCCATGGCGGACACGCAGGCGCCTCACGAGCCGGAGCTGCTGCCGACTCAGCTGATCAGGCGGGACTCCACGGGCGCAGCGCCCACCAGGTGACGGCGGCACCCTGGGGGATCAGCTGCCACTGCTGCCCCGGCGCGGGTTCCGCCCGCACCGTGCGCGCCGGCCCGTCCTCCCGGTAGACCTCGATGATCGACCGGTCGATCACGATCCGGGAGGCGGGCCCGCTGTAGACCGTCTCGGCCGTCTCCGATCCCGTCTCCGACCCCGTCAGCGGACTCGTGGGCATCCGCAGCGTCACGACTGCCGGGCTCCCCGTCGAGCCGTGGGGCTCGACGACGACGTCACAGGCGTCCGGGAGGATGACGACGTCGTCGTCGGCACGGTGCGCCGGGCCCTCGCGCCATCCCTCGCATTCCGGGACGGGCCGGCTGACCAGTGCGCCGTCGTGCAGCGTGAGCACCCGGGGCCAGGTGAGCAGTCCCGACCACCCGGCCGCGTCGCTGAGCTCCTGAGCACGGCGCTCGCGGGCCCACCCGATCATCAGCGCCCGGTCGGGCTCGGCGAGCACCTGCGGCGCGTAGAAGCTGGGGCCGTCGTCGACCGCCGAGGTGCCGACGATGCGCGGAGTGGGGACCGTCGTGGGGGCTCCATGCGGCGCGGCGTCTGCAGGGGCGGCGTCCTCGATCTCGAGCAGCAGAGCCTGGGTGTCGCCGAGCTCGTGGCCGCCGTCGGGCCTGCGGTGCCACCGGGACACGACCAACGCCCAGGTCTCGGTGTCCGTCAGCCGCACCAGCTGCGGGCACTCCCAGATGTCGGCGTCGACGGCGGCAGGAGCCTGACCGGAGCTCAGCCAGACGCCGTGATACGTCCACCGGTCCAGATCCTCGGCGTCATAGAGCAGGACGGCGGCCTGTCCGTCCGCCAGTCCTGCGCCCTGCAGCGCCCACCGGCGTCCCGCGATGCGCACCAGGAACGGATCCCGCACCCCGATGACCCGATCGTCCTCGGGCATGCCGGCGGCCACGTGACGCTCGGCCGACCACTCACGCAGGTCCGCGGAGCCTCGGGCCAGGGTCACCTCCGAGGCGTTCTCGATGCCCTGGACCCCGCTGTAGACGGCCACGGGGGCGCCGTCGTCGTCGAAGCCCATGACGCCGGACCAGCATCCGTCACGGTCCGGACCGTCGGTCGATGGGACGAGTGCCACGGGTTCCTCGGTCCAGTCCACGAGGTCCGGGGAGGAGAGGTGGCCCCAGTGGATCCGGTCGTGTCGGGCGGAGTGCGGATTGTGCTGGAAGAACACGTGCCAGACGCCGTCCACCCGGCACAGGCCGTTGGGGTCGTTGAGCCATCCCCTCGCGGGCCGGGGGTGAGCCACGGGGAAGGCGGGGTCCGGGTGGGAGGCGGTGGGGCTGGGCATGGAGTCCTTTCCGTGGGTGGCCACGAGCGGGTCGGTGGTGAGAGGGGCAGCAACGGTCATTTGCCGGCTCCGGCGGTGAGGCCTTCGCGCAGATAGCGCTGCCCGAAGAGGAACACGATGAGCGCCGGAATCATGGAGAGCACCACACCGGCCAGCACCACTGAGATGCTCCCGGTCCCGAGGTGCCCCTGCAGGGAGACCAGGCCCAGGGGCAGCGTGAAGTTCTCCTCCGAGTTGACCAGCACCAGCGGTCGGAAGAACTCGTTCCAGTGGTAGTTGAAGGCCAGGATGCCCACGATCGCCATGCCGGGAGCGGAGAGCGGCAGGTACACGGAGAAGAACACTCGCCACGGCCCGGCGCCGTCCAGGGAGGCGGCTTCGGCGTAGTCGCCGGGGAGGTTGAGGAAGTACTGCCGCATCAGAAACGTCCCGAAGGCCGTCGGGACCGCCGGGATGATGAGCGCCAGCAGGGTGTCGGCCAGCCCCATGCCCCGGATGAGCATGAACACCGGGACGATCGTGACCTGCACGGGGATCATCATGGTGGCCAGCACCAGGGCGAAGAGGAGCCCGGAGCCCCGGAACCGCATGCGGGCGAAGACGTAGCCGGCCATCGCCGCGGTGAGCATCTGCCCGCCGGCGATCAGCGCGGTGACCAGCGCGGAGTTCAGCACCAGCCGGGTGACGTCGATCTGGGTGAATACCTCGCGGTACGCCGAGACGTCGAAGCCGAGGGGGATGAAGTGCGGAGGCAGGTCGAAGGACTCCGCCGGCGCTCGCAGGGAGGTGGACAGCGTCCACATCACCGGGCCGAGCACGGCCACGGCGGCGACGATCATGAACAGCAGGGCGGCGGCCCGCGAGGGAGAGGGCAGGCGCAGGCGCCGGCGGGGTCTGTCGGTGACAGGCTGGAGGGTGGTCATGGGTTCAGAGCTCCTTCGTCCACGGCGCGACGGCACGGAGGCGGCGGCGTCGGACGGTTCACTGGTAGAAGACGAATCGGCGGGAGAGGCGGAACTGCGCCCAGGTGATGAGCATGATGATGAGCATCAGCACCAGTCCGGCGGCCGAGGCCAGCCCGAACTCCAGGCGCTGGAAGGCGGCCTCGAAGACCACCATGACGGCGGAGCGGGTGGAGTCGCCGGGCCCTCCGCGGGTGAGCACGTAGGGCTGGTCGAAGACCTGCAGGGCCATGATCATCGCGGTGACGGAGGCGACCAGCAGCGAGGGGGAGACCAGCGGGAAGGTGACGTTCCTGAAGGCTCCCCAGCCGCGGGCGCCGTCGAGCTCGGCGGCCTCGTAGAGCTCCTTCGGGATGGAGGCGATCCCGCCCAGCAGGATGAGGAAGGAGAACCCGAAGTTCTGCCAGACGAAGACGAAGATGACGACGGCGGCGGCACCGGTCGGCGTCGTCAGCCAGGGGACGTTCGGGATGCCGACCAGGCCCAGCAGCCAGTTCACGACGCCGAACTGCTCGTTGAACAGGTAGCTCATGAAGATGGAGACCCCTGCGGCCGAGAGAACCAGCGGGAAGAAGAACGTGGAGCGGAAGAACAGCCGCAGCCACTCGGGCATCCGGGACTGGACCATCACGGCCAGGAACATCGCGAGGCTGAGCTGCAGCGTCACGGCGACGATCACGAACACGATGGTGTTCAGGAAGGCCGTGCGCACCGTGGGGTCGGCGCCGAGGGTGAGGAAGTTGTCCACGCCGGCGAATTCGGGGGCTGAGAGCAGGTCCCAGCGGAAGAACGCCAGGGCCAGGGAGCCGGCGATCGGCAGCAGGGTGAAGATCCCCATGCCGACCACGGTGGGGGCCAGCAGAAGCAGGATCACCCAGCGTTCGGAGCGGGAGCGGCTCCGGGGAGCGGGGGAGGGCTTCGCCGACGACGCCGCGGCGTCGGCGGGTCCGGCCGGCGGTGTGACAGGTGCGGTGGTGGTCATGTGGTCTTCTCCATGGCGACGGCGAGTTCACGGTCGAGGCGGTCCAGGGCCGTCTCCAGCTGGGCGGGGCCTCCGCTCATGCCGAGGGCGACGTTGCGGGCCAGGGCGTTCTCCACCTCCGCCTGCTGGGGCGGGGCGGGAATGGGCCCGGAGGAGGGGAATTCGTCGAGGGTGTCGTAGAAGACCTTCCAACTGCGGGGCCCGGTCTCGCGGTAGAAGGCCTCGTTCACCATCGAGCGGCGGGTCGGGGTGGTCGTGGGCTCTGGCATCGCCAGCTCCATGGACTCCTTGCGCGTGGTGAACTCCAGCCAGCGCCAGGCCTGGTCCTTGCGCTCGGAGGTGCGCATGATCGAGTAGCCGGCGGTGCCGAACTGGTGGCGCTGGCTCCGCCACCTAGGGAAGTACTGGACGTCGAAGTCTTTCTCCGACATCCCGTTCTCATGCAGCCCCTGGGCCCAGTACCCGCCGGCCGGGGTTGCGCCGATGCGGTCTGCGGCGAACAGGCCGATCAGCGATGTCCCGCCGCCCTCCTCCGGGCGGATGCTCAGCCCCTCGGAGACCCAGCCCTGCAGCCGCTCGAAGGTCTCCACGACGCGGGGGTCGCCGACGTTGGAGGACGTCCACCGGTAGCCGCCCTGGCGGCCTGCCGTCTGCTCCGGGGTGTAGAACCGGTCCCAGAGCCAGTCGCCCCCGTCGAACCGCTCCTCGGTGAGGATGCTGGTGTCGTTGGCGTAGAGCCAGGGGACGATTCCGCCGAAGAGCCGGTTGGTCCAGAAATAGGGGACGAACCCGCCGTCTGCGGTGTCCCGCATGGTGCGCAGCATGCGCTCGAACTCGTCGATGTCCCAGTCCGGGGAGGGCATGTCCAGCCCCGTCCGTTCCAGGGTCGGCAGGTTGAGGTACATGTTGGCCGCGTTGAAGTCCAGCGGCAGCACGTAGAGGCTGCCGTGGTACATGAAGGCTTCGATGAGGGATGGGTGGACGTCGCTGAAGTAGTCGGTCAGCCGTGTCTGGTCCTGGGTGATCCAGTCGTCCAGCGGTTCGGCGAGCTGCTCGGCGAAGAGCTGCGCGCCCTCGGTGGCGACGTAGACGACGTCGGGTGCAGTGCCCGCGGCCACCATGGTGAGGATCTTGGTGAAGAAGTCGCCCCAGTCGACGGCCTGGATCGCCTCGATTCGGACCGGAATGTCCGGGTGCTCGGCGGTGAACTCGTCCGCCAGGGCCTGGCGGGCGGCGGCGTCCGCGGCGGTGCCCTGGATGGCGACGCGCAGGACGTCCTCACCGCGGCCCGGGATGTCCTGTCCGGAGAGCCGGGGCCACGCGGCGACCGTGCCGCCCAGGGCGGCGAGCCCGCCGACGCCGAGCAGCGTGCGCCGGGTGATGGTCCGTGACTGTGATGAGATGTGCATCCTGCCTCCTAACACGTGTGAGGAAATGTACTGTGAGTCAGCGCACACGTCAAGCTGCGCAGGTCAGCGCTGCGAGATGCCGGCCGGAGTCGTGATGCGGCAGATCGACGCGGAGAGATTCCGCAGGAGTGTGGGACGAGGAGGCGTCGCGGCGATAGACTGTCTCGGGACTGCGGCCGGGAGCCGGAGCTCCGTCTCCCACGGCATGTCTCTGCGACGTGCCAAGCGCCCCTCCACGAGGCCGGGCCGCGGTCGTCCCTGAACGCACAGCGAGGAGACCGCGTCGATGACCACTGCCGAGTCCACCGTGAACATCAACACTGCGCCACTGTCCGAGGTCGACCCCGAGATCGCCCAGGCGATCTCCGACGAGCTGGGGCGCCAGCGGGGGACTCTCGAGATGATCGCCTCCGAGAACTTCGTGCCGCGAGCGGTGCTCGAGGCGCAGGGGTCGGTGCTGACCAACAAGTACGCCGAGGGGTACCCGGGTCGGCGCTACTACGGCGGCTGCGAGTTCGTCGACGTCGCGGAGAACCTCGCGATCGAGCGCGCCAAGGCGCTCTTCGGCGCGGACCACGCCAACGTCCAGCCCCACGCCGGCGCGCAGGCCAACGTCGCCGTGATGACGGCCTTCCTCAAGCCCGGGGACAAGCTCATGGGCCTCTCGCTGGCCCACGGCGGACACCTGACCCACGGCATGAAGCTGAACTACTCGGGCAAGTTCCACGAGGTCGCCGCCTATGAGGTGGACCCGGAGACCGGTCTGATCGACATGGAGAAGGTTCGGGAGCAGGCGCTCGCCGAGCGTCCGGACATGATCGTGGCCGGCTGGTCCGCCTACCCGCGGCAGCTCGACTTCGCCGCGTTCCGTGAGATCGCCGACGAGGTCGGCGCCATCCTCTGGGTGGACATGGCCCACTTCGCCGGCCTGGTGGCCGCCGGCCTGCACCCGAACCCGGTGCCTCACGCCGACGTCGTCACCACCACGGTGCATAAGACGCTGGCGGGCCCTCGCTCCGGCATGATCCTCTGCAAGGAGGAGCACAAGAAGAAGATCAACTCCGCGGTGTTCCCCGGCCAGCAGGGCGGCCCGCTCATGCACGCCATCGCCGCGAAGGCCATCGCGTTCAAGATCGCGGCTTCCGAGGACTTCGCGGCGCGCCAGCGGCGCACGGTCGCCGGCGCACAGATCCTCGCCGAGCGCCTGGTGGCCGACGACGTCACCGCCCACGGGGTCAACGTGCTCACCGGGGGCACCGACGTCCACCTGGTGCTGGTGGACCTGCGGAACTCGGAGATGGACGGCAAGCAGGCCGAGGACCTGCTCCACGAGGTCGGCATCACCGTCAACCGCAATGCTGTGCCGAACGATCCGCGCCCGCCGATGGTGACTTCCGGGCTGCGCATCGGCACCCCGGCGCTGGCCTCCCGTGGCTTCGGCGACGTGGAGTTCGCCGAGGTGGCGGACATCATCGCGGAGGTGCTCAAGCAGGGTGCCGCCGGCGAGACCGACCTCGAGCCGCTCCAGGCCCGGGTCGCCGCGCTGGCCGCCGACTTCCCGCTCTACGAGGGCCTCGAGGAGTGGTGATGGCTCAGCAGGACACGACGACGGCACGTCGCCTCGACGGCAAGGCGGCCTCCGCACAGATCCGCGCGGAGCTGACCGAACGGGTGGCGGCGCTCAAGGAGCAGGGCGTCACTCCGGGCATCGCCACCGTGCTGGTGGGCGCGGACCCGGCGTCGCAGCTCTACGTGGGGATGAAGCACAAGCAGTCCCAGGCCATCGGGATGAACTCGATCCAGCGGGAGCTGCCCGAGGACGCCACACAGGAGCAGGTCGAGGCGCTGATCGACGAGCTCAACGCGGATCCGGCCTGCCACGGCTACATCGTCCAGCTGCCGCTGCCGAAGCACCTCGACACCGACCGGGTGCTGGAACGCATCGACCCGGCCAAGGACGCCGACGGGCTGCACCCGGTCAACCTGGGTCGTCTGGTGCTCAACGTCAACGAGCCGATCCATACGCCGCTGCCCTGTACTCCGCGCGGAGTCATCGAGCTGCTGCTGCGCCATGACTATGACCTCGCCGGCAAGCACGTGGTCGTCGTCGGCCGCGGCGTGACCATCGGCCGCTCCATCGGGCTGCTGCTGACCCGTCGCGAGCTCAACGCTACGGTGACCCTCACCCACACCGGCACGGTGGACATGTCTCACCACCTGCGGCAGGCTGACGTCATCGTGGCCGCCGCCGGAGTGAAGCACCTGGTGCGTCCGGAGGACGTCAAGCCCGGCGCCGCGGTGCTCGACGTCGGCGTCACCCGGGAGCCGGACCCTGCCGGAGGCAAGGCGAAGGTCTACGGGGACGTCCACCCCGACGTCGCCGACGTCGCCGGCTGGCTCTCCCCGAACCCCGGGGGAGTGGGCCCCATGACGGTGGCGCTGCTGATGACCAATGTGGTGGAGGCCGCCGAGCTGCAGGCGGGCTGACGCCGCCGTCCCCCCCTCCCCTCCCCCATCGAGTGGCCACGAATCCCGGCATCTCCCCATGCGACACGGCGTGTCCTCGGGGAGGTCGCGGGATTCGTGGCCACTCGCGTGTCACCCGTCGGCAGTGTCACCGGCCGGCAGTGTCAGGTTGCTCGTAGGCCCGCCCAGTTGAGGCGGGTCAGCCGGGCCGCCTCCTCGGCGTCGCCGGCGCGCAGCGCTGTCAGGATCTGCTCATGCTGGGCGGGGGAGTCGGCGCCGGTGAGGCTGCCGAAGTGGAGGTGCTCGGTGCGCCGCAGCAGGGCGACCACCTGGTCCAGGGCGTCATCCAGGACCGGGTTCTCCGCCCGCTGCAGCGCCACGGCGTGGAACGCCTCGTCCGCGGCGACGGCGGCGGGCGCGTCCCGGTCCTCCAGCGCCCGGGCCAGTCTGCCGTTGGCCGCGGCCATCTGCTCCAGATCCTCGGGTGTGATCCGGGGTGCGGCGCTGCGGACGGCCAGCTCATGGAGTGCTGCGGCGACGTCACGGGCATGGGCCACACGCTCCGGATCCTCCTCGGCCACGGTGGTGCGGCGACCCGGCTGGGCGTTGACGAGCCCCTCGCGCTCCAGGCGCAGCAGGGCTTCCCGGATCGGAGTGCGGGAGACTCCCAGCCAGTCCTCCAGGTCGGCATCGCGCAGCAGCTCACCGGGGGAGAGATCCCCGGTGACGATCGCCTGACGGATGGTGCGGTGGACCTCGTCGCGCAGCAGGGTGCGGCGGTGGACGCCGCGAGCCGCGGGGACGGGCATGGTCGGCTCCTCAACAGGTGGGGCGGCGTCGGGGGCCGCGGGCGGGCAGGGTCGTCTCGGGCAGGGTCGTCTCGGGCAGGAATGTCTCGAGCAGAATCGCGACTCGAGCAGGGCCTTGACATCATCGCATCCACCGCGTGGAATGCTGAGTGCAATATATCGCATATCGTCGGGACGGCCGGTGCCGCCCTGGCCCATCCCGAGGAGCCCCATGGCCATCACCGACTTTCCCCGCTACGAGCTGACCTTCGGCCCCAGCCCCGTCCATCCGCTGGATCGGCTCACGGCTCATCTGGGCGGGGCACAGATCTGGGCGAAGCGGGAGGACGTGAACTCAGGCCTAGCCTTCGGCGGCAACAAGACGCGGAAGCTGGAGTACATCGTCCCGGACATCCTGGCCTCCGGCGCGGACACGCTCGTCTCGATCGGTGGCTACCAGTCCAACCACACCCGTCAGGTGGCCGCCGTCGCCGCGCGGCTCGGCCTGAAGGCGCGTCTGGTCCAGGAGCGCTGGGTGGACTGGGACGACCCCGTCAACGACAGGGTCGGCAATATCCTGCTCTCCCGCCTCATGGGCGCCGACGTCCGTCTGGACGACGCCGGCTTCGACATCGGCATCCGCTCCAGCTGGGAGGAGGCCATCGCAGAGGTCGAGGCCGAGGGTGGCACGCCCTACCCCATTCCGGCCGGCGCCTCGGAGCACCCGCTCGGTGGCCTGGGCTTCGCGAACTGGGCCTATGAGGTCGCCGCCCAGGAGCGCGAGCTCGACGTCTTCTTCGACACGATCGTGGTCTGCACGGTCACCGGATCCACCCATGCCGGGATGATCGCCGGATTCGCGGCCCTCGAAGAGGCCGGCGGTCGCCCCCGGCGGGTGATCGGCATCGACGCCTCCGCCACGCTGGAGAAGACCCGCGCCCAGGTCGAGCGGATCGCCCGGCACACCGCCGAGCTGATCGGGCTGGGTCGGGAGCTGCGCGCCGAGGAGATCACCGTGCTGCCCGGCTGGGCGGGTGAGGAGTACGGCATCCCGGTGGAGTCCACCGTCGATGCGATCCGCACCACCGCCCAGCTGGAGGGTGTCATCCTCGACCCGGTCTACGAGGGCAAGTCCATGGCAGGGCTGATGGACCTGGTCCGCGAATCCGAGATCCCCGCCGACTCGACGGTGCTCTATGCGCACCTCGGCGGGCAGCCGGCGCTCAACGCCTACAGCCAGGTCTTCTGAACGGCGCCCCGGCTGGGCAGCTGTCCAGGGCCGCAGCCGCTCAGCGCAGGAACAGCCGACGCATCCGCAGCGTCGCCACGGTCATCCCGACGGCGACCATCATCAGGTAGTAGCCGATGTGCACCAGGGTGAGCCCGCTGAAGGAGAAGGCGGCGATGTCCCGCATCAGCTCCACCGCGTGCCACAGCGGCAGCGCCTGGATCATCCACTGGACACCGGCCGGGTAGACGTCGATGGGGAACAGCGTGGCCGAGAACAGGAACATCGGCATCATGACCATCATCATCCAGTCCATCTGCTGGAACCGGCTCATGAAGGAGGTCACCGCCATGCCCACCGACGCGAAGCCCAGGGCGATGAACAGGGCCGTGACCAGCATGATCACGGCGGCCAGCGGACTCACCAGGCCTGCGGCCACCAGCACCGTGAGGAAGCCGAGCGCGTAGATCCCGCCGCGGAACAGCGCCAGCAGGATCTCCCCGACGGCGACGTCCAACGGGCCCAGCGAGGTTGCCATCATCGACTGGTAGAGCTTGGTGATCTTCAGCTTGAAGAACACGTTCCAGGTGGAGTCGAAGACCGCGCCGTTCATCGCGGAGACCGCCAGCAGAGCGGGCGCGATGAACGCCGCGTAGCTCACCTCGCCGCCGTCGGCGGCCTGCACTCCGGAGATCATGGGGCTGATGCCCAGGCCGAAGGAGGTCAGGAACAGCACGGGCTCCAGGAATCCGGAGAGGAAGATGACCCCGCGGTTGTTCCGGATGGCCGACATCCCCCGGGAGAACACCGCCCGGATGTTGCCCGAGTAGTAGTTGCCGGCCGGTCCGGTGCGGACCTTCACCGGTGGGGTGCCCGGTGCGGGCGGCCCGGCCGCCAGGTCCTTGGCCTCCAGTCGGGCCTCCCGCTTCAGTCGAGACTTCTCGCCAGGGGTGCGGCCCCGCCATTCGCTCAGCCCGAGACGTCGGATGTAGATCCTCCGCACCCACAGCCAGGCCGCGCCGGCCAAGACCAGCAGGTAGCCCAGATGCACCGCGGCCATCCCCAGGGTCATCGGCTGCCCGAAGGCCAGCAGGCGCCCGAGCTCATTGGCATGCCAGATGGGGGAGACCCAACCGATGAGCTGCAGCGGTCCGGGCAGGTTGGTCAACGGGTAGAACGTGCCGGAGAACAGGAACAGCGGCATGATGATGAATCGCTGGATCAGCGCCGCGTGGCCCTTCTCATCCCGCAGGGAGGCGATGTAGGCCATGATGGGCAGGCCCAGGGCCAGCGACCCCAGGGCTGCGGTGAACACCTGCAGCCAGGCCCAAGGGCTCGTGGTGGCCCCGAAGGCGACCAGCACGGCGGTGAACACCACGCCGTGGACGCCGAACCGTGCGCAGACGGCCAGAATGTGCCCGGAGGCGATCTGGGTGGGCGTCAGCGGGGAGGCCTGCGCACCGTAGTAGATGCGCCGCCACTTGAACTTCTCCATGACCGGAAAGGTGAACTCGATGCCCGCTGACATCGCCATGGTGGAGGCCAGGATCGCCGGACCGATGTACATCAGGTAGGACTCGGCGCCGTAGGCGGTCAGGTCCGCGCGGTCGCCCACCAGCACACCGAGGCCCAGGCCCATGGCCAGGATGTACAGGATCGGCTGGGCGATGGAGCTGGTCAGGATCACCACCGCATAGGCGCGCATGCCGCGCAGCGTGTGCTCCGCCTGGTACAGGATCCCGCGGGACCGCACCCGGGAGGCCAGCGCCGCCTTGTCCGCGGCCGGCGACGACGGCGCGGCGCCGGGTCCCGAGGAGGTGACGTCGGAGGGCCGCGTCTCAGTCAATGAGGCTCCTCCCGGTCAGCCGCAGGAACACGTCCTCCAACGAGGACCGGCGCACCAGGGAGGTCACCGGACGGTGACCGGCGGCGTGGACCTGCTCCAGGGCCTCCTCGGCCCGCTCGGCGTAGACCAGCAGGCGGTCCGGCAGCACCTCGATGCGGTCGAAGCCGGCGTCGCCGGGCGTCAGGACGCCCGTGAGCTCCTCGGCCTGTTCGGCGTTGCGGTCCATGCCGAAGCGCAGCTCCAGGACCTCCCGGGTGGAGTGCTCCCGGATCAGCCCCGAGGGGCTGCCCTCGGCCATGATCCGGCCGTGATCCACCACGATCAGCCGGTCGCAGAGCTGCTCGGCCTCATCCATGTGGTGGGTGGTCAGCACCAGGGTGGTGCCGGTCTCCTTGAGCCTGAAGAGGCGGTCCCACAGCACATGGCGGGCCTGCGGGTCCAGCCCGGTGGTGGGCTCGTCCAGCAGCAGCACGTCAGGCTCGTTGACCAGGGCGCGGGCGATCGTCAGACGCCGCTTCATGCCTCCGGAGAGGTCCTCCACCCTGGCCTTGGCCTTCTGGGTCAGCTGCGCGAACTCCAGCAGCTCCTCGGCCTTGCCCAGCAGCCAGCGGCGCGGCAGGCCGAAGTAGCGGCCGTACATGATGATGTTCTCCCGGACCGTGAGCTCCTCGTCCAGGTTGTCCTGCTGGGGGATCACGCCCAGCCGGGCGCGGACCTCCGGGCCCTGCTTCTCGGGGTCCAGGCCGGCCACGGACAGCTCGCCGGCGGTGCGGGAGGCGACGGCGGCGATCATCCGCATCGTGGTGGACTTTCCGGCACCGTTGGGCCCCAGCAGACCGAAGGACTCGCCGCGGGCCACGCTGAAGTCGATCCCGTCGACGGCGGTGAAGTCGCCGTAGCGCTTCGTCAGGCCGACGGCGGTGATGGCGTCGGAGGGGGCGGCTCCGCCGTCGGGGCGGGAGCTGACGGCGTCGGCGGCCGCGGGCGCACGGGTGGCACGGGCAGAATCGGGCATGTGGCGCAGTTTACGCGGGCAACCAGCGCCTGACCAGGGCTCCGCCGGGTTCTCCGCTGTCAGCGGCGGCGGGTGAATCATCCTCACGGTCGATGTGCCCGGCGCCCTCATCCTGAAGAATGATCAGCGTTCCATCACCCGCTTCCATCCCATGGAGAGGACATCATCATGTCCACCCCTGTCCTCGAGACGGAGAACCTGGTCAAGGTGTACGGCCGTGGGGCCGCACGCTTCGACGCGCTGAAGGGGCTGACCTTCGAGATCCACGACGGTGAGTCCGTGGCGATCGTCGGCAAGTCCGGCTCCGGCAAGTCCACCCTCATGCATCTGCTGGCCCTGCTGGATGAGCCGACCGCGGGCGTCGTCGCCCTGGAGGGCAGCCCGGTCTCGCAGCTGGACCCGAAGAAGGTCTCCCGCCTGCGCAACGAGACCTTCGGCTTCGTGTTCCAACAGTTCTTCCTCAACGCGAACCAGTCTGTGCTGGACAATGTGACCCTGCCGCTGAAGATCGGCGGGTGGGGCCGGTCCCAGCGCAACGAGCGCGGCATGGAGGTCCTGGAGCAGCTGGAGATCGCCGACAAGGCCAAGAACCGCGCCACGGACCTCTCCGGCGGGCAGAAGCAGCGCGTCTGCATCGCCCGTGCCCTGGTGAACCGGCCTTCGGTGATCTTCGCCGACGAGCCCACCGGCAACCTGGACTCCGCCACCTCGGAGGTCGTCGAGGACATCCTCTTCGGTCTGCACCGGGACCAGGGGATCACCCTGGTGGTGGTCACCCATGACGAGGAGCTGGCCGGCCGATGCGAACGGCGCCTGCACATGCAGGACGGGCTCATCGTGGCTGAGGAGCACGGCGTCATCACGCCCGGGCAGCTGGACACGACGTTCGACCCGGCCCAGCTGGGCCTCGAGGATGAGGAGGACCGGGCATGAGGACTCTCGACGTCACCCGGACCGCACTGGGGAACACCATGCGGTCGAAGCTCCGCACGTTCCTGACCGTGATCGCCATCGTCATCGGCGCGTTCACGCTGGCGGTGACCACAGGGCTGGCCGCCGGTGTGAACCAGACCATCGAGGACATGGTCGACGGCTACGGGGAGCAGGACCAGATCTATGTGATGCAGGCCAGCGCCATGGGTCAGGGAGAGGACACCGGCCCGGGCCCGCAGGAGTACGACCCGGACACCGCCGGCCAGCAGAGCGAGTTCGGTCAGGCGATGCTCACCGAGGAGGACATCGAGACGATCGAGGGGATCGACGGGATCACGAATGTGGACCCGATCTTCTTCGTGTCGCCGGACTACCTGGAGGCCCCTGACGGCGGGCAGTACCTGCTCAGCGAGCTGGGGCTTCCTGCCGACGCTGCGGGCATGGAGCTTGTGGCCGGCGAGGCCCCGGGCCGGGACTCCATGGAGATCACGGTCCCGGAGACCTGGCTGGCCATCTTCGACGACGCGGCCGACGACTACGAGGACGTCGACCCGGAGTCGGTCCTGGGCGAGACGGTGGAGCTGGGCATCTCGGACATGGTCCGTGAGTCGCACACCGTCGAGGCCGAGGTGGTCGGCGTCTCGGTGCAGAACCTGGCCGGCATCGGCGGGTCACCCATGCCCTCGCACGCTCTGAACGATGAGCTCTACGAGATCCAGAGCTCCGGGCTGGACGTGGAGCAGGACGACGCCTTCGTCCAGGCCGCCGCCGACGTCGAGGATATGGAGGCCTATGAGGACTCCATCAAGGAGGCCCTGCAGGAGGAGGGCCTGGTCGGTCTCACGGTCGAGGACTTCATGGGCATCATCCAGACCGTCATCGACGCCATCGCGTGGGTCCTCTACGGCTTCGCGGTGATCGCCCTCATCGCGGCCTCCTTCGGCATCGTGAACACCCTGCTGATGTCGGTGCAGGAGCGGACCCGGGAGATCGGGCTGATGAAGGCGCTGGGCATGTCCGGCGGCCGGATCTTCGGGCTGTTCTCCATGGAGGCCGTGATGATCGGTCTGCTCGGATCGCTCATCGGCGTCGGCGGCGGCGTGCTCACCGGTGTGGTGGCCAATGCCCTGCTCACCGGCAGCGGCGGGCCGCTCGGCGACGTCGGCGGGCTCATCCTCTATGCGGTGAGTCCGGTGGCGATCCTCAGCATCACCGCCCTGGTGGTGGGCATCGCCTTCCTGGCAGGAACCCTGCCGGCGGCGCGTGCGGCGAAGAAGGACCCGATCGAGGCCCTGCGCTACGAGTAGCTCTGGGCGGCGCTGAGCGGCGCTGCTGGGATGTCGGTGGGCATCCAGGTAATGTGAAAGACATCATCTTGAGGAGGAGAGAGCCATGACCAGCTCGCCCTATGAGAATCCGCAGGACCCGCAGCGGCCGGGCCAGAACCCCTACCAGCAGCCGAGCCCCGAGCGGCCCAAGTTCGGCACCGATCCCTACGACCCGAGCGCGGTCGGAGGGCCGATGGCGGCGCCGGCCAAATTCAGTCTGCTGAAGAAGCTGACCCTGGTCTCGCTGGGCATCTATGTGCTGTCGGGGATCATCGGGATCTTCCCCGCCATGGATGAGGACATCATTGGGGAGGAACTGGCCGCCCAAGGGGTGACGGTCGGGGAGGCCGAGCTGTCCGCCGCCGTCGCCATGGGTCTGGCGATTGCGATCGCCATGCTGATCATTCCGGTCGTGCTCTACATCGTGGCCTATCTCGGCATCGCCAAGGTGAAGAATTGGGGGCGCATCCTCGGCACAGTGTTCGCCGCGCTGGGCACCTTGTTCACCCTCTGGGGGTTCACCGGCATCGGTATGATGCTGGACATGGGAGCGATCGGCATCCTCTCGCTGATCCTCTCCATCGCGTTCATCGCCGTGAACGTCTACTGGTTCCTCACCGCGTTCAACAAGGACGTCAGTGCGTACTTCGAGCAGGGCAAGGCCGCCTGACGGCTCACCTCCGCTGGAGCGCACCAGGAGGGGCGGGGTCCACCAGGGGTGGGCCCCGCCCCTCCTGCTGTCCACGAGCCGTGCGCAGGCGGGCCTTCGACGGCCACGGTCTCCCTGTCATGTCACTGCACGTACTGATCAGCCCAGGCGCTGATGATCTTCCCTGCCCGCGCGGCCTGGCCGTCAGCAGTGAGCAGATGGTCCGAGCCCTCGAGGGCGACGAAGCTGCGGGGATGCTTCGTGGCCCAGAAGAGCGTGCTGGCGTTGTCGATGCCCACAGTGTTGTCCGTGGGGGAGTGCATCACCATGAACGGCAGGGACAGGGCGCGGATCTTGTCATCGATGTCCGCACGGCGCACGTCCTTCACGAAGTCGCGTTTCAGCGTGAGCGCTCGGCCGCCGACCAGCCACTTGGCCTCACCGTCAGCCACAGCACGGTCGGCGATCGCGTCGAAGTGATGCTCCACATGGCTCGGATCGGCGGGCGCCCCGATGCTCACCACGGCGCGGACGCCGGGGGATCGCTCGGCTGCGGCGATCACCGCGGCTCCGCCCCAGGAATGTCCCACCAGGATGTCAGCCGGGGTGCCTCGCTCCGCCATGAACTGGCACGCCCGGACGGTGTCGTCGACCTTCACGGTGAAGGATCCGTCGCCCCAGTCGCCGTCTGAGTCACGGAGGCCGAGGGCATCGAAGCGGAGCATGCCGATCCCTTCGGCGGCGAGCTGCTTGCAGATCCGCGAGGCGGCCGGAGTG
Source organism: Nesterenkonia aethiopica (assembly GCF_039534665.1). NCBI lineage: Bacteria > Bacillati > Actinomycetota > Actinomycetes > Micrococcales > Micrococcaceae > Nesterenkonia > Nesterenkonia aethiopica. The sequence goes on along the minus strand of NZ_BAAAVT010000010.1, from coordinate 142,177 downwards.
TCCTTGCCGAGGGTGAAGCCGTGGACGAATACGCCCCACCCGCGGACGTCACCCTCGGGCAGGTCGATCCGACCGGCCAGCATCGGCCCGGTCGAACTCGGAAACTGGACAGATTCAGCCATGATCACTCCCGACGACAGACACCATCATCAGCGCCAGCCTAGCGGGGGTGCCACCGCTGTGAGGATCGACTCCATCAGGTGCGCGTTGTAGTCCACCCCAAGCTGGTTCGGCACGGTGATCAGCAGCGTGTCCGCGGCGGCGACGGCCTCGTCGCGGGCCAGCTCCTGCACCAGCTCCTCGGGCTCGCCGATGTAGCTGCGCCCGAAGATCGCCCGCGTCCTCTCGTCGAGCATGCCGACCTGGTCCTGGGCCTCGCGCTGCCCGAGGAAGTAGGCCCGGTCCTGGTCGCTGGTGAGCGCCACGATCGACCGACTCACCGAGACGCGCGGAGTGAAGCCGTGGTCGTGGCCCTCCCACTCGTGGCGGAAGGCCTCGATCTGTCGCCGCTGCTGGACGTGGAAGGGCTCCCCGGTCTCGTCGTCCTTCAGGGTCGAGCTCATCAGATTCATCCCCTGCCGGGCGGCCCACCGAGCCGTGGCGTCGGAGCCCGCGCCCCACCAGAGGCGTTCCCGCAGTCCGGGGGAGTGCGGTTCGGGCCGCAGCAGCCCGGGAGGGTTCGGGAACATCGGCCGTGGATTCGGCTCGGCGAAGCCTTCACCTGTGAGCACCTGCAGGGCTGCCTCGGTGTGGCGGCGGGCCATGTCAGCGTCGGACTCGCCCTCGGCGGGACGATGCCCGAAGTGTCGCCAGCCATCGATGACCTGCTCGGGGGATCCCCGTGAGATGCCGAGCTGCAGCCGGCCCCCGGAGATCAGATCCGCCGCCCCGGCGTCCTCGGCGAAGTGCAGGGGGTTCTCGTAGCGCATGTCGATCACCCCGGTGCCGATCTCGATCCGGCTGGTGCGTGCGCCGATCGCGGCCAACAGCGGGAACGGGGAGGCCAGCTGGCGCGCGAAGTGGTGGACCCGGTAGTACGCCCCGTCGGCGCCGAGCTCCTCGGCGGCCACGGCCAGGTCGATGGACTGCAGCAGCGCGTCCTGCGCTGACTGCGTCCTCGAATGGGGCGAGGGAGTCCAGTGTCCGAAGGAGAGGAATCCGATGTTCTTCACATTTGAAGGAACCGGCGATGACGCCGAGGTATTCCCCCTGTCGATCCCCTGGGCGTGTTGCGCATCACGTCATCCATCCATAAAATGAACCCAAATCATTAAAGGCTCAGGGCCATCCGCCCACCACGACAGATCAGGAGGCTCATCATGGCTGAGCGACTGCAGAACTTCATCGGGGGTCGGTTCGTGCCGGCCGAGGGCGCCGGGGATTACGAGGTGGTGGATCCGGCCACTGGGGAGATGGTGGCGGTCTCGCCGATCTCGGGGGCCGCTGATGTGGATGCCGCGTTCGAGGCGGCTGAGCGGGCTTTCACTGACTGGAAGCAGGTGACCCCGTCGGTGCGGCAGAAGCATCTGCTGGCGTTGGCCGATGCCATCGAGGCCCACAGTGAGGAGCTGGTTCAGGCTCAGCATCGCAACACTGGTCAGCCGCGGGGGATCATCGCTGAGGAGGAGGTCGCTGCCGGGGCGGATCAGCTGCGGTTCTTCGCGGGGGCGGCTCGGATGCTGGAGGGCCGGGGCGCGGCGGAGTATATGGAGGGTCATACCTCCTATGTGCGGCGGGAGCCGGTGGGGGTGGTGGCGCAGATCGCGCCGTGGAACTTTCCGTTGATGATGGCGATCTGGAAGATCGGCCCGGCGTTGGCGGCGGGGAACACGGTGGTGCTCAAGCCCTCGGAGACGACTCCGGAGTCGACCCTGGTGTTGGCCCGGTTGGCTGGGGAGATCTTCCCGGCCGGGGTGGTCAATGTGGTCCTCGGTGATGGGTCGACTGGGCGGCTGCTCACGGAGCACGGGTCCGCGGCGATGGTCTCGTTGACCGGGTCGGTGCGGGCCGGGGAGGCGGTGGCCGCCTCGGCGGGGTTGAAGCGGACTCATCTGGAGCTGGGTGGGAAGGCTCCGGCGGTGGTCTTCGGTGATGTGGATCTTGCGGCGGTGGCGAAGGCTCTGGTGGAGTTCGGCACGTTCAATGCGGGGCAGGACTGTACGGCGGTGACTCGGGTGTTGGTCGAGGAGTCAGCTCATGATGAGTTGGTGGAGCATCTGGTGGCTGCGGCGGAAGCGACCCGGACCGGCAATGTCGATGATGGGCTCAATGATTTTGGGCCGTTGAACAATGCGCGGCATTTCGCGGCGGTGCAGGCCAAGATCGAGGGGTTGCCGGGGCATGCGCGGATCGTCACGGGGGGTCGCCGGGTGGAGGGCAGTCCCGGGTTCTTCTTTGAGCCCACGATCATCACGGGGGTTGAGCAGTCGGATGCGATTGTGCAGGAGGAGGTCTTCGGGCCGGTGCTCACGGTGCAGTCGTTTGCCTCGGAGCAGGAGGCGTTGGAGCTGGCCAATGGGGTGGAGTATGCGTTGGCTTCGAGTGTGTGGACCGCTGATGGGGCGCGGGCGATGCGGTTCACCAGGGATCTGGACTTCGGGTGTGTGTGGGTCAATACGCATCTGTTGTTGGTCGCGGAGATGCCTCATGGGGGGTTCAAGGCTTCGGGGCATGGGAAGGATCTCTCCGGGTATGCGGTGGAGGAATACACCCGGGTCAAGCACATCATGCACGCGATCGAGGTCTGAGCGGCCGCTCCTGAGTATCCGCCCGAGCGGCCGCCTGAGGGGCTCATGCCCGCGCCTCCCCAGAGGTCGCGCGACGCTCACTCGGTGGCCACGCGGCGGCGCAGTCCGTCGATCAGAGAGTCCAAGGTGAACAGGAAGGCGCGGTCCGCCGCGGCGCGGGCGTCCTCGTCCCGCGCCGCAGCGGCCCGGCCGAAGCGCGGGGCCAGGTCCGCCCGGCGCCCGGGGTCGAAGATGTCGGCCGGTGCCGAGGCGTCGTAGGCGGCGCCGAAGACGAGGGCCTCGACGCCGACGATCACGTCCACGGCGTCCGGCCCGGGGATGCCGGCGTCCTCCAGCGCGGCGGTGACACGTTCGTACATCACCAGCGTCTGGGGCGCGTCGGCCACCGGGAGGACAGCCATGATCGGGATCAGCTCGGTGTGCCGGATGTAGCAGTCCCGGTAGGAGATCGCCCACCGGCGCAGCGCCTGGTCCCAGGGCAGGGACTGGAAGCCGGTGGTGTCGATCTGTTCGTTGAGCCGATCCTGCAGGAGCAGCATCACATCTCGCTTGGAGGAGACGTGGTTGTACAGCGCCGAGGTGGAGACGCCGAGCTCGCGGGCGAGGGACGCCATCGTCAGGTCCCGGTAGCCACGGGTGCTCACGATCCGGATCGCCGCGGTGGTGATGCCCTCGCGGGAGAGTACGGGGGAGGACGGTCGGCCGCGTCGTCGGGGTCGGGTCTGCTCCGGGCTCACGGTGGTCCTTCGGGTCGAGGTCAGCTGGCGCCCTCAGTGTAGGCGGCGCCTGGGTGAGAACCACGACGACGGCCCGCAGGGCGGGGGAAGTCATCGCAGGGCTTGACAAGGTGGGTGTCCATGCCCGTTAATGAATATAGTTCATTTAATTGTGAAGGAGAGCACAGTGACAGGGATCCGCTCCGTGGGAAGCATCGAGGCACTCGACCGTGACGTCGTCGTGGTGGGGGCCGGACCGGCCGGGCTGCGCGCCGCCCGCGCCCTGCAGCAGCAGGGCCGCAGCGTCGCCGTCCTGGAGGCTCGCGACCGCGTGGGAGGCCGCACCTGGTCGCAGGAGATCGACGGCGCCTTCCTGGAGGTCGGGGGCCAGTGGGTCTCGCCGGACCAGACCGAGCTGCTGGGTCTCCTCGACGAGCTTGGGCTGGAGACCTTTCAGCGCCACCGCGACGGGGCCAACGTCTACCTGGCCACCGACGGCACCCGCCACGAGTTCACCGGTGAGATGTTCCCCGTCGGGGAGCACACCGAGGCCGAGATGGAGCGCGTCATCGAGATCCTCGATCGGCTGGCTGCCGAGATCGGGGCCCAGGAGCCGTGGGCGCACCCGCAGGCCCGGGAGCTGGACTCGGTCACGTTCGCCGAGTGGCTGCGGCAGCAGACCGACGACGCCCCGGCCCGCGAGAACCTCGCGATCTTCCTCGCCGGCGGCATGCTGACCAAGCCGGACCACGCCTTCTCCGCGCTGCAGGCGGTGCTGATGGCCGCCTCCGCAGGCTCCTTCAGCCACCTGGTCGATGAGGACTTCATCCTGGACCGTCGCGTCGTCGGCGGCATGCAGAGCGTCTCCGAGACGATGGCCGCTCAGCTCGAGCCGGGCACCGTGCACCTGGAGACCCCGGTGCGCACCATCGCCTGGGAGGAGCCGCACGGGGTCACCGTGTGGTCGGACCGGGTCACCGTCCGCGCGCAGCAGGTGATCGTGGCCGTCCCGCCGAACCTGTACTCCCGCATCAGCTTCGAACCGGCCCTGCCGAGGCTGCATCACCAGATGCACCAGCACCAGTCCATGGGCCTGGTCATCAAGGTCCATGCCGTCTACGACCGCCCCTTCTGGCGCGAAGCAGGCCTCTCCGGCACCGGTTTCGGGGCCGCGGAGATCTGCCAGGAGGTCTACGACAACACCAACCACGGGGACTCCCGCGGAACCCTCGTCGCCTTCGTCTCCGACGAGAAGGCCGACGAGATGTTCGCCCTCCCGGAGGAGGAGCGTCGTCGGCGGATCCTGGAGTCGCTCGCGCACTACCTGGGTGAGCAGGCGCTGAGCCCAGAGGTCTACTACGAGTCCGACTTCGGCTCGGAGGAGTGGACCCGCGGAGCCTACGCCGCCAGCTTCGACCTCGGCGGACTGAGCCGCTACGGCGCCCACCAGCGTGAGGCCGTCGGTCCGATCCACTGGGCCTGCTCGGACCTGGCCGCCGAGGGCTATCAGCACGTCGACGGCGCCCTGCGCCAGGGCCGCCGAGCCGCCGAGGACGTCCTGGCCGAGCTGCCGACGTCGGCCGCCACGGTGTGACCGACGAGCCTGCGAGAGGAGACCCCCCCCGATGAGCCCCCACCCAGACACCGGAACAGACACCGCAACCGGCACTGAGGCCGTCACCGTCACGGAGACGGAGACCCCGCCCGCGGTGACGGCCCCCGCCCTGCGGCGCATCCTGGTCGGATACGGCGGTGACGAGCGCAGCCGCGATGCGGTGCGACTCGGCGTCGCCCTCGCCCGGGCCGCCGACGCACACCTGCACCTGCAGCTGATCCTGCGGCAGGACTCCGCCTTCACCCCGGCGTACCCGCCGGTGGGCGACGTCGGCGGGATCATCGCCGACCAGGCACGCGGCTGGCTCGCCGAGGCGCAGCAGATGATCCCCGACGACGTCGCGCACAGCAGCGCGATCAGCCCCGCCCCCTCGGTGGCCGAAGGTCTGATCGCCGCCGCCGAGGAGCACGGGGCCGACCTGCTGGTCACCGGTTCCGGAGTGGGCGCCCGTCGGCTCACCACCCATCCGGCGGTGGATGCTCTGCTGCACAGCTCACCGGTTCCGCTGGCGCTGGCGCCGGCCGGTCACCGCGGCGAGACACCGGTCGGCCACGTGCTGGCCGCCGTCTCCCCGGGCGGTGGCGTGCACCAGGTCGCCGACGACGCCGCCGCCTGGGCGGCCCAGCTCCAGGTGCCGGTGACCCAGGTGACCTTCCCCCAGGGCGGGGACCCCGCCCGCGCCGTCGCCGCGCACGACTGGCCCGACGGCGGGCTGCTCATGATGGGCTCCTCCCGCCTGGCCGGCCGACGTCGGCTCTTCCTGGGTGACACGGCCGCCCGCATCCTCACGCAGCTGCCGATCCCGCTGATCGTCATGCCGCGCCATGACACCCCTGACCACCGGAACGACCACCCGAGCCCCGCGGACTCCGTCCGTTGAGGGAGGACACCACCATGACCCAGATCGGCAGCGGCGCCGCCACCGGCGCCCCCGGATCCGCACCCGCAGGGACGGACCACAGGAAAGGTCTGAGCGCCGGAGCGATCGGCACGCTCGGCGCCGTCGTCATCGGCGTCTCCACGATCGCCCCGGCCTACACGCTCTCCGGCGCGGTGGGGCCCACCGCCTCGGCCGTGGGTGAGCACCTGCCGGCGGTGCTGATCGTCGGCTTCATCCCGATGCTGCTGGTGGCCCTGGGCTACCGCCAGCTCAACCGGGCCATGCCCGACTCCGGCACCACCTTCACCTGGGCCTCCCGGGCCTTCGGCCCATGGATCGGGTGGATGGGCAGCTGGTGCCTGCTGGCCTCCACGATCCTGGTGCTGTCCAACCTGGCCGGCATCGCCGTGGACTTCTTCTACCTGGCGATCAGTCAGCTCACCGGCCTGGACTGGATCGCGGACCTGACACGCAACGTGCCGGTCAACATCCTCACCTGCCTGGCCTTCATGGCCGTGGCCGCCTACATCTCCTACCGCGGACTGGAGGCCACCAAGGCGTTCCAGTACCTGCTGGTGTCCTTCCAGATGGTCGTGCTGGTCTGGTTCTCCGTGGTGGCCTTCCGCCACGTGGGCAGCGGCACCGCCTTCGACGCGACCCACTTCAGCTGGGACTGGTTCAACCCGTTCGGTGTGGAGACCTTCTCCGCCTTCGCCGCCGGCATCGCCCTGTCGGTGTTCATCTACTGGGGCTGGGACGTCGTACTGACGATGAACGAGGAGTCCAAGGGCACCACCACCACGCCCGGCAAGGCGGCCGTGCTGACCATCCTGGTCGTCGTCGGGCTCTACACCCTGGTGACGCTGGCGACCCTGTCCTACGCGGGCGTCTCCACCGGGGACTTCGGCCTGGGCAACCCGGACATCCAGGAGAACGTCTTCGCCGCGCTGGCCGGCCCGGTGATGGGGCCCTTCGCGATCCTCATCTCCCTGGCGGTCCTGTCCTCCTCCGCCTCCTCGCTGCAGTCCACCATGATCTCCCCGGCGCGGACCATGCTCGCCATGGGCCACTACGGAGCGCTGAGCCCCAAGTACGCGAAGGTCAGCCCCAAGCACCAGACGCCGGCCTACGCGACCATCGTCTCGGTGGTCATCGCCGCGGTCTTCTACGCGGTGATGCGCGTGATCTCGGAGAACGTCCTGTGGGACACCATCACCACTCTGGGCATGATGGTCTGCTTCTACTACGGCGTCACGGCGCTGGCCTGCGTGTGGTACTTCCGTGCCGAGGCCACCGCCTCCGTGGGATCCTTCATCAACAAGCTGCTGGCCCCGCTGCTGGGCGGCATCCTGCTGCTGATCTTCTTCTTCCAGACCGCCTGGGACTCGATGGACCCGGCCTACGGCTCCGGCTCCGAGATCGGCGGCGTCGGCCTGGTGTTCATCCTGGGGGTGCTGATCTTCGTGCTCGGCGTGGCCGCGATGCTCTACCAGCACCGCCGCAACCCGGAGTTCTTCCGCCGTCGCTTCGAGACCACCGAGTACCCCACCGAGCACCCGACCGCCTGACCGCCCCGCGGAGGACCCTGAGGAGAGACATGGACACCCCCATCTCACAGCCGACGACGGCGCAGCCGGTCGGCGCCACGACGGAGACGACCGTGATGCCGCCCGAGTGGGCGCCGCATGAGCGCACCTGGATGGCCTTCCCCCCGGCCAACGAGACCTTCGGTCCGCACGGCTCGCAGTCGCTGGCACGCGCCCGGCGGGCCTGGTCCCAGGTGGCGCGTACCATCGCCGCCGTCGAACCGGTCACCGTGGTGGCCGACCCGGCGGACGAGCAGGCCGCCCGGGAAGCGCTCGGCGAGGTCGCCGAGATCGTCACCATCGCCCTCGACGACGCCTGGATGCGTGACATCGGGCTGACCTTCGTCCACACCGCCTCGGGCGCCGTCGCCGGAGTGGACTGGATCTTCAACGGCTGGGGCGACCAGCCCTGGGCCCCCCATGAGCGGGACGCCAAGGTCGGAGTGGAGATGGCCGGTCCCGCCGGCGTCGAACGGATCGGCAGCCCGCTGGTCAACGAAGGCGGGGCCTTCCACGTGGACGGCCGCGGCACCGTGCTGCTCACCGAGACCGTCCAGCAGGATCCGGGGCGGAACCCCGGGCTGAGCAGGGAGCAGATCGAGGCGGAGCTGCACGCGAAGCTGGGCACCCGCCACGCCGTCTGGTTCCCCCGTGGTCTCAGCCGGGACTACGAGGAGTTCGGCACCCGCGGTCATGTGGACATGTTCGCCTGCTTCACCCCGTCCGGCAGCGTGCTGCTGCACCGGCAGGACGACCACCGGCACCCGGACCACGAGGTCACCCGCCGGCTGCGCGAGGTCCTGGAGGCGGCGCGCGACGCGGAGGGGAACCCGTTCGAGATCATCGACGTCCCGGCCCCGCGCACCATCGTGGACGCCGACGAAGAGTTCGTGGACTGGACCTACATCAACCACTACGTGGCCGACGGCCTGGTGGTGCTGTGCGGCTACGACGACCCCCACGACGCGCAGGCCGCCGAGATCCTGGCCCGGGCCTACCCGGACCACCGGATCCAGCTGGTGGACGCCCGGGACATCCTCTGCTTCGGGGGCGGCATCCACTGCATCACCCAGCAGCAGCCGCGGCCGCGCCTCCGCCCGGAAGCACCCGGCCGGGCGCAGGCGACCCCTCACGCGTGAAAGGAACAGATCAGCGATGACGGCAGCATTCGACGTCGTGGAGGCCACGATCCCGCAGATGCGCGCGGCTCTGGAGCGCGGCGAGACCACCAGTGAGGAGCTGGTGGGCGCCCACCTGGCGCGCATCGAGGCCTACGACCAACAGGGGCCGCGGCTCAACGCCGTGGTGGTGCGCAACGAGCAGGCCCTCGCCGAGGCCCGCGCCTCGGACGCCCGCCGTGCCCGCGGCGAGCTCCTGGGTCCGCTCGACGGCATCCCCTACACCGCCAAGGAGAGCTACCAGGCCGGCGGGCTGACCGTCTCGGCCGGCTCGCCGGCCTTCGCCGAGCTGGTCGCGCAGCGGGACTCCTTCACCGTGGAGCGGCTGCGAGCCTCAGGGGCGGTCCTGCTGGGCCTGACCACCATGCCTCCGATGGCCAACGGCGGCATGCAGCGAGGTCTGCGCGGCCGGGCCGAGAGCCCGTACAGCGCCGAGCACCTCACCTCCGCCTTCGCCTCCGGCTCCTCCAACGGATCCGGCACGGCGACGGCGGCCAGCTTCGCGGCCTTCGGCCTGGCGGAGGAGACCTGGTCCTCCGGGCGCGCGCCGGCGTCGAACAACGCCCTGTGCGCCTACACCCCGTCCTGGGGGATGATCTCGATCCGGGGGAACTGGCCGCTGGTGCCCACCATGGACGTGGTGGTGCCGCACACCCGCAGCATGGAGGACATGCTGGAGGTGCTCGACGTCATCATGGTCGACGACGCCGAGACCCGGGGCGACTTCTGGCGGGTGCAGCCGTGGGTGGAGATCCCGAAGACCTCTGCGGTGCGTCCGGAGAGCTTCACAGACCTGCGTCCGGCCGATCCCGCGGAGGCCGCGCGGCTGCTCGCGGGGCTGCGGATCGGGGCGCCCGCCCTGTACTTGGGCCTGGACGCCTCGGCCGGGACCGCTGAGCCGTCGCCCGAAGGGGTCACGGGCATCGGCGGCTCCACCGGGCGGCCGATCACCCCGCGGCCCAGTGTGCTCGACCTCTGGGAGCAGGCGCGCGCGGACATGGAGTGCCACGGGGCCGACGTACGCATCACGGACCTGCCGGTGGTCACCAACTACGAGGGAGACCGCCCAGGGGCCCCGACGATCCGCACCCGAGGGCTGGTCAGCTCCGAGTATCTGGACCGAGAGATCCTCGACCTCTCCGCCTGGGGGTGGGAGGACTTCCTGAACGCCAACGGGGACCCCGGGCTGTCCAGCCTCGCGGCGGTGGACGGGACGCAGATCTTCCCGCACCCGGAGGGCGCCCTGGAGGACCGGTACCACGGCTTCGACGACGACATCGCCGCCTACCCGCAGTTCATCCGGGACAACCCCGAGCTGTCGATGCATCAGATCCCGCACCTTCAGGAGGGCCTGCGCGGTCTGGTGCGCACCCGGGAGGTCGATCTGGAGGCCTGGATGGACCGGCTGGGCCTGGACGTCATCGCTTTCCCCGCGGTGGCCGACGTCGGACCTGCGGATGCGGACGTCAACCCAGACTCGGCGGAGCTCGCGTGGCGCAACGGCGTCTGGGTGGCCAACGGGAACCTGGTCTGGCGGCATCTGGGGGTGCCGACGGTCACCGTGCCGATGGGCACCATGGCCGACACCGGAATGCCGGTGGGGCTGACCTTCGCCGGGCGCGCCCACGACGACGTCAGGCTGCTGCAGATCGCCGCGGCCTTCGAGGCCACCGGGCGCCGCCGCACCGAGCCGCCGCGGACGCCGCGGCTGGATGCTTCGTAGGATGGAGGCGCGGCGGGTCAGCGGGAGCCGGCCCGCCGCGAGTCGGGGCTGACCTGCTCCGGCCCGCCAGACGCCCCGTCCTTGCGAGGAGAGACATGACCGAGCTTCCTGAGACCACCGTCGGCGCCGAGGAGACCCGGCGCACCACCTTGATGCGCCGCTACAGGCTGGACCCGGAGCTGGCGCAGGAGTTCGTCGCGTTCCTGCGCGACGAGGTCTTCCCCGCCCGGGAGGAGCGCGGCTTCACCGTCGAGTCGGTGTGGCTCGCCGCGGACAGCACCGAGCTGACCTGGTATGTCAGCCGCTTCGGCACTGCCGAGGAGTTCGCGGCCGCCGAGAAGGAGTGGGAGGAGTCCGAGGAACGGGCTCGGATCTTCTCCGGCCGGCCGAAGTACGTGCTCGACAAGGACCTCACCCAGGTCACGCGCCTGCGCTGACCGGGCCCCTCACGAGGCGGCCGCCGGGGCCCGTCGCGCCCGGCGGGCCGCCAGCACTGCGGCGAGCACTGCGCTGAGCATGCATGCGGCGATCGCCAGGGAGGCCACCAGCACGGCGGCATGGTGGTCCACGGCTGCCGCGATGCTGAAGTAGACCCCGGTGACCAGAGCGATGCCGACCGCCGTGAACAGCCTCTGGGAGGTCTGCGCGACGCCGCCGGCCGCGCCTGCCATGCGCGCCGGCACATCCTGCATGGACAGGGTCTGCGCGCTGGGGATGATCAGCGCCTGGGAGAGCCCGTTGAGCGCCAGGGCGGCTCCCACCAGCCACAGGGACCCGGAGCCGGCGCCCATCAATGCGGTGGCCCCGGCCAGGGCGAGCATGGAGAGCACGGCGATCACCGTGCCGACCACCAGCATCCGAGGGCCCGAGGTCTCCACGCGGCGCCCCACCGCGGTGGAGAGCAGCATGACCATCACCGCCGAGGGCAGGGTCACGACGCCGGCCACCAGCGCCCCATGGCCCAGCCCCTGCTGCACATAGACCGCGACGACCGCCCACACAGCCGGCATTCCGAGGAAGTACAGGGACAGCACCAGGGTGTTGAGGGTGTAGCTGGGACGGGTGAACAGGGCCAGGTTCACCATGGGCGCCTCGGCGTCGAGCCGTCCCAGGCGGCGCTCCCAGAACGCCCAGACGGTCATCAGCGCCAGACCAGCGGCGCCGAGGAACGCTCCGGTTCCGGAGCGGAACTGGATGAACGGCAGCATGACCAGCACCACGGCCGCGGAGAGCAGCGCCACGCCCAGCGGATCCAGCGCGGCCAGGCCTCGGCGGCCGCCGCTGCCGGTGCGGGTGCCGGTGCTGCTGGTGGTGCCGGTGACGGCCCCTCCACCGGTGCGCGGGAGCCACAGGAAGGCGAGGACGAAGGCCAGCAGGGTCAGCGGCGCATTGATCAGGAACGTCGTCCGCCAGCCCAGGTCGTCACCGACGACGTCGATGATCAGCCCGCCGATCGCCGGTCCGGCCGCCACGGCCACGCCGATGACGGTGCTCATCAGCCCGTAGGCCCGGCCGCGGGCCGACCCACGGAACAGCTGCTGGATCATGCCGATGATCTGTGGGGTCAGCAGCCCCGCCCCGACTCCCATGAGCACGCGGGCGATGTTGAGCACCATCGGGGTGGGCGCCAGGGCGGACATCAGGGAGGCCAGCCCGAACACCGCCACGCCCAGCAGGAAGAAGCGGCGGCGGCCCCACAGGTCGCCGGCCCGGCCCGCAGGCACCAGCACCACCCCGAAGGCCAGGGCGTAGCCGGACAGGACCCACTGCAGATCTGAGGACCCGGCGCCCAGCCCTGATTCGATCGCCGGCAGCGCCACGTTGACGATGCTGATGCTCATCAGCGCGGCGAACAGCGGAGTCAGCAGCGCCACCATCACCCGGCGGGCCGGGGGATCAGGCGGCGCGCCGTCCGGGGCGGCTGAGCCGGCGTCGTCGGGTGTGGGGGAGGCTGAGGTCACACTCTGCCCAACCGTGCTGACCCGGGAGATCTTCCCCCGGGTGTGACCCCGGGCCTACACTCACCGGCACAGCCGTCGCCGGTGAAGGAACAGGGGTGAGGGAGATGCTGAGAGCCACGTTGATCCTGGAGGTCCCACGCGGGCTGCTGATCAAACAGGAGGAGCACCACGACAACGACGTCGAGGGCTACACCGGGCAGCACCTGATCCGCGGGGAGGAGGGGTTCACCTTCACAGTGGACCAGTACACCTACTCGCAGCATGAGGAGCACGTCGACATCAGGCTCTCTGAGCCGGTGGACGACGAGGGTCTCCACCGCGATCCCATGCAGGCGCTCCCGAGGCACGGCTGGGAGCACCATCTGACCTGGCCGACCCGCTGACGCGATTCGCCGTCCCACCCCGGTCTCGGAGATAATCGGGACCATGAGTTCGCAGCCTCCTCTCGAATCCGGGTCCACGGGCCGTCGTGCCGACGACGCCCTCCGCAGCTTCGGGCGCCGATCCTCCGGCATCACCTTCGCCGTGATGATCACGGTGCTGCTGGTGGCGCTGGTGTTCGCCGCCAACCAGAACGACGTGATCGGGTGGATCATCGTCGCCATCTCCGCCGGCTGGCTGATCCTCGCCGCGATCCTGGTGACCTCGGTGCGCCGGGGGGCGCAGAAGATGAGCCAGACGCTCGACTCGGCGCGGGCCGACGCCGCCGCGCGCCACAGCCAGGACGCAGGCGGAACCGCCGTCGTGGACGAGGACGCCCACACCCGCAATATGAAGCTGGACCACTCCTTCAAGATCGTGCACGTCCAGCGCAGGGTCATCGGACAGGAGCTCGCCAAGGGCGAGGAGGCCGACCTGGAGATGGTCGAGCGTGCCCTGGACACCATCGAGATGACCGCGACCAACGGTCGTGACATGCTCGCCGAGCACGTCGGCCGCGGCGGTGAGGAGCAGCGCCGCGGGCGGGAGCAGCGTGACGACCGCCCGCGCGATGACGATCGGCCCATCAGCGGCGAAGTCGTCGACTGAGCCGCACCGGCCGGAGCCGGCGTCGCGGGCCGCGGCGCCGGTGCACACCAGACTGAGCTGACAGACGAGAGGATCCTCTGTGCCTGACGAGACCACCCCCTTCGGCGAGTTCCCGCATCGCGTCGTCGACCCTAAGCCCGAGGGCCTGACCCGCGTGGCGTCGGTGAACGTCAACGGCATCCGCGCCGCCCACCGCAAGGGGATGGGGGAGTGGCTGGCCTCCCGCGACGTCGACATCCTCGCCCTGCAGGAGGTCCGTGCCGACGAGTCCATCGTCACCAAGCTCATCGGAGAGATGACCGAGCCCACAGGCGTGGCATGGCACATCCACGAGGAGGAGGCCGCACAGAAGGGGCGGGCCGGCGTCGCCATCGTCTCCCGCACCGAGCCCACCGAGGTCCGCAGCGGCATCGGCGACGGCCACCCGGAGGACCAGGGCCGGTGGGTGGAGGCGGACTTCACCCTCGGAGACGGCAGCACGCTGACCGTAGTCAGCGTCTACGTGCATTCGGGTGAGGTCGGCTCCGTGAAGCAGGAGCACAAGATGCGGTTCCTGGAGTACATGCGTCACCACCTGCCGCAGCTCGCCCGCACCAAGGACCACGTGCTGGTGGTCGGGGACCTCAACGTCGGGCACACCGAGCTCGACATCAAGAACTGGAAGGGCAACGTGAAGAACTCGGGCTTCCTGCCGGAGGAACGGGCGTACTTCGACGGCTACTTCGGCGACGAGGGCGGATACGTCGACGTCGCCCGCACCCTGGCCGGTCCCGTGGAGGGGCCCTACACCTGGTGGTCCTACCGCGGGAAGGCCTTCGACAACGACACCGGCTGGCGCATCGACTACCAGATGGCGACCCCCGCACTCGCGGAGATGGCCGAGAAGTCCGCCGTGGACCGGGCGCTGGACTATTCGCTGCGCTGGTCCGACCATGCGCCCCTCGTGGTGGACTACCGCCTCCCGTAGGCTGAGCGGGCCACCCCACTGATCACGAGAACTCGATGAGGAGCATGCGATGGTCACAGCCTTCGTGATGATCAAGACCGACCCCCAGGGTATCCCGGAGGCCGGCCAGCAGATCGCCGACATCGACGGCGTCCAGGCCGTCTATTCGGTCACCGGCCCCTGGGACCTGGTCGCGATGGTCCAGGGCCCCAGCTTCGACGAGCTCGCCGAACTGATCCCGGACCGCATCTCCAAGGTCTCCGGGATCCGGGACACCGAGACCCTGCTGGCGTTCCGCACCTACTCCGACCAGGACCTCGAGGCCGGATTCGCCCTCGGGCTGGACGACTGAGTCCCGGTCCGGGGCAGAGAGGCGCCATGACAGAGTCGTCGACGGCCCGACCCAGTGAGACGGCCGAGCACAACGAACGCGAGCTTGAGGCCGGGATCCACACCGACCTGCGGGACCGCATGACCTACGGGTCCTATCTGGGGCTGGAGCGGCTGCTCTCCGCCCAGCATCCGGTCAGCGAGCCCGAGCACCATGACGAGCTGCTGTTCATCATCCAGCACCAGACCACCGAGCTGTGGCTGAAGCTGGTCATCCATGAGCTGCGCGCCGCCCGGGACCTGATCGCGGCCGATCAGCTGCAGCCCGCGCTGAAGTGCATCGCCCGGGTCAAGCACATCCAGCGGACGCTGACCGAGCAGTGGTCGGTGCTGGCCACGCTCACTCCCAGCGAGTACGCAGAGTTCCGCGACTTCCTGGGCAGCTCCTCGGGATTCCAGTCCTGGCAGTACCGGGCCGTGGAGTTCCTGCTCGGCAACAAGAACGCCGGCATGCTGAAGGTCTTCGACGCCGAGCCCGAGGCACAGCGTCAGCTGGCCGAGCTGTTGGAGCAGCCCAGCATCTATGACGAGTTCATCCGCCATCTGGCCCGCCTGGGGCACCCGGTGCCCCAGGAGCTGCTGGACCGGGACGTCTCCCGGGCCCACACCGCCCACGACGGCCTCACGGAGCTCTTCCGCGGCATCTACGAGGATCGCGAGCAGCACTGGCTGATCTATGAGAGCTGCGAGGAGCTGGTGGACCTGGAGGAGAACTTCCAGACCTGGCGGTTCCGCCACCTGCGCACCGTGATGCGGATCATCGGCGGAAAACCCGGCACCGGCGGCTCCAGCGGGGTCGCGTTCCTGCAGAAGGCACTGGAGCTGACCTTCTTCCCTGAGCTGTTCGCCGTCCGCTCCGAGATCGGACGCTGAGGTCACCGAGGAGATGCCCATGGACGCCCAGCAGCCTGCCCAGCACCACGCCCGGCAGCACGCACCAGCCGCAGCGCCGGCCGCCGTCGACCGCGCCGCCGTCGACCGTGCCCTCGTCGACCGTGCCGCCGTCGACCGTGCCGCCGCGCTCGACGCCGCCGATCCGTTGGCCCACCTCCGGGACGAGTTCGTCCTGGACGAGCAGGTCCGCTCCTACCTGGACGGCAACTCCCTCGGGCGGCCCACCAGGACGGCGGCCGAGCGACTGGGCCGCTTCGCCGTCGAGGAATGGGGCGCTCGGCTGATCCGCGCCTGGGACGAGTCCTGGATGGAGCTGCCGCTGCGCCTCGGGGACCGGATCGCCCGGCTCACCCTGGGAGCCGCCGAGGGGCAGACCTTCGTCGGGGACTCCACCACCGTCATCCTGTACAAGCTGCTGCGCGCCGCCGTCGACGCCCAGGCCGCGGCCGGCCGCCATGAGATCATCCTGGACACCGGTAACTTCCCCACCGACCGGTATCTGCTGGAGGGCATCGCGGCCGAACGCGGCATGACGCTGCGCTGGATCGACACCGACCCGGTGGAGGGCGTGGCCCTGGCGGACGTCGAGGCGCTGCTGGGGGAGCGGACCGCCGTCGTCGTGCTCAGCCACGTGGAGTACCGCTCCGGGCATCTGGCGGATCTTCCGGGCATCACCGCCGCGGCGCACCGGCACGGCGCGCTGGTGCTGTGGGACCTGTGCCATTCGGTCGGGTCGGTGCCGATCACCTTGGACGCCCATGAGGTGGACCTGGCGGTGGGCTGCACCTATAAGTACCTCAACGGCGGCCCGGGCTCCCCGGCCTTCGGCTATGTGGCTCGCCGTCACCTGGGCCGCCTGCGGCAGCCGGTCCAGGGCTGGATGGGCGCGGCAGACCCGTTCGCCATGGGGCCGGAGTATGCCCCGCACCCGGGCATCCGGGGGTTCATCAGCGGCACCCCGCCGGTGACCGGCATGCTCGCCATGGAGGGGATGCTGGACCTCATCGAGCAGGCCGGGATGGAGGCGGTGCGGGAGAAGTCGGTGGCGCTGACGGGCTTCGCCGAGGAGCTGGTGGACGAGCTGCTGACACCGCTGGGCGTGCGTCTCTCCTCCCCACGGGATCCGCAGCGGCGCGGGTCCCACGTCACCGTGGACCACGAGGACTTCGCCGCCGTGCTGCCGCGGCTCTGGTCCCAGGGCGTGATCCCCGACTTCCGGCCTCCGCACGGGCTCCGGCTGGGCCTGTCCCCGCTGTCCACCAGCTTCGCGGAGGTGGAGGTCGGCATCCGCGCGATCCGGGACAGCCTGGTGGAGGTTCGCGACGGCGCAGGGTCGGCATGAGCCGCGCCGGCACGCGCAGGGTCGGCGCGGGACATGACGGTACGACGCCGGCGCAGCGGGAGTCCGCCCAGCTGGCCTCCCTGCTGGCCCGCGGGACCGCCGCCGGGACGCGCCACACTTACGGGGACCGGCCCGATCAGCACCTGGAGCTCTACGGCGACCCGGCCACCGCCGAGCAGGGGATCATCCTGGTCCACGGCGGGTACTTCCGTCAGCGCGTCGACCTCACCCACGCGCGCCCTCTGGCCGCCGAGCTCGCCGGGGGAGACGCGTCCGGGCGAGGGGGCGCCGTCGTGGCCCTGCTGGAGTACCGGCGGGCCGGCGGAGACGGCGGGCATCCGCGCACGCTGGAGGACGTCAGCACTGCGGTGGCGCACTGTGTCCGGCTGTGGCAGGAGCTCGGGATGCGTCCCGAGGGGGCCGCCGCCCCGCTGATCGCCGGACATTCGGCCGGAGGCTGTCTGGCCCTGGCCTGGGCCACCCACCACGGGGCGGACCTGCCGCAGGCCCGGGTCCGGGCGCTGGCGCCCATCACCGACCTCATCCGTGAGGCGCGCGGTGGGCTCGCCGAGGGCGCGGTGCTCGACTACATGGGTGCGCTCCCGGACGAGGCGCCGGAGGCGTACCGCTGGGAGGATCCGCGCTCGCGGGCCGCGCTGCTGCCGGACGGATTCGACGCGCGGATCATCCATGGCACCGATGACGCCACCGTGGACATCGGATTCTCCCGAGACATGCCGCTGCCGCGCACCGAGCTCGACGGCGCCTGCCACTTCGACGTCATCGACCCGGCGTCGCCGTACTTCGCCGGCGTGCGGGACTGGCTGGCGGGCTGAGGCGCGGTCCGCCCTCGCGGCACCCGACGCGCTGGTAATCTGACGGAGGCAGCGACACACCACGCCAGGGGCTCCTGGCACGATCGATGAGGGAGAACATGGCCGAGCAGAGTGCGCAGCTGGTGGGCATCTCCGACGAGCACCGGGTGCTCTCCGGGATGCAGCCCTCCGGAGACTCCCTGCACCTGGGGAACTACGTGGGCGCACTGGTCAACTGGGTGACGATGCAGGAAGATTATGACGCCTTCTTCTTCATCCCGGATCTGCACGGCATCACCGTCCCCCACGACCCGGCGGAGCTGCGGCATCGGACCCGAATGACCGCCGCCCAGTTCCTGGCAGGCGGGATCGACGTCGAGCGCTCCACCCTGTTCGTGCAGTCCCATATGCCGGAGCATGCCCAGCTGGCGTGGGTGCTGACCTGCCTCACCGGTATGGGCGAAGCCTCCCGGATGACCCAGTTCAAGGACAAGTCCGCCAAACAGGGCGCGGACTCCGCCGGAGTGGGTCTGCTGACCTACCCGATGCTCATGGCCGCCGATATCCTGCTCTACCAGCCCGACGGCGTGCCGGTGGGCGATGACCAGAAGCAGCACGTGGAGCTGGCCCGGAACCTGGCCCAGCGGTTCAACCACCGGTTCGGAGAGACCTTCCGGGTCCCGGAGCCCTTCATCCCTCAGGTCGGAGCCCGCATCTATGATCTGCAGGACCCCACCACCAAGATGAGCAAGTCCGCCTCCTCACCGAACGGGCTGCTCAACATCATGGACACGGATAAGAAGATCGCCAAGAAGATCAAGTCCGCGGTCACCGACGACGGCACCGAGATCCGCTTCGACCGGGAGTCCAAGCCGGGGGTGTCGAACCTGCTCAGCATCTATTCGGCGGTCTCCGGAAAGAGCATCGACGAGCTGGTCGAGGAGTACCAGGGGAAGATGTACGGGCACCTCAAGGTGGACCTGGCCGACGCCGTGGTGGCCACGCTGGGACCCATCCGCGACCGTACCCTGGAGCTGCTGGAGGACCCCGCGGAGCTCGACGCGCTGCTCGCCCGCGGTGCGGAGAAGGCACGCGGCATCGCCGGACCGCTGCTGGCCGACGTCTATGGGAAGGTCGGCTTCCTGCCCGCTGCGGGCTCCTGAGGCGGGCGGGCGGCGAGGACCGGAGGTGAGGCGCAGGTGACCACGAACCCTTCCCGCCTCCGGCCGCGGAACTCCCACCACAACGCGCTGCTGCAGTCGGCCCGCACCCGGATCGAGAAGATCGACGACCGCACCGAGGTGCACGCCCGCCCGGACCCGATCGACGCCGCCGCCCTGAAGCAGGAGGAGCTGCGCGCCCGGATGGCGTTCGGCCGTGCCCGCCGCGACGCCCGGGGCCCCATGGCTGTGGGGATGGCCTTGGTGGAGTGGGGGCTGGCCCGCTGGGCACGGTTCCGCCCCGTCCGCGCGCTCAACCTGTTCTTCTTCCACTACGGCACGGTCATGGCCGCCGGTGCCGCGTACATGATGTTCTTCTCCGTGGCTGCCATGCTGGTGGCGGTCTTCTCCGTGGCCGGTCTGGTGATCGGCGGGGACGAGGAGATGCAGGACTTCATCGTGGAGGCCGTCGAGACGGCGGTGCCCGGGGTGATCGACACCGGCGACGGTGGACTGGCCCGGCCGGAGACCCTCTTCGACACCGCCGGGTTCAATGCCGCCCTGGTGGTCTCGCTGATCGTCATGGTGGTCGCCTCGCTGAGCTGGATCCACGGCCTGCGCTCGGGCATCCGCAGCATCTTCGACCGGCCGCTGATGGCCGAGTACATCTGGGTGGTGAAGTCCCGGGACTTCCTGATCATGCTGGTGCTCGGTGCGGTGCTGGCCACCACGACGGCGGCGAACCTGCTGACCACGGTGTTCTTGGACGCCACTCTGGGCTTCTTGGGCTGGGAGGTGCTGGACGGGCCGCTGACGCGGCTGACCACCATCGGAGTGTCCTTCGTGCTGGACGTCCTGGTGGCGGTGCTGCTGATGCGGGTGGCCTCGCGCATCGTCATTCCCGTCTCGGCGCTGTGGCAGGCCGCGATCATCGCCGGGCTGGGGTCCTCGCTGCTGCGACAGCTCTCCACCCAGCTGATCTCCGGGGCCACCGCCAACGAGCTGCTGCTGCCGTTCGCCACGGTGTTGGGGCTCTTCTTCTACTTCTACGTGTTCAGCCTGGTGTACCTGCTGGCCGCCGCCTGGGGCGCCGTCGTCGCGGCTGACCGCTCCTCGACGGCCTGAGCCGCCTCCCCCGACTCGCCCGTCGTGCGCCGTCCAGCACGACACCGAGCGAAAGATCGTCCCTCTATGAGAGATCGTGCCTGTATGGACGGGCGATTTCTCATAGAGGGACGATCTGTGAGGACGGCAGCCGCGGGACGCGGCGGCACACAGACGCGTGCCGAGTGTGGTGGGGCGTCGCAGGTCCTCCCATCCCCATCGCACCACCGTGCGGCCGGTGCGGCGGATCCCGTCCTCGCGGATCTTCTCTTCATAGACGGCCAGGGCCGCGCTCCGTCCCGTCTCCAGTGCCACTCGGGTCTGAAGCTCCGGCGTGACGAACCCCAGCTCATGGATCCTCACGCGCGACCATGATTCTCCCGGAGATTCGGCCCGCGGGTCGGCGAATGCGAGACGCCTCTGCAGCAGAGCGCGCCGGCGTCGTGAGCTGACGTGGTCCTTCCACGCGAGAAGCAGACGCCGCGCTTCATGCTCCTCCGTACCTTGCGCCATGAGCCGGGCGAGCACGGCATCGAGGATGACGACGGCGTCCGCGGCGGGCAAGCGGGTCGCTGTGTCCACCGCGGCGAGTTCCAGAGGCTCAGCTCGGTACCCGGCGGCAGGGCCCTGGCAGATTCTCAGCGCCGTGGGCGGGAGCATCTGCTGGGGGAGGAGCAGCTCTTCGGCAGATCGCCTGTCCTGCTGGGCCTGAGACCGCATGGCAGAGCGGTGCTGGTCAGGTGGAATCATCGGCTCATGGCGCTGCGTGGGCATGCCCTGCAGAATCGCTGCCCGTGCCGGAGGATGGCGGTGCTTGGCCAGAACGGCGTCAGCGGAGAGCCGGCCCGTCATCGGCGTCTGCCGTGTGATGCGCACGGAACTCCTGCGCATCGTCCGCACGTGGATGCGCTGAGGAGGATGCAGCAGCGGGATGCCGTGCAGAAGCAGGGCGCTGGTGCGGCAGAAGACCGTCTCAGGGTCGGCCAGGGCCGTGGCTGCGATCATCAGGACGGGGTCTTTCCCACGGTGCGGCGTCGAGCCATTCCTGCGCGGGGACGTAGACGCCGCGTCGCAGCCTGAGCATGTCGCCCGTCCGCGCTCCGTAGCTGAGGTCGGTGCCGGTGTGCAGACCGTCAGGGGTGGGCCGGGCGAGGTGCAGGGGGATCTGGGGCCGGGAGGGGATCTCCATGGAAGCACACTCTGCCGCACATCGGCCTGATGCCGCCCACGTTATCCACAGGTCCGGGGGCACTGTCCGCAGGAGGGGAGGGGCGGCGAAGGAGCAGACGCAGAGGGTGCAGACGCAGAAAGTGCAGACGCCAGGAGGGGCCCGCCGCATCATGCGGCGAGCCCCTCCTGGTGCCTGGGAACGTAGGTCAGCCGGTCACATGGCCCGGGTCAGGATGGCCGTCTTGACCTCCTGGATGGCCTTGGTGACCTCGATCCCGCGCGGGCAGGCGTCCGAGCAGTTGAAGGTGGTGCGGCAGCGCCACACGCCCTCCTTGTCGTTGAGGACCTCCAGGCGCATGTCGCCGGCGTCGTCGCGGGAGTCGAAGATGAAGCGGTGGGCGTTCACGATCGCCGCGGGGCCGAAGTACTGGCCGTCGGTCCAGAACACCGGGCAGGAGGACGTGCAGGCCGCGCACAGGATGCACTTGGTGGTGTCGTCGAACCGCTCGCGGTCCTCCGGGGACTGCAGCCGCTCCGCCGTCGGGGCGGGGGAGTTGTTGACCAGGAACGGCATGATCTCCCGGTAGGACTGGAAGAACGGCTCCATGTCCACGATCAGGTCCTTCTCCACCGGGAGGCCCTTGATCGGCTCCACCGTGATCGGCTTGGAGGTGTCGAGGTCCTTCAGCAGGGTCTTGCAGGCCAGGCGGTTGCGGCCGTTGATGCGCATGGCGTCGGAGCCGCAGATGCCGTGGGCGCAGGAACGACGGAACGTCAGCGAGCCGTCGATCTCCCACTTGACCTTGTGCAGGGCGTCCAGCACACGGTCCGTGCCGTACATGGTCAGGGTCCACTCGTCCCAACGGGCCTCATCCGAGAACTCGGGATCGTAGCGGCGCACCTTCAGCGTGATGTCGAAGCTGGGGATCTCCCCGCCTCCGCCCGAGCTCTGGGCGAGATCGACCTTGGAGGCAGGCTCTGCGACGTCTTGGGTGGGGGTGCTCATCAGTACTTACGCTCCATCGGCTCGTAGCGGGTGAAGACGACCGGCTTGGTCTCGAAGCGGATGCCCTTCGTGCCCTCGGTCTCCGCCTCGGGGTCCTGGTAGAGCATCGAGTGCAGCATGAAGTTCTCGTCGTCGCGGTCCGGGAAGTCCTCGCGGTAGTGACCTCCGCGGGACTCCTGCCGGTGCAGCGCGGCCACGGTCATGACCTCGGCCATGTCCAGCAGGAAGCCGAGCTCCACGGCCTCGAGCAGGTCGAGGTTGAACCGGCGACCCTTGTCCTGGATCTGCACCTGCTGGTAACGCTCCCGCAGGTCCTCGATGACGCCGAGGGCCTCCTTGATGGTCTCCTCGGAACGGAACACCTGCATGTTGGCGTCCATGGTCTCCTGGAGCTCGGCACGGATGGCGGCCACCCGCTCTCCGCCGTTGCCGTTGCGGACCGTGGCGAGCATCTCCTCTGTGCGGGCTGTCGGGTTCTCCGGCAGCTCCACGAACTCGGCGGTGGCGGCGTACTCGGCGGCGGCGATGCCGGCGCGCTTGCCGAACACATTGATGTCCAGCAGGGAGTTGGTGCCCAGCCGGTTGGACCCGTGGACGGAGACGCAGGCGACCTCGCCGGCGGCGTAGAGGCCGGGGACGGTGGTGTCGTTGTCCTGCAGCACCTCGGAGGTCACCGTGGTGGGCACGCCGCCCATGGCGTAGTGGCAGGTGGGGAACACCGGAACCGGCTCCGTGTACGGCTCCACACCGAGGTAGGTGCGGGCGAACTCGGTGATGTCCGGCAGCTTGGCGTCGATGTGCGCCGGCTCCAGGTGGGTCAGGTCCAGCAGCACGTAGTCCTTGTTCGGGCCGCAGCCGCGCCCCTCCCGCACCTCGTTGGCCATGGACCGGGCGACGATGTCACGCGGTGCCAGGTCCTTGATGGTGGGGGCGTAGCGCTCCATGAAGCGTTCGCCCTCGGAGTTGCGCAGGATGCCGCCCTCACCGCGGGCCGCCTCGGAGAGCAGGATGCCCAGCCCGGCCAGTCCGGTCGGGTGGAACTGCACGAACTCCATGTCCTCCAGCGGGATCCCGGCGCGGTAGGCGATGGCCATGCCGTCCCCGGTCAGCGTGTGCGCGTTGGAGGTGGTCTTGAAGATCTTGCCCAGCCCGCCGGTGGCGAACACCACGGACTTGGCCTGGAAGACGTGGATCTCACCGTTGGCGAGGTCGTAGGAGACGACGCCGGCGACGCGCTTCTGCTTGTAGGGGGTGCCGTCCTCGCGGGTGGCGTCCTCCTCCACGGTGAGCAGGTCCAGCACGTAGTACTCGTTGTGGAACTCCACGTTGTGCTTGACGCAGTTCTGGTAGAGCGTCTGCAGGATCATGTGGCCGGTGCGGTCGGCCGCATAGCAGGCGCGGCGCACGGCGGCCTTGCCGTGGTCGCGCGTGTGGCCGCCGAAGCGACGCTGGTCGATCTTGCCCTCGGGGGTGCGGTTGAAGGGCAGCCCCATCTTCTCCAGGTCGAGGACGGCGTCGATGGCCTCCTTGGCCATGACCTCGGCCGCGTCCTGGTCGACCAGGTAGTCACCGCCCTTGACGGTGTCGAAGGTGTGCCACTCCCAGTTGTCCTCCTCGACGTTCGCGAGGGCGGCGCACATGCCGCCCTGGGCGGCGCCGGTGTGGGAGCGGGTCGGATAGAGCTTCGTCAGCACGGCGGTGTGGGCGCGCTGGCCGGATTCGATGGCGGCGCGCATCCCCGCGCCGCCGGCGCCGACGATGACGACGTCATACTTGTGAACCTGCATCAGCTTGGGTGTCTCTCTTCGGTCGGAAGTGGTGGAGGCGTCTCGGACGGGGCCCGCGCTCCCCGCCGTCGTCGTGCCCTGGGCGGAGCCCGGGGTCAGCCCGGCGGGGAGGGGCGCTCGTCGATCAGTTCGGGCAGACCGCCCGCGGCAGCGGCTCGCCGGTGGTGCTGTCCAGCAGGCACGGCTCGAAGGTGAAGATCACCATGGTGCCCAGGATGATGATCACCGTGCTGCCGATGTAGAGGATCGACTTCAGCCACAGGCGGGTCGAGTCCTTCTCGGCGTAGTCGTTGATGATGGTGCGCATGCCGTTGGTGCCGTGCAGCATGGCCAGCCAGAGCATGGTCAGGTCCCAGAACTGCCAGACCGGGTTGGCCCACTTGCCGGCGACGAAGCCGAAGTCGACCTGGTGGATGCCGTCACCCACCATGAGGTTCACCCACAGGTGCACGAAGATGAGCACCACCAGGGCGATGCCGGAGACGCGCATGAAGACCCAGGCGGCCATCTCGAAGCTGCCGGAGGTCGTCTTGCTGCGCAGGTACTTGGGGTCCACTCGTCCCGAGCGGGGGGCCTCGATGCCCTGTGCCGGGAGGACTGCTTCAGAGTTGGTGGCGGTCATCGATCAGTTCCACCCTTCCAGGAAGAGCATCAGGTGACGGGCGCTGAAGGCGACCATCGTCACGATCCAGAGGGCGAGCACGCCCCAGAGCATCTGCTTGTGGTAGCGCGTGCCCTTCTTCCAGAAGTCCACCAGGATGATCCGCAGACCGTTGAAGGCGTGGAAGACGATCGCGCCGACCAGGCCGATCTCGCCGATGATCATGATGGGGTTCTTATAGGCGCCGATGACGGCATCGTAGGCCTCCGGAGACACGCGCACGAGCGAAGTGTCGAGCACGTGGACCAGGAGGAAGAAGAAGATGCCGACGCCGGTGATCCTGTGGCCGACCCAGGACCACATGCCTTCTCGGCCCCTGTACAGGGTGCCTTTGGATTGCGTCACGTGTGTAAACCTCCCTGCATCGTCGCATGGCGTTCCGCCCGCCCTTCCTTGGGTGCGCATCTGATCGCAGTTGGCGGAGCGGATGTGTGTGACGCCTGTGCGAGTGCGATCTACGTACCAGGGTAAGCCACCGTCGCCGGTGACGCGGGCGTCGGCACATTCCTGGACGCAATGTTGCGCGGATCATCGTAGACCTTCCGTCCGGGAGGAGATGAATCATGACCTTCGCCACAGGACGGACCGCCAATATTTCTACGTGACGTAGAAATTCGACTTTCCCGGGGGCGCGAGAGCGGCCCCAGGTAGGGATGCGGGCCCGAGAGGGAGGCTCACGTCGCTCCGGGCGGGAGAGGACCCGCAGCGCCGGAACGGGCCGATGTCGCCGGACACGTCTACCCTGGGGGAGTGACTTTCGCACATGATGCCTCTCTGGCCGGGGCCGAGGCCCGGCACGCCGGGGACCACGACGCCGTCGCGGCCTCTGTTGCGCCCCCCGTCAGCTTCGAGCGCTTCTACACCGTGATCCCCGCCGGCGGCGTGGGCACCCGGCTGTGGCCGCTCTCGCGCGCGAACGCGCCGAAGTTCCTGCATGACCTCACGGGCTCCGGCACCACCCTGATCCGGGGCACCTACGAGCGGCTGGCTCCGCTGACCGGCGAACGCGTGGTGGTGGTCACCGGTGAGCAGCACCGGGACGCGGTGCGCGCCCAGCTGCCCGAGGTGGACGAGGACGATCTGGTCCTCGAGCCCTCGCCGAAGGACTCTGCGGCCGCAATCGGACTGGCCGCGGCGATCCTGCACCGGCGCAGTGCGGACATCATCATGGGGTCCTTTGCCGCCGACCAGGTCATCGCCCCGGTGGACGCCTTCCAGGCGGCCGTCCGGGAGGCCGTCGCCACGGCGGCCACCGGCAAGATCGTGACCATCGGGATCACCCCCACCCATCCCTCCACAGCCTTCGGCTACATCCGCCGCGGGGAGCGGCTCGAGGTGGACCACGCGCCGAGCGCTCGTCAGGTGGCCGAGTTCGTGGAGAAGCCGGGGGAGGCGCGGGCCGCCCAGTACGTGGCCGACGGCGACTACCTGTGGAACGCGGGAATGTTCGTGGCCCCGGTGGGGCTGCTGCTGCAGCATCTGCGGGCCGCCGAGCCGCAGCTGCACGCCGGTCTGGTGGAGATCGCCGAGGCCTGGGGCACATCGCGGCAGGACGAGGTCATGCAGCGGATCTGGCCGTCGTTGCCGAAGACCGCCATCGACTATGCCGTGGCGGAGCCGGCCGCCGACGCCGGGGACGTGGCCGTCATCCCCGGGGACTTCACCTGGGACGACGTCGGCGACTTCGCCGCCATCGCCCGACTGAACCCCGCGCATGAGCAGGATGAGATGACCGTGCTGGGAGAGAAAGCACGCGTCTACTCGGACCAGTCCAGTGGCGTGGTGGTCTCCGACACCCAGCGGGTCGTCGCGCTCATCGGTGTCCAGGACATCGTGGTGGTGGACACCGAGGACGCCCTGCTGGTGACCACCACCGATCACGCCCAGTCCGTCAAGCAGGCGGTGGAGGCGCTGCGTGAGAAGGGAGACTCCGATGTCCTCTAGCCCTGTCACCACCGATGAGGCGCTCCACGGGGCGGCCGCCGTCGTCGAGGACCTGGAGCCCCGGCTGCTGGCCATGCGCCGGGAGATCCACTCCCATCCGGAGCTCTCCTGGCAGGAGGTGGAGACCACGAACCGGATCGCCGCCTGGCTGCGGGAGGTCGGACTGGAGCCGCAGATGCTGCCGGAGACCACCGGGCTGTTCGTCGACGTCGGCGACGGGCCGCTGGTCGCCGGATTCCGCGGAGACATCGACGCGCTGCCGGTCACCGAGCTGACGGACCTGGACTACGCCTCGCAGCACCCCGACGTCGCCCACGCCTGCGGCCATGACATCCACACCACTGTCATGCTGGGGCTCGCACTGAGCCTGCAGCGGCTGCACGACGAGCGGCCCCATGGGTTGGGCGGCAGCGTGCGGATCATCTTCCAACCGGCGGAGGAGACCATGCCCGGCGGCGCGCTGGAGGTGATCCGTCGCGGCGTGCTGGAGCCGGTGCCGCGGGTCTTCGCGCTGCACGCGGACCCGCGCATCGACGTGGAGACCATCGGCACCCGCATCGGTGCGATCACGTCGGCGGCCGACGTGGTGCGCATCGAGGTCACCGGCCGCGGCGGACACACCTCCCGGCCGCACCTGACCGAGGACGTGGTCTCCGCCCTGGCGCACATCGCCACCACCGCCCCCAGCGTGCTGTCCCGCCGGGTGGACGTCCGCTCAGCGGTCTCCCTGGTGTGGGGCCAGATCCAGGCCGGCAGCGCGCACAACGCCATCCCGTCGACCGGCACGCTGGTGGGCACCATGCGGGTCCTCGACGCCGAGGCCTGGCGCGGTGCCGGAGAGCTGCTGGAGGAGATCATCGGCCAATGCGCGGCACCCTTCGGCGTGGACGTCGCCCTGGAGCATGTCCGGGGCGTGCCGCCGGTGAACAACGCCGAGGCGGAGACCATGCTGCTGGAGGAGTGCGGACGGGCCATGCTGGGCGCCGACGCCGTCGAACTGGCCCCGCAGTCCATGGGCGGAGAGGACTTCGCCTGGATGACCCAGGAACGGCCCGGAGCGATGTTTCGGCTGGGAACCCGCACCCCCGGCGGGGAGGACTTCGACCTCCACCGCGGAGACTACGCCCCGGACGAGCGGGCGCTGGCGGTCGGCACCAAGGTCATGGTCGCCACGGCGCTGCGCTGCCTGGCCGCCGGGCCGTCCGGAGCCTTCGGCAGGACCTCATGACGCCACCCGCCCCGGTCCACTCCCTGTCCGTACCACCCGTAGGATGACCCCATGAACGTCGATCACCCCCGCGACTCCGCCGAGCGCTCGACAGATCCGGCCGGCGGCCCTTCCGCGGAGCATGAGGATCTGGACTTCACCGGCAGCCTCCGGCTGGCCCCCGGCGGGGGCTCCGTGGACTGGGATGCATTGCACACCCAGGCGCGGATCGCCATGACCAAGGCCTATGTGCCGTACTCGAAGTACCCGGTGGGAGCGGCGGGGCTCCTGGACACCGGCAGCATCGTCTCCGGCTGCAATGTGGAGAACGCCTCCTACGGGCTGACGCTGTGTGCGGAATGCACCATGGTGGGCCAGCTGCAGATGTCCGGAGGCGGCCGTCTGGTGGCGTTCACCTGCGTCAATGGCGACGGCGAGCCGATCACCCCGTGCGGCCGGTGCCGTCAGCTGCTCCATGAGTTCGCCGCCGAGACGCTGTTCATCCGGACCGCGGACGGCGTGACCACGCTGCAGGACCTCCTGCCCCAGGCCTTCGGCCCGCGGGACCTCGAGGACTGAGCCTTCCCGCGCCGCCCTGTCCGATCCACGACACCGTCCACTCGAGAGGACACCTCCCCATGACCTCTGACGTCACCTCCGCACCGACCGGCTTCGACCCGCAGGCCTTCGACGTCGTCGACCTGATCCGCACCAAGCGCGACGGCAGGGTGCTCTCCTCGGCGGAGATCGACTGGGTGATCGCCGCCTACACCGCCGGCCGGGTGGCCGATGAGCAGATGTCGGCCATGGCCATGGCGATCCTGCTGCGCGGCATGGTCCGGGATGAGATCTCCTCGTGGACCCGGGCGATGATCGCCTCGGGGGAGCGGATGGACTTCTCCTCGCTGACCACTGCCGACGGCGCCCGCCGCCGCACGGCGGACAAGCACTCCACCGGCGGGGTGGGGGACAAGATCACCCTGCCGCTGGCTCCGCTGGTAGCGAGCTTCGGGGTGCCGGTGCCGCAGCTCTCGGGCCGCGGCCTGGGCCACACCGGCGGCACGCTGGACAAGCTGGAGGCCATCCCCGGCTGGCGGGCGTCGCTGAGCAACGAGGAGATGCTCGCTCAGCTGGACGACGTCGGCGCGGTGATCTGCGCGGCCGGAGCCGGGCTGGCTCCGGCGGACAAGAAGCTCTATGCCCTGCGGGACGTCACCGGCACCGTGGAGGCGATCCCGCTGATCGCCAGTTCCATCATGTCCAAGAAGATCGCCGAGGGCACCGATGCGCTCGTGCTGGACGTGAAGGTCGGTTCCGGTGCCTTCATGAAGTCCCGCGAGGACGCTGAGGAACTGGCCCGCACCATGGTCGCCCTGGGCACCGACGCCGGAGTGGCGACGACTGCCCTGATCACGGCCATGGAGACCCCTCTGGGGCTGACCGCCGGCAATGCCATCGAGGTTCAGGAGTCGGTGGAGGTGCTCGCCGGGGGCGGGCCGTCCGACGTCGTGGAGCTGACCGTGGCGCTGGCGCAGGAGATGCTCACCGCCGCCGGGGTAACGGATGCGGACCCGGCGGAGGCGCTGAAGGACGGACGAGCCATGGACACCTGGCGGCGGATGATCGCCGCCCAGGGCGGGGATCCGGACGCGGACCTGCCGACCGCGGCACACCAGCACACGGTGACCGCAGGGGTCTCCGGGACGGTGACCCGGATGGATGCGATGGCGGTGGGCCTGGCCGCCTGGCGTCTGGGGGCGGGGCGCGCCCGCAAGGAGGACGCCGTGCAGGCCGGGGCTGGGGTGCGGATGCACGTCAAGCCCGGTGAGGTGGTCCAGGAGGGCCAGCCGCTGTTCACGCTGCTCACCGATGAGGAGTCGCGGATGGCCCGTGCCGAGGAGGCGCTGCAGGGAGCGGTCGACGTCGATGCGGAGGGTGGTCCGGTGGAGCTCGGGGACCTGGTGCTGGACCGCATCAGCGCCGAGGACCTCTAAGCGGCACCGGCCGCGGCGCTGCTGAGGGGACCCCGATGACGCGTTTCCAGGAGTGGAGCGAGTTCTTCAACGCGCTGGTCATCGAGGTGGCCTCCGGCTGGTGGACCCTACTGGGCCTCGGGGGCTTCGTCTTCATCAATGGGGTCTTCCCGCCGCTGCCGTCGGATTCGTTGATCATCACACTCGGCTCGGTCCAGGACCAGCCGGGGACGCCCTGGTGGCTGTGGGTGATCCTGGTGGCAGCAGGCGCCGCCGTGCTGGGTGACTTCGTGGCCTACCTGTTGGGCCGACGGATCGGCACCGATCGGTGGGCATGGCTGCGTCGCCCGGCGATGCAGCGGACCCTGACCTGGTCCCGCCATGAGCTGGACAAACGGGGAGTGCTGCTGATCTTCGTGGGTCGCTTCATCCCGGGCGCGCGGGTGGCGATCAATTTCGTGGCCGGGTCCACTCGGTACTCCAAGCGACGGTTCCTGCTGATCGACGCGGTCGCCTCCCTCGTCTGGGCGAGTTGGCTCATCGTGCTGGGTGCAGTGGGCACCGAGCTGCTGGGCAGCCAGCTGCTGGCGATGCTGGTGGGCATCGGGGTGGCGGTGCTGCTGGGTCTGCTCTGCGACCGTCTCTTCCGCCTGCTGTCCGTCTGGCTCGATCGCAAGGGTGTGCACATCGACCCGGAGGGCTACCAGGACACCGGTGTCATCGAGGTGGAGCGGCCGATCCGGCTGCGGCGGCACCATCGGGAGCACGACGAGGGCTGACTGTGGCCCCGACATGAGAGAGACAACCAGCCCACGCGCCGCCCCTGCGGAGGTCAGCGTGCCTGTTCGCAGGCCCCGGGCGCTGGAACACAGGATCACCACAGTGTCAGGGCCGGGAGAGATGAAGCTCGCCAGGACGAGGGAGAGGAAGACGGGCCAGTGGACGTCCATCGGCGTTCAGTCTCCGTGCGGTGCGTCGATTCCCGGCCCATCCTATGGCCGATAGGCTGGTGCCATGACTGCGACTTCCTCGCCAGAGACCACCGGTTCCACCGATTCCCTTCTCGAGCAGATCCGCTCGCTGCCCAAGGTCAGCCTCCATGATCACCTCGACGGCGGTCTGCGTCCGGCCACGCTCATCGAGCTCGCCCGCGAGGCCGGCGTCGAGCTGCCCACCGAGGACCCCGAGGCGCTGGCCCGCCGGTTCCGGGAGAACGCCGACTCCGGGTCCCTGGAGCGCTACCTGGAGGCTTTCGGGCTCACCACGGCGGTCATGCAGACTGCGCAGAACCTGCGCCGCGTGGCCCGCGAATACGTGGAGGATCTCGCAGCGGACGGTGTGGTCTACGCCGAGGTCCGCTGGGCCCCGGAGCAGCACCAGCAGCAGGGGCTGAGTCTGGATGAGGCCGTCGAGGCCGTCCAGGCGGGGCTGGAGGAGGGCATGGCCGCCCTCGAGGATGAGGACCGGATCGTGGTGGTCGGCCAGTTGATCTCTGCGATGCGTCAGTCCGACCGTGCCGACGAAGCCGTGGAACTGGCCAAGCGCCACCGTGACCGCGGTGTGGTCGGCTTCGACATCGCTGGGCCCGAGCACGGCTTCCCGCCGTCCCGGTTCGCTCCGGCGTTCACCGCGTTGGCCGAGGCGATGATCCCGGCCACCGTCCACGCCGGGGAGGCCGACGGCGTCGAGTCCATCCGTGACGCGCTCGTCTCCGGGCGCGCCCAGCGTCTGGGCCACGGGGTGCGGATCGCCGAGGACGTCTCGATCTCTGAGGAGCCGGTGACCTCCGACGACGGCGGCGACGCCTACGAGGTCATCCTCGGCGACGTCGCCCGCTGGGTCCGCGACCGGCAGGTGCACCTGGAGGTCAGTCCCACCTCCAACCTGCAGACCGGCGCCATCGCCCCCTTCGCCTCGGACGGGACCGCGACGATCACCGACCACCCGTTCGACATGCTCTACCAGCTGGGCTTCAACGTCGGGGTCAACACGGACAACCGCCTGGTCTCCGGGGTGACCCTCTCCGGCGAGCTGGCTCTGCTGGCCGAAGCCTTCGGGTACGAGCTCGCCGAACTCGCCGACTTCCAGATCAACGCTCTGGAGTCCTCCTTCCTCGGACAGGAGGAGCGGGAGGCGCTCTCGGCGCTGATCCTCGAGGCCTGGCAGTGACCACGGCCCACCAGCCGTCCGCCCAGCCGCCGTCGGACCCCGTGCGGCGGCTGGAGTGGGTGGTGGCCCAGCTGCGCCTCCACTGTCCGTGGACGCAGCGGCTGAGCCATGGCTCCCTCGTGGAGTACCTGGTGGAGGAGGCCTACGAGACGGTCGAGGAGATCGAGGCCGGAGGCGTGGGCGAATCCCTGCGTCAGGAGCTGGGCGACCTGCTCTTCCAGATCGTGCTGCACGCCCAGCTGGCCGCCGAACGCTCCAGCTTCGACCTCGACGGCGTGGCCGAGGCGATCACCGCCAAACTGGTGCGCCGCAGCCCGCATGTCTTCACCTCTGATGGGCAGCTCGACGTCGACGCCCAGGCCTCCCTGGATCAGATCGAACGCGCCTGGACCCGCATCAAAGCAGAGGAGAAGGCCGAGGAGAAGGCTGTCGAGGAGGTGACGGCCGGGCAGAACGGAGCCGACGGTGACGCCGAGCTCGCCGCCGTCGTCGGCTCCCTGCCGGCCCATCTTCCCGCCCTGGCCCGGGCCGCCAAGCTCATCGACCGGCTGGACCGCACCGTCTCGGCCGACCCCGAGGCAGGCGACGACGTCGGCGCCAGACCCGCCTCCTCAGCCCACGATCCGCTCGCCGCGGCTGACGAGGACGCCTTAGGTGAACTACTCTTCTCGGTGGTGGAGAGAGCACGTTCTCGGGGTCAGGACCCCGAACGCGCGCTGCGTCGCCACCTCAGCACGCTGGCGCAAGGGCGCGTCGGCCCCGGACTGTCCAGATAACCGAAAAGGAGCCGACTACCCATGTCACTCATCGCCAGTGTGTACGGCCGCGAGATCCTCGACTCACGCGGAAACCCGACCGTCGAGGTCGACGTGCTTCTCGACGACGGCAGCTTCGGCCAGGCCGCCGTCCCCTCCGGCGCCTCCACCGGAGCTTTCGAAGCCGTGGAGCGCCGTGACGGCGACAAGGGCCGGTACCTGGGCAAGGGCGTCTCCGGCGCCGTGTCCGCGGTCAACGACGTCATCGCCCCCGCCCTGGAGGGCCAGGACGCCACCGAGCAGCGCCTGATCGACCAGATCCTGCTGGACCTCGACGGCACCGACAACAAGAACAGTCTCGGCGCCAACGCGATCCTCGGCGTCTCCCTGGCCGTGGCCAAGGCCGCCGCCGACGCCTCAGACCTGCCCCTGTACAAGTACCTCGGCGGGCCGAACGCCCACCTGCTGCCGGTGCCGATGATGAACATCCTCAACGGCGGCTCCCACGCGGACTCCAACGTGGACATCCAGGAGTTCATGATCGCTCCCATCGGTGCGGCCACCTTCTCCGAGGCGCTGCGCTCCGGCGTCGAGGTCTACCACGCACTGAAGGGCCTGCTGAAGGAGAAGGGCCTGAACACCGGCCTGGGTGACGAGGGCGGCTTCGCCCCGGACCTGCCGTCGAACCGCGACGCGCTGGACCTGATCACCGAGGCCATCAAGCGCGCCGGCTACACCCCGGGCACGGATGTGGCGCTGGCCCTCGACGTCGCCGCCACCGAGTTCTACTCCGAGGGCGCCTACACCTTCGAGGGCGAGCAGAAGACCCCCGAGCAGATGAGCGCCTACTACTCCGAGCTGGTGGACGCCTACCCGCTGGTCTCCATCGAGGACCCGCTGGACGAGGACGACTGGGCCGGTTGGAAGACCCTGACCGAGACCATCGGCGACAAGGTCCAGCTGGTGGGCGACGACCTCTTCGTCACCAACCCGGACCGTCTGGCCAAGGGCATCGACGCTGACACTGCCAACTCGCTGCTGGTGAAGGTCAACCAGATCGGCTCGCTGACCGAGACCCTGGACGCCATCTCCCTGGCGCAGCGCAGCCGCTACACCACGATGGTCTCCCACCGTTCCGGCGAGACCGAGGACACTACGATCGCGGACATCGCCGTGGCCACCAACGCCGGGCAGATCAAGACCGGCGCCCCGGCCCGCTCCGAGCGTGTGGCGAAGTACAACCAGCTGCTGCGCATCGAGGAGGAGCTCGGCGACGCCGCCGCATACGCTGGCGCGAGCGCCTTCCCGCGTTTCCGCAGCTGACTCTGGTCGGCCCATCCTGATCAGCGCGACCTGAGCACCGTCTGAGGGGCCGCACCCGGAGCATCGTTCCGATGCCCCGGGTGCGGCCCCTCTGCGTGTCCGCCGCCGTCGACGAGCCGTCGGCGACTACCCTGGGACTTCGACGGCGCGCAGGGCGTCGCCCCAGCTGAGACACCGGTGGCACACGGAAGGCGGTGACCATGGCCAGGCATGCCAGACGCAGCGACTCCGACGCCGGCCGCAGCGCCCGCGTCGCTTCCGCCGAAGCCCGCCGGCTCGCCGAGCGCGAGCAGGTCTCCGGAGAGATCCGGATGCCGGCCGACCTCGCCGCCCGCCGTGCGCGCCGAGTGAGCCCGCCGAAGCAGCGCCGCCCCTCCGGGGAGCGCACGGCCGTCAGCGCCCGCTCGCTGGTCCCGGAGCGGACCCTCTCCGGCCGGCTGATCGTGATGACCCTGGTCGCCCTGGTGGTGGTCTCCTTCCTGGTGCCCACTGTGCGCACCTATCTCCAGCAGCGTTCCGAGCTGGCCGAGCTGGAGGCAGGAATCGCCGAGGAGCAGCAGCGTCAGGACGCGCTCGAATCCGAGATCAGCCGCTGGGACGACCCCGAGTACGTGCGTCAGCAGGCGCGCGAACGCATCAACCTGGCGATGCCGGGGGAGCGTCAGTACCACGTGATCGGCGACCTCACCGGGGAGGACGACACTCCGGAGAACCAGGAGGACAGCGAGGTCCGTACCGACCTCCCCTGGGCTGAGGCGCTGTGGGATTCTCTGGTCCGGTCTGCCGTAGATTAGTCTCGACGGTGGAGGTCCGTTCCTGCCGAGGACCCGCCCATGAGCACCAGGAGAGCCCGCGAGACGATGAGCCAGCCCCGCAGCGCCACCCCCACCCAGGATGATCTGGACACGCTCAGCCTGCAGCTGGGCAGACCGGTGCGCGACGTCGTCGAGATCCCGGCCCGCTGCCGCTGCGGCAGCCCGCTGGTGGCCGCCACCGCGCCGCGACTCTCCAACGGGATCCCCTTCCCGACGACGTTCTATCTCACGCATCCCACCCTCACCCAGGCCGTGTCCCGGCTGGAGGCTGCCGGCGTGATGGCGGAGATGACGGAGCGCCTGGGCCAGGACGAGGAGCTTGCCGCCGCCCACCGGGCCGCCCATGAGAACTACCTGGCCGAGCGTGAACGCATCCGGCTGGCCGCCGGTGTGGATCCCGTCTGGGAGATCGACGGGATCACCGCCGGGGGCATGCCCGACCGCGTGAAGTGCCTGCATGTGCTCGTCGGCCACGCGCTGGCCGTGGGTCCCGGCATCACCCCGCTGGGCGACGAGACCCTGGACCGCATCGCCGAGGACTGGACGCCGGAGGTCTGCACCTGTGCTGCCGCATGGGACCATGACGCCGAGATCCCGACCCGTGACCTCAGCCGACACGTGCGGCGACTGAAGGAGGAGCAGCAATGAGAGTGGCCGCCATCGACTGCGGGACCAATTCGATCCGCCTGCTGATCGCCGATGTGGAGAGCGCGGGGGAGCCGCGCGGACCCCAGAACGTCCCGGAGGGGCAGGAGCCGTGGGGGACCGAGACCGGTGAGCACAGCGCGGTCGCCCAGATGCATCGTTCGCGGCTCACGGATGTCGTCCGGCAGATGACCGTGGTCCGTCTGGGCGAGGGCGTGGACGAGACCGGAGAGTTCTCCCCGGCCGCGCTGGAGCGCACGTTCGCCGCGGTGGACAGCTACGCAGCCCTGATCCGTCGGCACAAGGTGGAGGCGGTCCGCTTCGTGGCCACCTCCGCGACCCGAGACGTGGCGAACCGCGACGCGTTCATCGCAGGCATCAAGGACCGCCTCGGCGTGGAGCCGGAGGTCATCCGCGGCAGCGAGGAGGCCGGGCTCTCCTTCGTGGGTGCGGCCTCCCTGCTGGACTGGGACCCCGAGCGGAAGGTCCTCGTGGTGGACCTCGGCGGAGGATCCACCGAGTTCGTCCTGGGCACCTCGAAGGGCATGGAGCACGCCATCTCCACGGACATGGGGTGCGTCCGATTCACCGAGCGGCATATGCGCACCGACCCGCCGGCAGAGACCGAGACCTCCATGGCGAGCTTCGAGACGCTCTCCTTCCTGGAGGACGTCAGCCAGGTCATGCCGCTGCACGAGACCGACGTCGTCATCGGCGTCGCCGGCACGGTGACCACGGTGACCGCCCACGCCTTGGACCTCGAGGACTACGATCCGGATCTCATCCACGGCGCCGAGGTGGGGTTGGACCGCATCCACCAGTCGGTGGACCAGCTGGTGCACGCGCCCCGGGACCAGCGGGCCCACATGCCGTTCATGCACCCCGGCCGGGTGGACGTCATCGGCGCCGGTGCGCTGATCTGGGGCACCATCCTGGACTACATCAATAAGGTCACGAAGGGGCGGGTGACTACCGCCGTCGCGTCGGAGCATGACATTCTGGACGGCATCGCCCTGTCGCTCGCCACCGGCGCCGCGCAGGAGGCGACCGGCCGGGGCTGAGCCCTGCCCGCATGAGTACGCATCACGAGCGCCCCCAGCATCACGAGCACCCCAGCAGGGAACGGAACAGAAGGAAGACCATGACTGACGCTGCCCCGGAGACGAGGGACGCGGCCCGGCAGGGCTCGCCCCACGGAGGACGGCGTGGCCGTCACGGGCGGCGTCGTGCGGCCGGGCCGGGAATGCTGGCCGCCGCCGCGCTGCTGCTGGCCCCCGCTGTCACCGTCGGCGGGGTGGTCACGGCTCCTGCCGCCGATGCTGATGCCTGGCGGGACGCGCAGTTCTGGCTCGAGGACTATGGCGTCACCGAGGCCTGGGAGACCGCTCGAGGCGAGGGCGTGACCATCGCGATCCTCGACACCGGCGTCGACGCCGACCACCCCACCTTGGAGGGCGCCGTCGTCGACGGCACCGACGTCTCCGGAGGTGGTGACGGCTCTGGGGGGCCGGTGGAGCAGTTCTCCACCGAACACGGCACCATGGTGGCCTCCCTGGCGGCCGGGCGTGGCTACGAGCCCACCGGAGACGAGCTCGACGAGCTCCCTGAGCCGGAGGACTACGAGGAGTTCACCGACGAGGACTGGGAGCAGTTCTGGGACGACCTCCTCGACGAGCTCGAGGGTGCGGAGAACCGAGGTCTCTCGCAGGGTGCCGGAGTGCTGAGCTCTGACGTCCTTCTGACGGGCGAGGGCCGTGAGCCGCTGGACCTCACCGCCTCGGCGATCCTGCCCGCCTCGACCACCGAGGACGACGAGGACGCTGACGAGGACGACGCCGACGAAGACGAGGACGACGCCGACGAGGACGACGCCGACGATGCTGACGAAGACGCCGAGGACGAAGACGCCGAGGAGGACGCGGCCGGCGTGATCGGCGTCGCCCCCGAGGCGGACGTGCTGAGCGTGTCCATGGCGTTGGAGATGCCGAACTCCTACGGCCCGGACCTGGAGGACCAGGTGGTCGAGGCCGTGGACTGGGCCGTGGACAACGGGGCGGACATCATCAACATGTCCTTCGGCCTGCCTAACGAGCAGGAGTGGCCCGAGTCCTGGGACGAGGCCTTTCTGAAGGCTGCGGAGAACGACGTGCTGGTCGTCGCCGCGGCGGGCAACCGAGTCTCCGGCAGCTGGAGCGTCGGCGCCCCGGCGACGATCCCCGGCGTGCTGACCGTCGCAGGCGTCAACGAGGATCGGGAGATCAGCGAGGACGCCTCCGCCCAGGGCATCGCGGTGGACATCGCCGCCCCTTCGGAACCGCTGGTCGGGGCGGTCCCGGACGGGCTCAACACCCAGTGGATGGGCACCTCCGGCGCGGCGCCGATCGTCGCGGGAGCGGCGGCACTGGTGTGGTCCGCGCATCCTGACCTCTCCGCCGAGGAGGTCAAACACCGGCTGCTGAGCACCGCCGACGGAGTCGGCGACGGCAACGGTGTGGACCCCGAGTTCGGACAGGGCATCCTCAACGTGGCGCAGGCCGTGGCCAGCGATGACGTCCCGGAGTTCGACCCGTCGGCCTACGAGACCCTCGAGGAGTGGATCCGTGTCCATCGCCGCGGAGAGTCCGACAACACTGAGCACGCCGACGTCCCCAGCGACGCCGGCGTCTCACCCGGCCCTGAGGGCGACCCCCGGGACCGGCCTCAGGCCTCCGACGCCAGGGGCACCCAGGACTGGGCGGGACCGGTGGTGGTCGGGGTCGCCGCGCTGCTGGTGATCGCGGTGGTCAGCGTGGCAGCAGTGCACCTGACGTCCCGGCGTCGGCGCTCCTGAGTCGATCTGCCGGGGAACGTTCGGTGAGGGGAACAGGCGTCCGGCGTCATACCCGCGCCCCCCCCACCGTGCCTGGCAGTAGACTGCACTGAAGGAAGGACACGCAGCGTGGCGGTGGTCCGCACCGAAGACCGGTGAGGGGCCGCCGCTGTTGCTGTGTGCAGTTCACGTACCCCTCAGCACCAGCGCTAGGATGGCATCCATGGCAATCTCGCAGAAGCTCTCAGAGAAACCGCGCATTCTGATCGTCGGCGGTGGATATGTCGGCCTCACCGTCGCCCAGAAGCTCCAGAAGAAGGTCAAGGCCGAGGGCGGCGTCGTCACCCTGGTCGACCCGCTTCCCTACATGACCTATCAGCCGTTCCTCCCTGAGGTGGTCGGCGGGCACATCGAGGCTCGGCACGCGATCGTCTCCCACCGCAGCCACCTGCGGGACACGGAGGTCATCACCGGCAAGGTCACGGAGGTGGACCACGCGGAGCGCACCGCCAGCGTGGAGCTGGAGGACGGGGAGAGCGTCGAGATCCCGTACCAGGACATCATCATGGCGGCGGGCGCGACCACTCGCACCT
Source organism: Nesterenkonia aethiopica (assembly GCF_039534665.1). Classification (NCBI taxonomy): domain Bacteria; kingdom Bacillati; phylum Actinomycetota; class Actinomycetes; order Micrococcales; family Micrococcaceae; genus Nesterenkonia; species Nesterenkonia aethiopica. The sequence goes on along the minus strand of NZ_BAAAVT010000010.1, from coordinate 103,234 downwards.
TCCCGATCGAGGGTCTGGCCGAGCAGGGCATCGGTCTGAAGACCATCGAGGAGGCCCTGACGCTGCGCAACCAGATCCTGGAGCGCATCGAGGCCGCCTCCACCATGACCGATGAGAAGGCCAAGTCCCGGGCGCTGACCTTCACCGTGGTCGGCGGCGGCTTCGCCGGCATCGAGTGCATCGCGGAGATGGAGGACATCATCCGCGCCGCCGTCTCGGCCAACCCGCGCCTGAGTCAGTCCGACGTGCGCATCGTGCTCGTCGAGGCCATGGGCCGCATCATGCCGGAGGTCTCCGAGGACCAGGCCGTCGGCGTGGTCGAGCACCTGCGCGGCCGCGGCATCGAGGTGCTGCTGAACACGTCGCTGGGCTCCGCCGTCGACGGCGAGCTGCAGCTGATCAACATGGCGGACAAGTCCGAGGCCGACCGCTTCGAGGCCGACACCCTGGTCTGGACCGCCGGTGTGGCCGCCAATGCCGTGGCGCGCCGCTCCAGCTTCCCGATCGACGAGCGCGGCCGCATCACCGCCTCTGCCACGCTGCAGATCGTCGACGAGGAGGGCAGCCCGATCGAGGGTGCCTGGACCGCCGGCGACGTCGCTGCCGTGCCGGACCTCACCGGCGCCGGGCCGGGCGGCTTCTGCGTCCCCAATGCTCAGCATGCGCTGCGGCAGTCCAAGCAGTTGGTCAAGAACCTCGTGGCCGCCCGCTTCGGGGAGGGGAAGGTCAGCGAGTACAAGCACGACTCCCTCGGCGCTGTGGCCGGACTGGGCCTGTTCAAGGGTGTGGGCAACCCGATGGGCGTCAAGCTCAAGGGCTTCCCGGCCTGGCTGGCCCACCGCGGATACCACGGCATGGCGATCCCCACCGTGGAGCGCAAGGTGCGTGTGGCCAGCAACTGGCTCAACGAGTTCGTCTTCGGTCGGGACATCACCCCGCTGCGCGACCTGGAGACCCCGCGCCGCCAGTTCGAGGAGGCCGCGACCCCGGCTAAGAAGAAGGCCGACGCCTGAGACGTTCGACTCCTGCGACCTGCCGGCCGGGCCCGAGCGCCTGACCGGCAGGGACGGCGGGAACTGCAGAGATGACGACGGCGAGCCTCTGCCGGAGACCTAAGATGGTCTTGGCGGCGGGCTCGCCGTCGTCGTGTCTGCGCCCCCATAGCCCAATCGGCAGAGGCAGCTGACTTAAAATCAGCACAGTCTGGGTTCGAATCCCAGTGGGGGCACCGAAGGTCGCTGAACGCGTGGGCGGTCCTCGACGGAAGCGCCGAACCCTCGACCTGGTACTACGACTGTAGTAACTTCTTGGCATGGTGGGACGTGTCGTCATCGTCGGAGCAGGTATCTCGGGCTTGGCTGTGGGCAGAGCTCTCCTCGCTGCGGGATGGCAGGTGGAGCTCCGCGAGAGGGCGCCTGGTCTGCCCGGGGTCGGCACTGCGTTGGGAATGTGGCCCGAGGCTCTGGCCGCCCTGGACGCCTTGGGAGTGGGCGACCGTGTGCGTCATGCAGGAGTCACGCAGCATGGGGCGGCGTTCCTCCGCCCGGACGGAATCGAGTTCGCCGCCGTCAGAACCCGGGCATCGGCTGTCCTCCTCTCACGCCCAGCTCTGCATCGGTCCCTGTGGGAGGGGAAGCTCGAGGATGCCGTTCGCTGGGGGGAACCGCTGGAGGACCTGGCGGAGCTCACTGAGGCCGACGTGTCCGATGCGGACCTGGTGGTCGGTGCTGACGGCATCAACAGTCGGCTGCGGTCTGTGGTCGCGGGGCAGGAGGTCCGCCCTCGAGAGCTGCGCGTCACCGCATTCAGAGGCACGGTCCCTGGCCCCGTGGAGACTACCTGCGAGACCTGGGGGCCGGGGCGTCTCTTCGGGGTCACCCCGCAGGAGTCCGGCATGGTCAACTGGTTCGCCGCGGTTCGGGATGACCTCCTGGATGAGGGCGCAGGACTCCCCGACGACGAGCTCTTGAGCACGCTGTTCGGAGACTGGCACCCCGGGGTGCGGGATGTCGTGGCGCGCGCCGGATCTGTCGGAATCGACCGGCGCCGGATCTTCGATCTGCCGCCGTTGCGGAGCTGGCACCGCGGCAGGGTCGTCATCCTCGGCGATGCGGCACATGCGATGGCTCCGAACATCGGCCGGGGCGCCTGCGAAGCGATCATCGACGCCGTCGTGCTGGCTGAGGCGCTGAGTGCCTCGACGACGGTCGAGGCAGGGCTGCAGGAGTTCGACAGGCGGCGACGACGAGCGGCACAGCGAGTCGTCCGTGCCTCCCGGCTGCTCAGCCGGGTGGCGACGGCGCGGTGCCTGCCGGAGACCCGGCGCCGGGCTCTGCGAATCGCGGCGGGCCTCGCCTCCTCAATCCCTCGAGAGGGGGAACGCAGTGGGCACCCGTGATCGAGCCATGGAGGCGGCCGTGGAGCTGGTGGGGTCTCACGGGCTGCGGGCGCTGACCCATCGGCGGATCGATGCGGCCGCAGGTCTGCCGCAGGGCTCCACCTCGAACCACTTCAGGACCCGCGCGCAGCTCCTCCAAGGTGTGGTGGAGCACCTGGCGGCCATGGAGCAGAAGGCCTTCGATGCGAAGGAGCGCCCCCAGAGCATCGACGGGCTCGTCGACGCTCTCTGCGCCTTCATCGACCTCGCAACAGGTGCTCAGCGGACCCTGACGGCGGCACGACTCGCCCTCTTCGTCGAGGCTATCCACGATCACCAGGTGCGAGAGGTCCTCGCACGGGGTCGGGAGCACATGGAGGAGTGGGCGGCGGAGACAGTGCAGAGCGTCGGCCTGCCTGAGCCCGTGATCACGGCCCGGCGGGTCATGGGGCAGGTCGAGGGGATCATCCTTCACCGCCTGGCCCTGGGAGGGGAGCGCCTGTCCGCGGAGACGGAGGCCTCCTTGCGGGCCTGCCTGGGCTCCGAAGGCTGAACCTCTGCGCGTCAGTCGGTCGTCGCGCTCGGCGCAGGCCCTGTGGACTCGCGCAGCACCACATGGTTCGGCACCGGTGCATCGGCGGGAGGCTCCTCCCCGCGGACCAGGGCGATGAGCCGTTGCATGGCCAGACGGCCCCGCCCCTCGCGGTCCACCGCCACGGTGGACAACGACGGCGTCGAGTAGCGTCCCAGGTCGATGTCGTCCCAACCGATGATGCTGAGGTCCTCCGGGACCCGCCACTCACGCTCGTGCGCCGCGCGGAGGGCGCCGAGGGCCACGAAGTCGTTGGCCGCGATCACTGCCGTCACGCCGCTGTCGGCCTCCAAGGACTGCAGGGCCTGGTAGCCGGTGTGGGCGGACCAGTCGCCGCCGGTGACGCCGTGGGACTCGAGCCCGCGTTCGGCGAGGGTCTCCTCATAGACCTGGCGGCGGGCGCGGGCGGAAGCCCATTCCTCGGGGCCCTGGATGTGCAGGAAACGTCGATGGCCCTGATCGGCGAGGGTGGCGATGATCTCGCGCAGGGCACTGGCGTCGGCCAAGGTGCCCAGGCCGCGGAGCTTGTCGTCGAACTGCTCGACGATGGTCAGGGCCCCGGACGCGGCGGTCTTCCCCTGCTCCTGCAGCTCCGGCAGTCCGGCCAGGGAGAGCACACCCTCCACCCGTCCGGAGCCCATCAGCTCGCGGGCCCGTCGGCTGCGTTCTTCCGCGGGGCCTTCCACCACGGCGATCTCCATGAAGTACCCGGCCTCGTGGGCCGCCTCGGCGGCGGCGGCGAGCATGGGCGTGGGCATCTGGGTCACCGGAGCGGGCAGCAGGGCGGTGAGGACCCCGGTCTGCCGGGTCCGCATGGACCGTGCGATCATGTTGGGCCGGTAGTCCAGCTCCCTGATGGCGGCCTCGACCCGGGCGATGGTGTCGGCGCGGAAGGGTCCCATGTCGCGCAGATAGCGGGATACCGTCTGGTGGGAGACGCCGGCCCGGCGGGCGACCTCGTGGATCGTCGCGGCGCGGGTGGGCCGCGCCTCGGGTGTGGGCTCTGACGCCACGTGGTCACCTCTTCTGAGCTGGCTGTCCGTCGCGGACCGGACGTGCTGCCGGGCCATGGGGCCATCGCATCACGGATGCGGTCCGCTGCTCCATCCTGCCACCGCCCTGCGGCCGCGGCCAGCGGACTGAGTGCGCGGCACCTGCTCCGCAGGCGTGTGACGTGGACGACATTCTGGTGTTGACAGCCTACCCGCGGACTCCCTAATCTTGTGGTCAACGTCATAAAGTGATCGATCACAGTAGCCGGTGATCGCCACTGTCACGGATCGACGTCACCGTGAGCCATCCCCATCCCGCGAGGAGCACATCCATGACCGCCGCATCCCCCCGCGTCCGCGCCGCCGTCGTCGGCGCCGGAGGCATCGCCACCGTGGCGCACCTGCCCACCTTGAAGGCCCATGAGGACCGCGTGGAGGTGGTGGCCATCGCCGACGTCGACGCCGACCGTCTCGGCGCTGTGGCCGAGGAGTGGGCCATCCCGGGCCGCTACAGCGACGTCGACACCATGCTCGCCGCGGAACGTCCCGACCTGCTGGTGCTGTGCACCCCACCGGTGGCGCACAAAGACGGCGTCATCAAGGGTCTGAAGGCCGGCGCGTGGGTGTGGTGCGAGAAGCCCCCGGTGCTCACCCTGGCCGAATACGACGAGGTGGCGGCCCACGAGGGCGAGAACGGGCCCTTCGCCTCCTACGTCTTCCAGCACCGCTTCGGCTCCGGAGCCCAGCAGCTCAAACAGCAGGTCCGGGACCACACCCTCGGGCGCCCGCTGGTCGCGGTCTGCCACACCCTCTGGTACCGCACCCACGGTTACTACGAGGTGCCGTGGCGCGGGAGATGGGCCACCGAGGGCGGCGGTCCGGCCATGGGACACGGCATCCACCAGATGGACCTGCTCTTTGAGATCCTCGGCGACTGGACCGAGGTCACGGCTGTCGCGGACGCGTTGGACCGAGACGTCGAGACCGAGGACGTCTCCCTGGCCACAGTGCGCTTCGCCAACGGTGCCATGGCCTCCGTGGTGAACTCCGTGCTTTCCCCCCGGGAGGTCTCCTACCTGCGCTTCGACTTCCAGGACGCGACCGTGGAGGTGGAGCATCTCTACGGGTATGACAACAGCTCCTGGACCTGGACCCCGGCGCCCCACCGTGCTGAGGACGGCTCGGCGGCTGGTTGGACGCCGCAGGAGAACGTCCCTTCCTCGCACAAGCAGCAGCTCTCCGAGCTGCTGGATGCGATGGCCGCGGGAGTGCGCCCCCGTGCCTCGGGCGACGACGGACGCCGAGTCCTGGAGTTCATCGCCGCCCTCTACGAATCGTCGGAGACGGGCCGCACCGTCCGGCGGGCGGAGATGAAGCCCGAGGGCACCTACTACACCGGCATGCACGACCCCTCGTTCGTCTACGGCAGCGCGGAGAACACCGCCGCCAGCAAGGAGACCGTCCAGTGACCAGCACCGCCGTGACCACAGGCTTCGACGTCCGCGTCGAGCAGGACGCCATCGCCGTCGACGCCGCGGACACCGAGATCCTGCGCTACGTCATCCACCCGGACTCGCCGAAGGAGGAGGCCCCGAAGCCGTACCTGTTCCCGCTGCGCTTCACCGACGGCGCCGAGGCCGCGGTGCGCCGCCCCTGGGACCACCGCTGGCACACCGGCCTGCAGTTCACCTGGTCCCATGTGGCGGACCAGAACTTCTGGGGCGGCCCCACCTTCGCCGCGGAGACGGGGTACCAGATGCGGGACAACCTCGGCACCATGAAGCACACCGGCTTCGCCGTGGAACCCTCGGCCGGTGAGGACGTCGTCTTCGACGAGACCCTGGAGTGGATCACCTCCCGGGGGGAGCACTGGTTCGACGAGCACCGGATCCAGCGGATCCATTCGCTGGACGTCGACCGCTTCAGCGCCGGCCGAGGCGTGTGGGCCATCGACCTCACCACTGAGCTGACCAACGTCAGCGGGCAGACCCTGCCGATGGGCAGCCCCACGACGGCCGGTCGGCCGAATGCCGGCTACACCGGCTGGTTCTGGCGCGGTCCGCGCTCCTGGACCGGCTGCGACGTCGTGAACTCCGCCGGCGCCGCAGGCGAGGAGAACACGATGGGCGCCCCGGCGGACTGGGTGGCCTTCTCCTCCGAGCATGACGAACTCGACGGCGGCGGCACGGTGATGGCCTTCGCCGGAACCTCCGAGTCCCAGGACGCCGAGCTGCCTCCCATCAAGTGGTTCACCCGCACAGGCATCTTCACGGTCACCAGTCCGTCGCCGGCCTTCGACCAGGAGATCCACCTGCCCGCTGGGGGACGGCTGCGCCTGCACCACCGCTTCGTGTTCATCGCGAAGGTCTGCAGCGGGGAGGAGCTGACGGCGCTGGGGGAGGAGTTCGCACTGTGAGCGGCACCCAGGAGAACCGCGCCCTCCCCTCGCGCTCCCTGCCGCGGTTCCCCGGCGGGACGTCGGTGAGCGACCTGTGCGTCTACGACTGGGACACCCCGGACGGCCTCCACGGCGGGACCCCGCACCTGCACACGGTGTCCACCGAGGCCTATGTGGTCACGGCCGGCCGTGGAGAGGTGCACACCCTCAGTGCAGACGGCGCGGCGCAGGACGCGCTGGAGAAGGGATCCCTGCTGTGGTTCACCCCCGGCACCGTGCACCGGCTGGTCAACCACGCAGGGTTGGAGCTGGCGGTGATCATGCAGAACGCCGGGCTCCCGGAGGCCGGCGACGCAGTGATGACCTTCCCGGACGAGATCCTCGCCGACCCGGATCGCTATCACGAGGCGGTGGCACTGCCGCCCGAGGGAGACGAACAGTCCCGTGCCGCGGCGGCCCGCGCGCGCCGGGACCTGGCGATCGAGGGCCACCGGCAGCTGCTCGCCGCCGTCGAGCAGGACGGCCCCGCGGCCATGAGGCGCCTCCATGAGCGCGCGGCGGCGCTGGTGCGGCCCCGCATCGACCAGTGGCGCGAGATCTGGGCCGCGAACGTGGAGGCTGAGACCGAGCGCACACGAGCCCAGCTGGAGGCGCTCGCCGATGGCGACGCATCCCACCTGCAGGAAGCTTCCGTGATCCGGGGCGAGCCCCGTCCCGCCCCGCGCCTCTTCGGCATGTGTGGCCGGCTCCAGACCTGGAGGGCCCCGGACATCACGGACTGAAGCCCCTCTTCTGGTGCGAAGAGTGGATCCGGTGCGACAACTGAATACGCAGGGGGCTCCGAGGCATCAGGCCACACTGATGGCACGCCTCGGGGCCCTCTGTGCTCTCTCCAGTCCCAGCCCATCGACAGACCTCAGCCGATCGACAGACCTCAGCACATCGGCAACACCCAGCCCATTCCCCGAGATGAGGAGGCCCCATGACAACCACGACGCGTCCATCACTGCCCGACGCTGCGCCGTCCCGTCCCAGCCGTCGGAGCCGGTCCTGGACCCGGCCGCTCGGCGCGCTGCTGGTGGCCGGGCTCGCCGCGACCGCCTGCGGAGACGGCGGCGGCGACGAAGACGTCACCTTGACCTTCACCTGGTGGGGTGGCGACGTACGCCATCAGTACACCCAGGAGGCCATCGAGATCTTCGAGGATGAGCATCCCCACATCAGCATCGAGCCTCGATTCAACGAATGGGACGGCTACTGGGACCAGCTGGCCACTCAGACAGCCGGCGGAGACACCCCGGACATCATCCAGATGGATCTGGTCTATCTGCGCGAGTACATCGAGTCCGGGATCCTCCTGCCGCTGGACCAGGTGGAGACCCGGGAGTTCACCCAGGAGCTGCTGGACACCGGCAGCCTCGACGGCGAGCTCTACGCCATGCCGGTCGGGCAGACCGCCCTGACCTTCGCGACCAACCCCGAACTGATCGAGGAGGCGGGGGAGTCCGTACCGGATGACACCGCGTGGACCTGGGAGGATCTCAAGGAGGTGGGGGCCGCCGTCTCGGAGAACACTGACGGGTACGGTCTCGCCTCGTTCTTCGACTCGGGCGGACTGGAACTCTGGCTGCGTCAGACCTACGGGAGCAGCATGGTGGACGACGACGGCCAGCTCGCGTCGGAGCCGGACCAGGTCGTCCCGTACTTCGAGATGCTCGGCGAGTTCCAGGATGCCGGTGTGCTGCCCTCGGCTGCAGAGATGTCCGAGCAGCACGGCATCGCTCGGGAGCAGACACTCATCGCTACCGGGGACGCGGCTGTGGCGCCGGTCTGGGACGCGATGCTGGTGGCGCTCTCCGGGGGTGAAGGCTCCGAGCTTGAGCCGTTCATGGCGCCCAGCCTCACGGGTGACGCCACCGAGGCAGGCATGTATTACAAGGCCTCCATGTTCTACTCGGTGGCCGCCCGCAGCGAGCATCCCGAGGAGGCGCAGCAGTTCGTGGACTTCCTGGTCAATGACGAGCGCGTCGGCGAACTCCAACAGATCGAGCGGGGGATCCCGGGCAACGGGGCCATCCGTGACCTTGTCCGGGAGGACCTCGGCGAGGTGGAGACAAAGGTGGTCGAGTACTCTGAGAGCCTGGAGGACGTCGTCGCGGACGCCCCGCCGATGCCGCCGGAGGGCTACGGCGCCGTTCAGGACATCATCATGCGGTATCAGGACGAGTTCTTCTTCGGCCGCCTCAGCGCCGAGGAGACCGCCGAACGCCTGCACTCAGAGATCGAGGACGCGCTGCGCTGATCGGGCGGCCGATCCGGAGCAGCTCGCTCAGAAGGCCAGGCCCGTGCTCGACTCGGACCCGCGCAGCACCAGGCGGGTGGGCAGCTCGATGACCTCGGGGACGGTGGTGGGGCGCGCGATGCGCTCCACCGCCAGGGCCGCGGCACGGCGGCCCATCTCGAGGGGGTCGTGGCTGATCACGCTGATCCCCAGCACGTCGGCGGTGTCGAAGTCGTCGAAGCCGACGAGCGCGGGGCGCGTCTCCAGCTCCCGGGCTGCGCGCAGCACCGCGACGCTCATCCTGTTGTTGCCGGCCACCACGGCGCTCGGCGGTTCGGCGGTGTCCAGGGCGGCTCGGGCGACGGTGTCCTCGGCGTCGTCGTCGCTGAGGTGCTCCAGCGCCGCAGCGTCGCCCAGCCCCGCGGTGGCCATCGCCTCCCGGTAACCGGCCAGGCGCTCATGCTGGGTGTGGATGTCTGCCCGGGAGGCCAGGTAGGCGATCCGGCGGTGTCCCGCGTTCAGCAGCGCCTCGGCGGCCTGTCGGGCCCCAGCGCGGTTCTGCAGCAGCACGGCGTCGGCCAGCAGGTTCCGGGCGGGGCGGTCCACGGCGATCACCGGGGTGCCCAGCTGACGCTCGCCGTCCAGATAGGACTGGTCGGCCGCTGAGGGGATCATCAGCAGCGCGGCCACCCGCTGGGAGAGCAGCGCGTCGGCGACCCGCTCCTCACCCTCCTCCGTGTCGTCGCTGGAGCCCATCACCAGGGTCAGTCCGGAGGCTGAGAGTTCATGCTCGATGCCCGCGGCGACCGCATGATAGAAGGGGTTGCTCATCTCACCGATGAGCAGCCCCACGGTGGAGGTGGCGCCTCCTCGGCGCAGGGTCCGGGCCAGCGTGTTGGGGCGGAACCGCAGCCGACGCGCGGCGGCCAGGACCTGCTCGCGCGTCGCGGCGGCGACCTTCTCGGGTTCGCTGTAGACGCGTGAGGCGGTCTTGCGGCTCACTCCGGCCAGGCGGGCGACGTCGTCGAGGGTGGCGCGCTGCGGCAAGGCCATGCGAAGTCTCCTGAAGGCGGGGGCGTCTGTTGCATGACATCGTAGGACATTCAGGGTGCCGGGACGATGCTGTCGGGGTGGAACCGCTGGTCGGCGGCGCTCAGCGTACGCCACGGGCCGCCAACGCCTCCGCCGTCTCCTCGGCATGGCGCAGCGACATCACCAGCAGCGGCATGATGAGCGCCTTCGGGGTGACGCGTCGGCCGCGGGCCCGCAGCGCCTCGCGGATCTGACCGGAGAACGCCAGGATCACGGGCACGGAGCGGATCGTCAGGGACAGGGCCAGGGAGATCCGGGAGGTGTCGACGCCGAGCTTCGCCAGGGGCGCCAGGGCGCGGTCGAAACCCTCCAGGATGTCTGAGGTGCGGGTGGTGAGCGTGAACAGCCCGGCCACCATGATCACCGCGACTACGCGGGAGACGTTGAGCAGGGCGACCTGCGGCTCGAGGAAGATCAGCTGAGGGACGGTGAGGATGAGCAGGATCCAGCGCAGACCCCACAGGCGCCGCAGCAGCCCGGAGACTCCGGTTCCGGCGAGCAGATGTCCGAGGATCACCAGGGCCCACGCACCCAGGATCGCCCACGGGTTCTCCCTCTGCAGGGAGACCCCCAAGGCCAGCAGGAAGACCAGCAGGAACTTGACGCCGACTCCCGTGCGGTGCAGCACCGAGGTGCCCGGCTGATGCAGCGGCATGACCGCGGAGGCTGCGCCTCCGCCCGCAGGTCCCGCCGAGGTTGCCCGGGGTGCGCGGCGTCGCACGGACCCCGATGCCGGCGGTGCGGTCGTCATCGCGCGGGGGCCCCGCGGCGGCGCGCCCAGCTGAAGGGTGCGGGATAGGCCTTCACCAGCCCGTGGGTGATGAGCACGGCGATCGCCGCCTTGGCGAGGTCTCCCGGGAGGAATGCGGCGGTGGCGATGGTCGCCTGGGGGAGCGTGAGGCCCAGCTGGTAGGCCATCACCGGGATGCCGCAGGCATAGATCACCCCGATGCCGCCGAGGGCGGCGCCGAGAGCGGTCCGCCACCAGGCCAGTGGCCAGCGCCATTGGGCCAGCGCCCCGACGGCGAACGCGGCGGGGATCCAGCCCAGCGCGAACCCGGCGGTGGGGCCCGCGTAGACGCCGAGCCCTCCGGAGCCCTGCGCCAGCAGGGGCAGGCCGGCGACGACGAGGGCGTGCAGCAGCACCATGGCCCCCGCCCCTCGCCAGGGGCCCAGGATCGCGCCGGCCAGCATCACCCCGAGGGTCTGCAGGGTGATCGGCACTCCGGCCACCACGGGGATGGCGAAGGGCTGGCCCAGCACCGCGACGAGCGCGGCGAACATGGCCATCTGGGCGATCCCGCGCACGGCGGCGGTGGCCGGGCCGGCGACGAGGGTCTCGGACGGGGGCATCGGGGCTCCAAGAGTGGGGCGTCCTGGTGCCGGCGAGTCGCATCGCCGACGGTTTGAACGCTGTTCAACACGGTCTGCGGCCCCACTGTAGGCCGTGGAGAGCGTCTCTCGCCACTGCGCCCGGGTCAGCTCTGCGCGGACATCGGCGCTGATGCGGTCTCACCAGGGGACATGCGGCGCACATCACGCCGTGTTCCCGGTAGACTGTCTACACGGTGCGTCAGCGTTGCACCCCTGCGACGGCGGGTGAGAGCCCGTCGCCGAGTCGCTCGCTCGCCGAGCGTAGGTGCTGCGCACGCGACAGAGCCACGAGCCCCGATAAGGAGTGCGGCCCACGACATGTCCAACCCGATCTTCAACTCGCAGGCGTTCCCCTCGCAGTTCAAGGAGCGCGAGCGCCGTCGTTTCTACATGAGCGACCAGGGCACCGTGACCGAGCAGCCCCGGGCACAGCACCCCGGAGCCGGTCCAAGCTACGCCCAGCAGCACGGTATGCCCGGTCAGCAGGCGCCGGGTGCCGACCAGCTGCACCAGATGTACGGCCAGCCTTCGCCCACAGGCCAGGACCTCGGCCGGATGACCTATGACGAGGTCATCCGCAAGACCCTGATCAGCTTCGTCGTGGTGCTCGTCGGAGCGGGCATCTCCGTGACTGCCGGGGCGATGAGCTTCGGCCTGGCCAGCGGACTGATGCTGCTCGGCGTCCTCGGCGGCTTCGCCCTCGGGATGGTCAACGCGTTCAAGCGCGAACCGAACCCGGCGCTGATCCTTGCCTACAGCGCCTTCCAGGGACTGTTCCTGGGCGGCATCTCGATGTTCCTGGAGTACCAGTTCCCGGGCATCGTGCTGCAGGCCGTCCTCGGCACCGCCATCGTCTTCGCCTCGGTGCTGGTGCTCTTCCGCTCCGGGAAGGTCCGCGCCACGCCCAAGCTGAACAAGATGTTCATGGTGGCCGGCCTGGCCTACCTGGTGTTCTGCCTGGTCAACTTCGGCCTGATGATGTTCGGCGGCACCAGCTCCATGTTCGGTCTGCGCACCGAGTTCAGCCCGTGGATCGGCCTGGCCATCGGCGCGCTGGCCATCCTGCTGGCCACCTACTCGCTGGTGCTGGACTTCACCAACATCCAGGAGGGCGTGGAGGCCGGCGTGGCATCCAAGTACTCCTGGGCCGCGGCCTTCGGCCTGACCGTGAGCCTGGTCTGGCTCTACATCGAGATCCTGCGCATCATCGCCATCATCCGGTCCATGGCGGAATGACGCCGCAGTTTCGCTCCGGCTGCTGTCTGCGGCCGGCCTGACATCGCGACGGGTCCGCCGCGCACCGCTTCCGGTGCGCTGCGGGCCCGTCGTCGTCTGGGACGTCTCAGTCCCTGAACCTTCACACACTGATCCTTCGAGTCCAGGAGTGCTGTGCCACCATGGAGCGCATGAACGCTGAGGAAGCCCGCGGGGACGGCCGGACGCAGCCGGCCGCCGTGCCGGTGGGCGCCCACGTCGCCGTGGCGGGCGACGCCGCATCTGAGTCCGGCGTGTCTGAGTCCGGCGTGTCCGGGTCCGGTGGGACCACCGCCGTTTCGAGCCGTGCGGGGACTGACCCGGTGACCTCTGGGAAGCTGGAGCATGAGCGCCTGGCCGGGCTCAGCGACGCCGAGCGGATCCAGGAGGACATCCCCTGGGGTGTGCGGATCGCCGCCGCCTGGTCCTGGCGCGTGCTGCTGATCCTGGCGTTCACCGGGGTGCTGCTGTGGCTGCTGAGCTATGTCTCGCTGCTGATCATCCCGCTGTTGGTGGCCGCGCTGCTGGCCACACTGCTGCGCCCGGTCCACAACTTCTTCCGGAAGCTGCGCTTCCCGCGGATTCTGGCCGCGATCACCACGATCCTGCTGCTGATCGCCTTCGTCTTGGGTCTGCTCTTCCAGGTGGGCCAGCAGATCATCACAGGCTTCGCGGAGATGGCCGACCAGGTGCGGGTCGGTGTGATGGAGCTGGTGGCCATGGCCGAGGAGGTCGGCCGTGACCTCGGCATCACGATCTCCGCCGAGGACTTCAACCAGTGGATGGCCGAAGCCACGCAGTGGGTGCAGGACAACTCCGAATCGATCCTCGGCGGGGCCATGTCCATCGGCTCCACGGCCGGGAATCTGATGGTCGGGCTGATCCTCGCGCTGTTCACCCTGATCTTCTTCCTCTCCGACGGCCGCCGCATCTGGGACTTCTCCGTGAACTTCGTCCCGCGGAAGTTCCGCCCCGCCATCCACGGTGCGGGCCGTCGGGGATGGACCGCGCTGGGCACCTATGTGCGCGTCCAGGTCTTCGTGGCCGCCGTCGACGCCGTCGGCATCGGCATCGGTGCTGCCCTTCTCGGAGTGCCCTTCGCATTGCCGGTGGCCGTGCTGGTCTTCCTCGGTTCCTTCATCCCGATCATCGGTGCCGTGGTCACCGGCGCGATCGCCGTGCTGCTGGCACTGGTGGCCAACGGGCTGGTCAACGCGCTGCTGATGCTCGGCGTGGTGCTGCTGGTCCAGCAGATCGAGTCCAATGTGCTGCAGCCCATCGTGATGGGCAAGGCCGTCAAGCTCCACCCGCTGGCCGTGGTGCTGGCCGTGACCGCCGGCACCACGCTGCTCGGCATCGTCGGCGCCCTGTTCGCTGTGCCGGTGCTGGCGTTCATCAACCGTTCGGTGCGCTACATCGTCCGGGAGGAATGGCGGCGTGATGACGAAGCCGTCGCCATGGAGCGAGAGCAGCAGGAGGAGGCCCTGCGCCGGGACGCCGAGCGGCGGGAGATCGAGGCCCAGGAGCAGGAGACGCTGGCCGGGATCAAGCGACGCTTCCTGGAGACCATGCCGGGGCTGGACCCGGACAAGCCGGCCTTCGCCCGTCGTGGTGGTCGCGCAGGCAAGCAGGACGACGCCGCTGGCGAGGAAGCGGAGAGCTCCGCCGCCGGCTCTGCTGAACACGACGCCGAAGCCTCCCGAGGTGACCGAGCCTCGGAGAAGGACTGACCCCGGAGAAGGACTGACACAGGACCACGATGACCCAGATCGACCAGATCGCGCACGAGACCATGACATCCACTCCGGGCCCGCAGGGCTCCTCGGCCTCAGGAGACGCCATCACGGAGCATCAGGCGGAGCACCGGATCCCCGGACGGCACCTGAGCGTGCAGCTGGAGGATGTTCAGGCGGCCCGCGAGCTGCTGGACGGCGTCATCGTGCCGACGGCCATGGAGCACTCCCGTGCTCTGGGGCGCATGATGGACGCCACCGTGCATCTGAAGTGCGAGAACCTGCAGCGTGCCGGCTCCTTCAAGGTCAGGGGCGCGTATGTGCGCATGGCCCGGCTCTCCGCTGAGGAGAAGGAGCGCGGCGTCGTCGCGGCCTCGGCCGGCAACCACGCCCAGGGCGTGGCGCTGGCGGCCAAGAAGCTCGGCATCCGGGCGAAGATCTACATGCCGCGCGGAGTGGCGCTGCCCAAGCTGGCCGCCACGCGTGACCACGGGGCCGAGGTGATCCTGCACGGCTCCAATGTGGACGAGGCTCTCACGGAGGCCCAGAACTACGCCTCCGAGTCGGGTGCGGTGTTCATCCACCCGTTCAACAACACCGACGTGGTGGCCGGCCAGGGCACCATCGGCCTGGAGATCCTGGAGCAGGTCCCCGACGTCGACACCGTCATCATGGGCATCGGCGGCGGCGGACTGCTGGCCGGCAATGCGGTGGCCATCAAGCAGGAGGCGGCGCGACAGGGCCGCGAAGTGCGCATCATCGGGGTGCAGGCGGAGAATGCGGCTGCCTATCCGCCGTCGTTGGCCGCGGACGCGCTGGTGCCCATCAAGGGGGTCCGCACCATCGCGGACGGGATCGCCGTGGGGCGGCCCGGGAACATCCCTTTCGAGATCATCAAGGACCTCGTCGACGACGTCGTCACCGTCAGCGAGGACGCGATCGCCCAGGCGCTGATCTTCCTCATGGAGCGCTCGAAGATGGTGGTGGAGCCGGCCGGCGCAGTCGGCGTCGCCGCGCTGCTGGAAGGGAAGCTCGCCGGACTCGGCATCGAACCGAAGTCCATCGTGGCGCTGCTCTCCGGCGGGAACATCGACCCGATGCTCATGCTCAAGGTCATCCAGCGCGGCCTCTCCGCGGCGAACCGCTTCCTGACGGTGAAGCTGATGCTCAAGGACCGGCCCGGGGAGCTGGCGATGATCTCGCGCATCATCGCCGACACTGACGCGAATGTCACCGGGGTGGACCACACCCGCATCGGCGGGGCCCTGTCCATGGGCGACGTCTCCATCGTGATCAACATGGAGACCAAGGGGGAGGAGCACTCCGCCTTGGTGCTCAACAGTCTCCGCGCCGAAGGCTACGAACCGATCGTGATGAACTGATGCCCGTCTCGATGATGAAGTTCTCCGTCAGCGCCGGCGTGGGTCTCAGCTCCGGCGTCGGTGGCGAGGCCACCGAGGGCGGTGGACCTGACGGGGCCTGGGCGGATCTGATCGGCCTGGCGCTGATCGGTCTGATGTGGGCGCTGAGCCTGGCGGCGCTGGCCGGACTGGCGTGGTGGCTGGGTCGCTGGATGCGTCGCCGTGAGGAGAGACGGAAGAACCCCGCCGCCGAGGGCGACGGGGTGTCGTCTCGTGCTGCGGGGCGCTCTCGACGCCAGCAGCGTCGTCTGCGGCGCAGCGTCCGCCGAGGCCGCCGGCGTCAGAACAACGCCAGCGACCTCGACGGCTGGGTCTGATCAGCCGGTGAACGGCTCGGCGGAGACGATCTCCACCGGGATCTCCTTGCCGTTGGGCGCGGCATAGGACAGTGAGTCGCCGGCCTTGGCGCCGTTGATGGCCGCTCCGATCGGGGAGCTGGCGGAGTAGACGTCCAGATCGGAGTCGCCGGCGATCTCGCGGTTGCCGAACAGGAACCGCATCTCATTGCCGGCGATCTTCGCCGTGACGACCATGCCGGGCACGACGGTCCCGTCGCTGGCGGGGGCGTCACCGACGTAGGCGTTCTCGAGCAGGTCGGTGAGGTAGCGGATGCGCGCCTCGGCCTTGCCCTGCTCCTCCTTGGCCGCGTGGTAGCCGCCGTTCTCCTTCAGGTCGCCCTCTTCGCGGGCGGACTCGATCCGGTCGACGATCTCCTGTCGACCGGGGCCGCTGAGGTGTTCCAACTCAGCCTTGAGGCGGTCATACGCCTCCTGGGTCAGCCACTGGGCGTTCTCATCGGTCTCGTGAGCGTGCGTCGACACTGTAGTTCTCCTCGGGTCTGAGGAGGAACCGGGCGCCGGGCCAGGGGCCCGACACGTCAGACGGCATCGCCCTCCGTGGTGGGGCGGGCCCCTCCGGACAGCGATGCCGTGCGGTTCCTCGTCGTACATGCAGAGACCCCGCCTGAGGACGTGTGCCCCGGGATTGGTGCCCGGCAGCTCCCCGGCGGGGTGGTTCTGCGTTTCCACAATCGTAGTGGTGACGGGCCAGAACCTCAACGGCTCAGGGTCAACGGCACAGTGTCGTCAACGGCACAGGGTCGTCCACGGCACAGGGTCGTCGTCGCTGCGAGGCTGGCAGTGCTGCCCTCACCTCCGGACGCTGAACAGTCTGCGCCCGGGTCCGTAGACCAGTCCCACCACGATCAGCGCGACGGCGATCATCACCACCGCCAGCGCAGCGGCGGCCTGGGGGTCGGACTGCTGCAGCAGGTACACCTCCACCGGGGCGGTCCGGGTGGTCCCGGCCGCGGATCCGGCGAAGGCCAGAGTCGCGCCGAACTCGCCCAGGCAGCGCGCGAAGCACAACACGGTCCCAGCCAGGAGACCGGGGCGGACCAGCGGCAGCACCACCCACCACAGGGTGGCCAGCGGGCCGGCGCCCATGGTCGCGGCCGCTTCCTCATACTCCCGGTCCAGCGACGCCACGGCGGACTCCACGGAGAGCACCATGAAGGGCATCGCCACAAACGCCTGAGCCAGCACCACCGCGAGGGAGGTGAAGGTGATCTGCACGCCAAGGGCATGCAGCGGCTGGCCCACCAGGCCCATACGTCCGAAGGCCGCCAGCAGCGCCACACCGGCCACCACGGGCGGCAGCACCAGCGGCAGCAGCACCAGCGGACGCACCCAGGGCAGCAGGCGCGCCCGACCCCGGGCCATCAGCACCCCCAGGGGGATCCCGCAGACCAGGCACAGCCCGGTGGCCGCCGTCGCGGTCTGGACACTGAGCAGCAGGGCCTCCCGCGTGGTGGGGGAGGCGAGCAGCTCCGGCACGGCCGGCAGGTCGGCTTCGACCAGGAGGGAGAGCACGGGAAGGGTCAGCAGCACGGCGCCGACGACGGCGGGCAGCCACAGCAGGCCGGGGAGAGCGCTCGTGCGTCGCACCATGGAGGGCTCAGTCGAGGCTCGAGGCCTCGGCGGCGGGGGGCGGAAGGAAACCTGCCTCCTCGAACGCGGTGCGCCCGGACTCTCCCACCAGCAGCGTGAACAGCTGCTCGGCGGCCTCCTGCTCCTGAGGCTCGGCGGCGACCGCGGCCCAGATCTGGGTGTCGTTGTGCGGGAAGTCCGGGATCTCGAAGACCTCGACCTCGTCGTCGGCGGCCTCGGCGTCGGTGAGGTAGGCGAAGCCGGCGTCGACCTCGCCCATGCGGACCTTCGTCATCACAGAGGCCACCGAGGTCTCCTCGGTGTCGGCGTGCACGTCCACGCCGAGCTCCTCCTGCATGGTGCGGGCCAGCTCCCCGCAGGGGACGTCCTCGGCGCAGGTCGCGGTGGTCAGCTCTGCGGCGTGGGCGATGAAGTCGTCGAAGCTGTCGATCTCGCCGGGGTTGTCCGCCGGCACCACCAGAGCCAGCCGGTTGGTGGCCAGCGGATAGGCGTCACCGGCGACCGCGCCGTCGTCCACCAGGTCCGCCATGTGGGTGCGCGAGGCCGTGATGACGATGTCGAAGGCGCGTCCCGAGCGGATCTGCGAGACCAGTGTGGAGGTGCCGCCGTACTCGGTGCTCAGGGTCACGCTGGCGCCGCGGGCGCGCAGGTTCTGGTCCACGCGCCGCAGCGCCGGCTCCACCGACGCCGCGGCGAGCACCGTGACCTCGGTGGTCGGAGTGGCAGGAGGTTCGGCTTCGGTGTCATCGTCGGAGCAGGCGGTGAGCGCGAAGGCGGCGATGAAGCACACCAGCAGCGCCAGGGCGATCACTCCGCGCATGCGGTGGAACCAGGAGCCTGGTCGCATCAGTCGAGCTCCCAGCAGGAGTCCACGATGCCGGTGACTCCGCGGTGCTCGGTGCGCAGATCGGTGCGTAAATACTGGCTCCTGTCGGAGGAGTCGCTGCCCTCATGCGGGCCGATGGTGACGGTCTTGGCCCCGACGACGGCGTAGGTGTCGTCGAGGACCTGGACCATGCACTGCACGGTGGCGTCGAAGTCCTTGGTGACCTCATAGTCCACCGAGGCCTCGGTGTCCGAATGAATGATGTACCCGACATCCTTGGAGGTCATCTGCCCCACGGTGTTGCCGACGGTGAAGTACACGGCCACCGCCAGGGCGGCCGCCAGGGCCGCCAAGATGAGCCACGTGCGGGTCCGGGCGGTCAGGGGGCGCTTGGCGGTGCCGTAGCGCTCGGCGAGGCTGGGGGAGGCGGGCGTGTGACTCATCGGGATTATTCTAGTGCGTCGGGGAGTTCTGATGCGTGGAGGGGTGAGGGCTCCCGCGCAGTTTCGGGCGTCCCCGTTCAGTGCTGAGGACCTGCACCCCGACCACCTGTACCCCGACCACCGACACGGAGACCGACTGTGACCCCGACCCCAGACCATCCGGCTGACACCCTCTCTGCCTCGACGCCCGTGATCCGTCGGGACGCGGCGACGGTGAAGCCGCCGCGCGGACTGCGGGACGCCGTCGTCCCACATGCCGAGGCGGCCCATGAGCACGTGCCACGGTCGAAGGGGCTCCGGCTGCTGGCGGTGCACGCCCACCCGGATGACGAGTCCTCCAAGGGCGCGGCGATGATGGCCGCCTATGTGGACGCCGGCGCCGAGGTCGTGGTCGCCACGGCCACCGGAGGGGAGCGGGGGGACCTGCTCAACGAGGCGGCCCGGGAGCTGCAGCAGTGCCACCGGGACCTGACCGGCGTGCGTCGGCAGGAGATGCGTGAGGCCGCTGAGGCGCTGGGCATCGACCACGTGTGGTTGGGCTTCGAGGACTCGGGCCTGCCGGAGGGCGACCCGATGCCCCCGCTGCCGGCGGGGTCCTTCGCGACGCTGCCACTGGAGCAGGCCGCCTACCCGCTGGTCCGGCTCGTCCGCCGTTTCCGCCCCCATGTGATCATCAGCTATGACGAGTCCGGCGGCTACCCGCACCCGGACCACATCATGTCCCACAAGATCTCGGTGGAGGCGTATCACGCCGCCGGAGACGCCCAGCGCTACCCGGATGCGGGCGAGCCATGGGAGCCGCAGAAGCTCTACTATGACCGGGCCTTCAACCCCGGCCGGTTCCGTGCGATCCACGAGGCCCTCGTGGAGGCCGGCTACGAGTCCCCCTACGGGGAGCGGATCGCTCGCTACGACGACGACGGCGGCATACCCTGGCTGACCAAGCACGAGGTGACCACCCAGGTGCCGGTGGGCGACTACCTGGAGCTGCGCGACCGTGCCCTGCGCGCCCACCGCACGCAGGTGGAGCCAGACGGCTTTTTCTTCGCCACGCCCAACGACTTCCTGCGCAAGGTGTGGCCCTACGACGACTATGTGCTCATCGACTCCCGGGTGGAGACGCAGCTGCCCGAGCACGACCTGTTCGCCGGGATCCGCTGACCTGCGCCGTGTGCTTTCGTTTTCTACACGGCGTAGACTTGGCCCTCGGACAAGCGACAGACTTCGGATCAGAGGCGAGAGACTCCCGTGCATCCTTTCCCTGCACTGACGAACTGGTGGCCCGGTGGGGGCGGCGGTGACACGCCTGACCTGCGCCCGGGCCTTGAGGAGTCTGACATCACCCCCGGCATCGAGGGGTTCCTGTTCACCGCGCTGATCGTTGTGCTGCTCATCGTGGTCGTCCGTGATCTGGCCAAGCGCATGCGCCGGATGAAGTACCGCTCCCAGGTGGAGGCGGAGCTGTCCGGGGAGGAGCCCGAGTTCCCCGGGGAGATCGTCCCCGCGGAGATCTCCGAGGCTCAGCAGCGGGCCCGTGACGCCGCGGCCGCCGACCGGTTCGGCACCGCGCAGCCCGCCGAGGACACCCCGGCCGAGGCCGACGACGAGCGTCCGGGCACCGAGACCGCCCGCTGATCCCTAGACTGGCGTCATGACTGACGCCTCATCCTCCCCGGCCCCTGTCACCCTGCCCTACGGAGAATGGCCCTCGACGATCACGGCGGAGCAGCTCGCCGTGGGCGGCAACCGGGTCTCCGCGCCGTCCCTGATGGGACGGCATCTGTGGTGGACCGAGGGGATCGCGGCCGAGGCCGGGCGGCAGGCGATCGTGAGGACGGCGTCGCCGGTGACGGCCTCCTCCGATGGTGCCGCCGAGACAGTGACGGTGCTGCCGGCTCCCTACAATGCCCGGTCCCGGGTCCATGAGTACGGTGGTTCTTCCTGGCTGGCCTTCGACGACGGCGGCGACGCGCCGCTGATCCTGTTCGTGAACTTCGCCGACCAGCGCATCCACCGCTTCCGGGAGGGGGAGGACCCCACCCCGCTGAGCCCGATCGGAGAGATGGTCGCCTCCGCCGGCGGGCCCTCGCTGCGCTGGGCGCAGCCGATCCACGTGCACGGTCCCGACGGCGACGAGGTCTGGTGGATCTGTGAAGACCACACCCGCGGCTCGGGCATCGAACGGTACATCGCCGCTGTCCCGCTGGACGGCTCCGCCGCCGACGACGCCGCCCGGGTGCGGCAGGTGACGCCGTCGTCGCGCTTCGTGGCCCACCCGCGCGTCTCACCCGACGGTGCCCGGATGGCCTGGATCTCCTGGGAGCACCCGCAGATGCCCTGGGACGGCACTCAGCTGCACGTGGGACGGCTGGAGGCCGGCGTCGTCGCCGAGGACACCGTGGCCGACGGCGATACGGAGACCTCCGTGCTGCAGCCCGAATGGCGGGACGCCGAGCGGCTGATCTACCTGTGCGACCGCACGGGATGGTGGAACCCGTGGACTCTCACCGTGGGTGCGGACCCGGAGCCGGTGCTGCCGGCGGGGGAGGCCGCGGCCCAGGAGTTCGCCGGGCCCCTGTGGCAGCTGGGCCAGCGGTGGCTGACGCCGCTGGATGCCGACACCGCCCTGGTGGTCCATGGCACTGCGGTCGACCGCCTGGGCGTCCTGGACATCCCCACCGGGACGGTGACGCAGCTGGACCTGCCGCATACCCTCATCACGGGCGTGGTGCATCGCGAGGACGGGCTGCTGGCCTTCGCCGGGATGTCGCCGCAGCACTTCTCCGGGGTCCACGCCGCCGAGTTGGTGCGTCCTTCCGCGGGAGACGGGGACTGGCGCGTGGACGGTGTGCACACGGTGCGCTCCTCCCGGGACGACGCGCCGGACCCGGGGCTGCTGCCCGTGCCGGAGCCGATCACTGTGACCTCCGAGGAGGGGCAGGACATCCACGCGGTGCTCTATCGTCCGCGGAACACCGGGGCGCAGGCGCCGGAGGGCGAGCGGCCCCCGTTCATCGCCCAGGTCCATGGCGGGCCGACGGGGCAGGCCGCCGTCGGGCTGTCCCTGGCGATCGCCTACTACACCTCCCGCGGCATCGGCGTCGTGGACATCAACTACGGCGGATCCACCGGCTTCGGGCGCGCGTACCGGGAGCGGCTGAAGGGGCAGTGGGGTGTGGTCGATGTCGAGGACACCGCCGCGGTGATGCGCCACCTGGAGAGAGAAGGCATCGCCGACGGGCGGCGGCTCGGCATCGAGGGCGGCAGCGCCGGAGGGTGGACCACGCTGGCCTGCCTGACCCGCACCGACGTGTTCGCCGCCGGGGTCTCCAGCTTCGGAGTGGCCGACGCCGTCGCCCTGGCTCAGGACACCCATGACTTCGAGTCTCGCTACCTGGACGGGCTCATCGGCCGGTACCCGGAGGATGAGCACATCTACGTGGAGCGGGCCCCGCTGAACCATGTGGACTCGCTGTCCTGCCCGGTGCTCCTCCTCCAGGGCGACGAGGACCCGATCGTGCCGCCCAACCAGGCGGAGATGTTCCGTGACGCGCTCGCGGCCAAGGGCATCCCGCACGCCTACCTGCTCTTCGAGGGCGAACAGCACGGGTTCCGGAAGGCGGAGAACATCATCGCCGCCCTGGAGGCCTCCCTGAGCTTCTACGGCCAGGTCTTCGGCTTCGAACCTCCGGGCGTGCCGCGCCTGGAGCTCACCCGCTGAGGGTCGGTCGGGGTCTCCCGTCGAGTGGGGAATATCTCGTGGTGGGAGAGCTGCGTCGCGCGTCGTATCACGAGTTTCTCCCCGACAGATTGCCGCTGCCGGGCCTCACCCTGGCGCACCCCGGGCCCTCAGCGCTCCCCGGACCTGCTGTGCCGCTCGTCTGAATCCATCCCGCAGATCGCTGCGGTCGAACCGCAGCACGAGCCACCCGTCGGCGAAGAACGCATTGTCCCGCACATGATCGGAGCGGTGCTGTTCTGGCGTGTAGTGGGTGGCTCCCTCGTACTGGATGGCGATCCGCCACTCGGGATAGCCCAGGTCCGCACGCGGGGAACCGGGGACCTCGGCGGCGGCCGGCACCTGGAGCTGCGGCTCGGGGAGACCCTCCCGGATGAGGGCCAGTCGGAGAAGGGTCTCCGGGGGAGAGTCTGACCCTTCACGGATCCACCGCAGCGCGGCCCTGGCGCGTCGCAGTCCAGGTGTTCCTGAGGCGACGTCGACGATGTCATGCAGCTGGTCACGTCCGGTGTGAGGCAGGCTGCGGCCTTCGTACCGGAGATACGGAGTGCGCACCAGCTGGTCTCCGAGCACCACCAGCTGCCGGATCGAACAGTCTGCGGCGAGCTCGATCCAGTTCCGGGCCGGTGAGCTCAGCATATGAGCTCCTTCGAGGACGACGTCCTGGTCCCGCACTGCGCACCGGTGTCCGACGACGCCTCGTCTCTGCACCCGCGTGTCGCGGGAGGCATGGCTGCTGAGGTGGACGGCGGTCTCCTGCGCCAGCCGAGGTGGGAGCCACAGGCCTCGCAGTTGGGCGGCCGTCGTATGGGACACCCAGGTTCCGGGAGTGTCTCGGACCAGCGCGGAGGCGGCGATCAGATGGCGGCGATCCGGCGCAGTCTCCTCCACGAGGGTCCGTGTCGCGTAGACCCCCGGCAGCAGCTTCACCACGTCCTGCCGGCGGAGCCTGTCATCGGGGACTCCGAGGGACCGGGCAGTCCTCCGGGTGAAAGCGGAGTGGAGGAGGTCGTCAGGGAGCGGACGTCGTCGGGGCATGCGACGAGTCTGCCGCGACCGGCCTATCACGCGTCGGCGTTTTCCACAGGCTGTGTCAGACGGACCGGGACGGGACGGCCAGGTCTCGCTCGGGTGGGGAATTCCTCGAGGTGCAGAGCCCGCACAGGAGCATGGACCTCGAAGAATTCCCCACCAGCCGAAGGGGCAGGCTCAGCGGGCGAGGTGCGCCGCCCCAGCCCCAGCCTCAGCTTCAGCCTCAGCTCGGTCGACGGCGGCTGCCTCCACCTCGTCCCCGTCCTCCGCGGTGTCGTCGTCGAACGGCACTCCGGTGCGGCGGGCGGAGTAGAGCTCCATGTCGATCAGGCCCTCCCGCTTGGCGACGATCGTGGGCACCAGCGCCTGGCCTGCCACATTGAGGGCGGTGCGGCCCATGTCCACGATCGGCTCGACGGCCAGCAGCAGGCCCACGCCCTCCAGCGGCAGCCCGAGGGTGGACAGGGTCAGGGTGAGCATGACGGTCGCGCCGGTGGTGCCGGCGGTGGCCGCGGAGCCGATCACCGAGACGAACACGATGAGCACGTACTGGGTGATGGTCAGGTCGAGGCCGAAGAACTGGGCCACGAACAGTGCGGCGATGGCCGGGTAGAGGGCCGCGCAGCCGTCCATCTTGCTCACCGCCCCCAGCGGCACGGCGAAGGAGGCGTACGCGCGCGGCACCCCGAGGTTCCGCTCGGTGACCCGCTGCGTCAGCGGCATTGTGCCCACCGAGGAGCGGGAGACGAAGCCCAGCTGCACGGCCGGCCAGACGCCGGTGAAGTACTGCTTCGCCGAGAGGCCGTTGGCCCGCACCAGCACGGGGTAGACCAGGAAGAACACGATGCCCAGGCCCACGTACATGCACAGCACGAACACGCCCAGCGAGGACAGCGCGTCCCAGCCGTAGGTGGCCACGGCCCGGGCGATGAGCGCCAGGGTGCCGATCGGGGCCAGTCGGATGATCCACCACAGCACCTTCTGGATGATCGCCAGGACCGAGGAGGTCACGTCCAGGAAGGGCTGGGCCTTCCTGCCCAGCAGCATGGCGGCGATGCCGATGGCGATGGAGATGACCAACACCTGCAGCACGTTGAAGGTCAGCCCGGTGCTGATGGTGCCGTCGTCGGCCAGGGAGGAGTTCGCGGTGAGCCCCATGAAGTTGGCCGGCACGAGGGACTCGAGGAACCCGATCCAGGAGCCCTGGCGTCCGGGCTCCGCGGCGGCGTCGGCGGTGACGCCGGTGTGCTGGCCGGGCTGGCCGATCACGCCGATCGCGATCCCGATGAGCACCGAGATGAACGCGGTGATGGCGAACCACAGCAGCGTCTGGCCGGCGAGCCGTGCGGCGTTGGTGACCTCGCGCAGCTGGGCGATGGAGGTCACCACGGCGGTGAACACCAGCGGCACGACGGCGGCGGTCAGCAGGGACACGTAGATGCCGCCGACCTCGGTGACGGTGGCCGTCAGCCAGTTCGGGCCCTCCTCGGTGCCGCCCATGCCGCGGGCGAGGAACCCGACGGCCAGCCCCAGGATGAGGGCGGCCAGGATCTGATTGCCGAAGGACGTCATCCAGGCGGGCAGCCGCCTGGCCGGTGGCGAGTCGGACGTCGTCTCTGCGGACTGCGCAGGTGCAGACATGGGGGTGCTCCGTTCCAAGGTCGTTCCGGACTCCGGGTCCGGGGTGGTCTCACGTCAGGCGGCAGGCGTCTGCCGCGGCACGGAGGGAGGAACGGGGCGCTTGTCCGCACTATTCCGCGTATGTCGCCAGGTTACGGAGGCGTGGTGGCGGTCACGGGGACCGCTGAGGACCTCGGGGCGGACCGACGACGGCGGCGGCGCCTCAGCCCAGGCCGGCCTCGGCGAGGAGCCGGCGCCGCCAGGCCTCGGTGGCGGCGATCTCGTTGAAGGTGAACAGGTGGAATCCGGCGATGTGCGCGCGGCTCTCCGGCAGGCCGCGCACCAGGCCCCGCACGAGGCCGTCGGGGCTGTAGCCGGCGGGGGAGAAGAACCTCCACAGCATGGTGCGCTGCTTCTTCAGGAAATTCGCGGACTGCCCCAGGCCCAGGGAGGCGGAGATCCTCATGAGCTTCTGCCGACTGACGGGCCCGGGCATCCCCGCGTAGACCGGCAGCTCCACGCCGTCGGTCCGCAGCTGGGCGCCCCAGCGGAGGAAGGCGTCGGCGTCGAAGCAGATCTGGGTGAGGATCCTGTGGGCATAGGGGGCCTTGTCCCGCATGGCCTGACGCACCTGCTCGTCGGACAGGCCGGCGTGCCCCTCGGGGTATCCGCCGATGCCGAGGTCCTCGAACAGGTGCATGCGGTCGTGGAGGGCTCGCAGGACGTCCAGGGCTTCGGTGAACACACCGGCGGGCTGTCCGGCGTCGCCGGCGATGACGAACAGCCTGTCCACCCCGCCGGCCTCGAGGCGGGTGAGGATCTGGTCGAGCTCCTCGGGGCCGGTGATGAGCCGGGCCGCCAGATGCGGGGCCACGGTGTAGCCGGCCTGCCGCAGGGCGATCGACGTGGCGATGGTGGGTTCCAAACCCTTGCCGCCGGTGGCGGTGACGGTCAGCGGCACCTCGGTGGGCACATGGGCGCGGACCGTTCCCACGGTGGAGGGGAAGGGCATCACCTCGTAGCTGACGCCGGCGGCGAGCCGGGCGAGCACGGCGCGTTCGTCGTCGTTCCGGGTGAGGGGTCGCGCCATCGTCATCTCCTCGTGCGGGTCGGGCCTGGGGACCAGTATGGGGCCCGCGCCAGGTGGGCCGCCATCGACGCGGCCGCAGGCGCTGCGGGAGACTGGCGTCATGGGACATCGTCTGGCTCAGAGCCCTTCTCTGTACCTGCGTCAGCATGCCGAGAATCCGGTGGACTGGCACCCGTGGGGGCCGGATCCCTTCGAGGAGGCCCGGCGTCGGGATGTGCCGGTGTTCCTCTCCATCGGCTATGCCGCCTGCCACTGGTGCCACGTGATGGCGGGGGAGTCCTTCGCGGACGAGGAGACCGCGGCGGTGCTGAACTCCCGTTTCGTGGCGGTGAAGGTGGACCGGGAGGAGCATCCGGACGTCGATGACGCCTATATGGCCGCCACCCAGACGCTGACCGGCCAGGGCGGGTGGCCGATGAGCGTGTTCACCCTGCCCGACGGGCGGGTCTTCCACGCCGGCACCTACTTCCCGCCGCTGCGGCGCGGCCGTGTGCCGGCCTTCCGGGAGGTGCTCGACGCCGTCCACGCGGCGTGGACGCAGCGACGTCAGGAGGTGGAGGACTCGGCGGAGAAGATCGCCCAGGCGCTCGGTGCGCAGCGGCGACAGCAGTCGCAGATCGCGCTCAGCCCGGTCCTGGGCGACGAGGACGCCGACGGCGGCACCGCGGCGAGCCTTGAGAGCGCCTCCGACGAGTGGGTCGAGGATGCCCTGGCGACGCTGGCCGGTGAGGAGGACACCGTCCACGGCGGTTTCGGCGCCGCGCCGAAGTTCCCGCCCTCACCGCTGCTGGGGTTCCTGCTGGAGGAGTCCTTCTGGCGTTCTCGCCTCACGCACGAGCAGGACGAGATCGCCGGAGAGCTGGCGGTGCGCACCCTGGAGGCGATGGGTCGCTCCGCCCTGTTCGATCAGCTCGACGGCGGCTTCGCCCGGTATGCCACCGACCGTGCCTGGATGGTGCCGCACTTCGAGAAGATCCTGGCGGACAACGCCCAGCTGCTGGGGCATCTGGCACGGCTGAGCGTGCACCCGGCCGCCTCCGCGGCGCAGCGGCGCCGTGCCGAGCATCGGGCGCGGGACACCATCGGGTGGCTGCGTCGCCGCATGGTCACTGCCGAAGGCCTGCTGACATCGTCACTGGACGCGGACACGGTGGATGAGCAGGGCCGTCACGTCGAAGGCGGCACCTACCTGTTCAGCGATGCCGAGATCGTCGACGCCGCCCGTACCGCCGGGCTGGGCATGGACCAGGCTCGCCGGCTGGCCACGCTGAGCCGCGGCGCCCCGCCGGAGGGTGGCCACGTGGACGTCACCACCGGCCGCACCCTGCACTTCTCCGCCCCACTGAGCGCGGAGGACCAGCAGGACTGGGAGGCGGTGGCCGCCGAGCTGCTGCGGCGCCGGGATTCCCGACCCCAGCCGAGTCGGGACGAGAAAGTGGTGGCCTCCTGGAACGCGACGGCGGTCCGCTCCCTGGCCGAGGCCGCGATGCTGTGGGGCGAGGATGAGCCGCTGCACCTCGCCGAGGAGCTGGCCGAGTCGCTGTGGGGCCTGCATGTCCAGCACGGGGACAGCGGCGTCTCCGGCGTCGCCCGGGTCTCCTACGGGGGTCGCACCGACGGCCGCCCGGGCACGGTGGCGGATCATGCCGAGGTGGCCTCAGCCTGCTTCGCCCTGAGCTCCGCCACGGGCCGGCGGTCCTGGCTGGACCGCGGCGTCGCGGTGCTGCGGGCCACCTTGGCCTCCTTCACCCGCCAGGGGGAGCAGGGCTGGGAGGTGCTGGAGAACCTCGACGACGACGGACTGCTCACCGCCGCCCAGGCGGGCCCCAGCCTGGCCGGACCGTTGGACGGCCCCGAGCCGAGTGCGGTGGCCTGCCTGGCGGGCGCGCTGCAGACCGCCGAGGCCCTGGAGGTGCCGCTGGAGCTGCGGGCCACGGACCTGCTGCACCATGTGCGGCTGGTGGCGGCGAAGGCGCCGACGGTGGCGGGGGCGAGCCTGGTGGTGGCGCGCCGGGCCGCGCGGCGCTCGCCGGCGCTGCGGATGCTGGCCGCCGACGTCGACGACGCCCGGCAGGTGCGCCGGACGGCCGCGCTGGCGGGGATCCCGGTGGAGCCGGTGGAGCTGCCTGCGGATGCGCCTGCCGGAGGGCTTCAGCTCATCGTGTGTCTCAATGCGCCCTCGGCGATGGTGTGTCTTCCGCCGGTGGGGACCGTGGAAGAGGCGTTGGAGGCGATCAGCCCAGCAGGGCGAACATGATGGCGATGTAGTGGCAGATGAACCCGATGAGCGTGCAGGCGTGGAAGAGCTCGTGGAAGCCGAACCACTGCACGGAGATGTTGGGGCGCTTCAGCGCGTAGAACACGGCCCCGGTGATGTAGGCGGCGCCGCCGGCGCAGATGAGGATCGCGGCTACGAGGTCGGCGGCGAAGAAGTCTCCCAGGAAGACGAGCGCGGCGAGCCCGAGGATCACGTAGACGGGGGTGTAGAGCCAGCGCGGCGCCGACGTCCAGAACAGTCGGAAGGCCACGCCGCCCAGTGCTCCGACCCACACGCCGATCATCAGGATGAGGTCCTTCGGGGCAGGCAACAGCGCCAGGGTCAGGGGCGTGTATGTCCCGGCGATGATGAGCATGATGTTGGTGTGGTCCAGGCGTTTGAGCAGCAGCTTCGTGCGCGGCGACCAGCGGCCCAGGTGGTAGGTGGCGCTGACGGCGAAGAGCAGCAGCCCGGTGATCGCGTAGACCACGGAGGCGGCGCGCAGCGTCCCGGTGGGGGCCAGGGCGATGAGCACGATCCCGGCGGCCAGGGCGAGCGGGACCATGCCGGCGTGGAGCCAGCCGCGCATCTTCGGCTTCAGCGGCATCTCGGAGTCGAACAGGCGATCGACCGGTGCGACTCCGCCGCTGGGCTGCGCGCTGCCGGAGCCGTGTGCGCCGGCGGGCCGGTGGTGGTCGTCGACGCGCGCTCGGCGGGCGTCGAGGTCAGACTGCGGTGCCATGGAACCAGTCTAGTGACCCCAAGTGACCTATGGGTAACTTTGTGTCGAAAGGCTCATCTCGGCGCGCGAGCGGCGAACCGTCCGGACAGCACGACCACCACCACGACGACGGCGGGCACGATCCAGCCGGTCCATCCCGTGATGGTGGCGTGCAGGGGGTCGAAGGTCGCATCCGCGGCGATGAAGATCACGTAGGTGGAGGCAGCCGCGTTGAGGGCACTGTGGGCCAGGGCCGCGGGCCAGACCGAGCCGCTGCGCAGGCGCAGCCAGCCGAAGACGCCGCCCATCACTGTGCACAGGCCCACCATCGCCGCCAGCGCCAACCAGCCTGGGGTCCCCGGATAGTTGTAGCCCAGCAGGATCAGCGGGGCATGCCACAGCCCCCAGATCACTCCAGAGATCCCGATGGCGCCCCAGGGCCCGAAGCGCATCAGGCGGGGCAGCATCCAACCGCGCCACCCGACCTCTTCGCCCAGGGCGGGCAGCAGATTGATGATCAGGGCGGCGATGAGCACATTGACCACCTGAAGGGCCGCGAGCGTCTCGATCGGCAGCGGGAGCTCCTCGACCCCTACTTGCGCCAGCTGCTCCTCGGTGATCTGCGCGAAGCCGCTGAGCCCGGTGAAGTCGGCGGGGAAGACGCCGGCGAGGTGGCCGATCGGCAGGGCGGCCAGGCACAGGAGAATCGGCACCGTC
The DNA here is from genome assembly GCF_039534665.1 of Nesterenkonia aethiopica. Classification (NCBI taxonomy): domain Bacteria; kingdom Bacillati; phylum Actinomycetota; class Actinomycetes; order Micrococcales; family Micrococcaceae; genus Nesterenkonia; species Nesterenkonia aethiopica. The sequence continues at coordinate 73,326 of NZ_BAAAVT010000010.1, read as the reverse complement.
AGCCCCAGGGCCAGGTGACCCACGAGCCTGCCTGCCGGGCGCAGCGGCACCAGGCCCAGTGCCCGGGCCTTGTGCTGCGGCTTCTCCACCAGGAAGACCACCGCGAGAGCCGCCACTGTCGGGGTGAACATCATGGCCACCGCGACCAGTGTGAACCACGGGGAGGACAGCCCGTCACCGAGCCACAGCGGCAGTGCGACCAGCCAGGCCAGCCCGTAGGCGGCGGCGAGGAAGATCGGCATCGGCATCCTCGTCACGTCGCGCTGAGTCTCAGGGATCTGCATGTGACTCCTCGTCGAGGCCCTCATGCATCAGGATGTGCTTGGCCGCACGGTCGGCCCGGAGCACCAAGCCTGCCATGACCGCCCCGAAGGCGGCGATGCAGGCTCCGGTGTACCACCCCTCCACGCCCGCCGGGAGCGGGCGTCCTGTGCTGTACAGCACGACGCCCACGGTCAGCGAGGCGGCGCTCGTGCCCACCGTGGCCCAGCTCCAGGGGAGCGCCGCCGCATGGGCGGTCTCCCAGGCCTTCTCTGATGCGGTCGTGGCCCAGGTGCGGATCCCGATGAGGTCGTTGCGTGGCCCGGAGCGGCCGGTGAAGCAGACGACGACGATCAGCAGCGAGCAGTGGAGGAGAGCAGCGGGGGCGATGAGTGCTGTTCCGTCCATAGGGCGATGCTACCGGGTGGGCTCCTGCGGTGACCTGGGATGACGTGGGCGGATGGGCATCGGCGCCCTGCCGATCAGTGCTCCGCCTCCACGGGGACGTCCACCGCCCGCCACGGCTGGGACCACGGGCGTTCGGCATGCTCGCTGCGCCCGGGGACATCGACGACCACCTCATCCTGGCCGGTCGTCGGCCACAGCACGGTGGCCACCGCCCAGGCGCCGACCTCGGCGTCGGCATCGTGGCCGAATCCCCGATCGCCGGCGATCACCCGCCAGGGGTCGCCGTGCTCGATGATGAACCCGTCCCTGTCGGAGCCTTCGACGTGCTCCGTGCTGCCGAGCTCCAGCGGGAACTGCCGCTCGTCCCCGACAAGAAGCGTCAGCGCGTCCACCTGATGTCCTGGGCTGTAGGGGTTGTCGTGCCCCTCGTGCATGCCCAGGTCCCCGAAGCTCAGTGCCCAGGCCAGCGGGCCGGCGTGCTCCTCGCCGTCGAAGGGTTCGGTCACCTCCACCCGCACACGGCCGACCAGCAGGTCGCCGGCGGGGCGGACCTCTTCCACGGTGACCTCCACCGCACCCCCGTGGGGGCCGCTGACAGTGATCGGCTCATCCGCGGTGCCCACCGGTCCGTCGGTGGGCGGGAGTTCGGTGACGTCGTCGTCGCCGCTCGTGTCGCCGTCGTCGGACTCCTCGGACGGGGAGTCGGCCGCGAGGCCAGGGGTGTAGTGCAGCTCCACCCGCCGATTGAGGGCCCGACCCTGATCCGAGTCGTTGCTGGCCACCGGTTCGTGGAAGGCTCGGCCGTCGGTGCTGACGGTGAAGTCCTCCAGGTCGGTCAGCTCGCCGAGCCGCTGGTGCACCGCCTCGGCCCGATCCTCGGAGAGCTGCTGATTGTGCTCCAAGGAGCGTACGTCGTCGGTGTGACCGATGATCTCGAGCTCCCCGCCGTCAGCACGCTCGAGCTCTTCGGCGGTGGCCTGCAGGGCGGCGTCCGCGTCGTCGGTGAGCGTGTGCTCGTCGATGTCGAAGAGGATGTCGGAGTCCAGAGTGATCGTGGCCTCGTGGTCGGACTCGCGGATCTGGACGTCGCCGTCGGCGAGCTCCCGGTGGACCTGCAGGTCCCAGGTGGTCTCGTGGACCTCCACCAGCTCGCTCAGCGCATCCTGCACCGGAAGGTAGTCGGAGGTGTCCACCTCCTCGGCGTCGACGATCCCGACGTCTTCGATCAGCCCCAGGTAGGGCAGCAGCACAGCCGTGGCGTCGGTGCCGGGGTCGCGGTGGACCCCTGCCCAGCGGACCGGCCCGTCTCCGGCCCGAGCGCTGGCCTGTTCGACGTCCGCCAGGTGTTCCTCGGAGGTGCCGTCGGTCGCGTAGGCGGGGAAGGACAGCGTCATCGCCTCGGTGTCCACCACGCGCACCTCGTGAGGGTGCATGCCGTAGCGCTCCAGGTGGTACTCGCCGTCGGGGGACGTCGCCTCATAGGTGATGAGTCCGTTGAGCAGTCCGTCCTCGTCCTCGCCGGTGGGGACACGGACGAAGGGGTGGACCACGACCCGCAGATCGACCTCCTCCATGGCGTCGAAGTTCCACACGGTCTGCTCCACCACCACCGGCTCCGTGAGGTCCGGCTCCTCGTCCTCCTCGTCGGCGTCGTCAGGATCCTCGTTCGGTTCCTCGTTCGGCTCCTCGGTCGGCTCCTCGGTCGGCTCCGCTGGCGGCGGGGTGCTCTCGGGGCCGCAGCCCAGGGCCAGCAGGACGACGCCGACGACGGCGGCATGCCGCAGCGATCCGCCGCGGGACCGGGCAGACCTGGGCAGCGGTTTCTCACGGTCACGGGGGTGGTCACTGCGCTGTGCCATGGGGATCAGCTGCTTCCGTCTGGTCGTCAGTCGTGAGTTCACTATCGCAAATACTCCACGGGGTGTCAACGGATCAGCCGTACTGGGCGGTACCGTGGTGGAGCACGAGACGGCGCTGACCGATGGAGGCCGCATGGGGCTGAGGAATCTGGCCTACAGCATGTACGAGTCACGGCTCAGCCGCGCCCTGCCCAGGGACAGGATGCCTCAGCACATCGGAGTGGTGGTGGACGGCAATCGCCGCTGGGCCAAGCTGGCCGGCACGCCGACCGCCGACGGGCATCTCGCCGGGGCCAACAAGATCGTGGAGTTCATCGACTGGTGCGCCGATCTGGGGATCCCGACGGTGACTCTGTACATGCTCTCCACCGACAACATGAACCGTTCCGCCGACGAGCTCGACCAACTCATGGAGATCATCGGCGACACGCTGGACCGTCTCGCCGAGAGTCGCCCCGGCGGCCGTCCGGTCAGGGTCCACCCGGTGGGGGCTCTGGAGATGCTGCCCGAGCCGCTGGCCGCCCGGCTGCGTCAGCTGGGCGAGCGCAACGCCGCGGCAGCGGAGCCGGTGTCGGAGGCCTCCGGAGGCAGGGGCGACGACACCGATACCGGCACCGGCACTGAGGCCGAGACTGTCACGACCCGCACCGGCAGCATCCGACGCATCGTGCGGCGGAGCCGGGAGCAGGCCCCGGTGGTGCATGTCAACGTCGCCGTCGGGTACGGGGGCCGACAGGAGATCGTAGACGCAGTCAAGGAACTCCTGCGTGATGCGGAGACCGCCGGGCGCGGACTTGCCGAGGTGGCCGAGGAGCTGACTCCGGGATCCATCTCTCAATGGCTCTACACCCGGGGGCAGCCCGACCCGGATCTGATCATCCGCACCTCCGGGGAGCAGCGGCTCAGCGGATTCCTGATGTGGCAGTCCGCCTACTCCGAGTTCTACTTCTGCGAGGCGCTGTGGCCGGACTTCCGCCGCGTGGACTTCGTCCGTGCCCTGCGCGACTATGCCCAGCGGCAGCGCCGGTTCGGCAGCTGAGGGGCAGGCCCGTGACGCACCTGTCGCGCAGCGTTCACCGAATCGTCATGTGACACTCCGCACAGCTGACGCGCTCAGGCTCCGCCCAGCCCCTAGTCTGGGGACTGTCAGGTATCTGACCGGGGAGGCCCACACATATGCCGAGTGGCAGCAGGGGTCGGTCCGGCCCCTGGTGGGGGCCGAGCCGCAACCAACGTCCGACCATCGATGCGGGAACACCTGAGGTTCCGTCGACGTGGACGTCCACGCTCCTGGTGAGCGCCGTGGACGACCGCACGGCGGGGCCTCTTCTCGTTTCCGGACTGGAGTAACCGTGGCCGTCACCACTGAAGTCCCAGCACCTGCCGAGCACTCGGCCGACTCTGTCGCCCAGGAGGTCGCCCAGAAGTCCTATGTGCTCGACACCTCGGTCCTGATCTCGGACCCGAAGGCGATCCTGCGGTTCGCCGAGCATGAGGTGATCATCCCCGTCGTCGTGATCTCCGAGCTGGAGAGCAAACGTCATGACTCCGATCTGGGCTACTACGCCCGGTCCGCTCTGCGGCTCCTGGACGACCTGCGCGTCGCCCACGGGGCGCTGAACCAGGCGATTCCGCTCAACGAGGAGGGCGGGCACCTGATCGTGGAGCTCAACCACATCTCCCTGGACGTCCTGCCCCATGGGTTCCGCGGCACGGACAACGATTCCCGCATCCTCGCGGTGGCGAAGAGCTTCGCCGATGAGGGCCGGGACGTCACCGTGGTCTCCAAGGACCTGCCGATGCGGGTCAAGGCCTCGGCCATGGGGCTCGAGGCCGATGAGTATCGGAACGAATGGGTGACCGACTCGGGATGGACCGGGCTGGCGGAGATCGCCGCCACCGAGCAGCAGGTCTCCGAGCTCTACGCCGGAGAGCGGATCGACCTCGAAGAGGCCTCCGACCTCCCGGCGAACACCGGGCTGATCATCTCCTCCGGCAGCGGCTCGGCGCTGGGCCGTGTCAAGGCCTCGGCCGGTGAGCCGTTGGCGGACGAGCCGCGGGCCACGCATGTGGAGGTCGTCCGCGGGGACCAGGAGGTCTTCGGCCTCCACGGCCGTTCTGCCGAGCAGCGGTTGGCCATCGACTTGCTCATGGACCCGGAGGTCGGGATTGTCTCGATGGGGGGTCGCGCGGGGACGGGGAAGTCCGCGCTGGCCCTGTGCGCCGGATTGGAGGCGGTTCTGGAGCGCCGCGAGCACAGGAAGATCATCGTGTTCCGGCCGCTCTACGCCGTCGGCGGCCAGGAGCTGGGCTACCTGCCCGGCACCGAGGCGGAGAAGATGAACCCCTGGGGCCAGGCCGTCTACGACACCCTCGGAGCGCTGGTCAGTGAGAACGTCCTCGAGGAGGTGACCCACCGGGGCATGCTGGAGGTGCTGCCACTGACCCACATCCGGGGGCGATCACTCCATGATGCCTGGGTGATCGTGGACGAGGCCCAGTCGCTGGAGAAGAACGTGCTGCTCACCGTGATGAGCCGCATGGGCCAGAACTCCAAGATCGTGCTCACCCACGACGTCGCCCAGCGCGACAACCTGCGGGTGGGCCGGCACGACGGCGTCGCCGCCGTCGTCGAGCTGCTGAAGGGCAACCCGCTGTTCGGCCACGTCACCCTCACTCGGTCGGAGCGCTCACGGATCGCCGCGCTGGTCACCGAGGTGCTGGAGACTCCCTGAGAGGCGAACCTTCCCTCATCCGGATCAGGCCCGGGCCGCACGGTCGGCTCGGGCCTGCTTCGTGAAGAAGAACGCCACGACGACGCCGGCGACCGCCCCGGCCAGGTGTCCTTCCCAGGACACCCCCTGGCCTGAGGTGATCGGGAGCATGCCCAGTATCAGGGAGATGCCCTGGAAGAACAGCACGAACAGGGCGCAGACGACGGCGAGCACTCGGCGGGTCATCAGCCCATAGGCCACCAGGAACGCGGCGAACCCGTAGACGACCCCGGAGGCGCCCACCTGCAGCGGTGTGATGCAGGCGTCGAAGCCGTCGGGGTGGTTGCAGATCCAGTTGCTGGCCGGACGTCCGATCAGCCAGAGCAGGGAGCCGGAGATCAGCCAGATGCTGGTCATCACCAGCAGGAAGCGCCGCACCAGCAGGGCGATGAGGCCGCCCAGCAGCAGCCAGGACATCGTGTTGCCCATGACATGTCCGAAGCCGCTGTGCAGCAGGGGAGTGAAGAGGATGCCGGAGAGCCCGTCCAGGGTCCGGGGCCGCAGCCCGAAACTGCGATTGAACCAGTCGCCGGCCGCGATGCTGATCAGCCAGACCGCCCACATCGCCAGCACCGGGACCACCACGGGCGCGAAGGTGCGCACCAGGTGTCGCCGGGCGTCCTGCCACAGGGTGCCCCAGGAGTCGCGGCCCTGCGGTTCGCCCGCCGGTCCCCTCGACGTGGAGATGTCCCTCATGCTGCCTCGCTCCTTGAGCTCGCTGCCGGTCTCGTCACCGTCCTGACCTGGTCTCCATTGTAGGAGGGCGCTCACGCGTCGAACGCTGTCCTGGGTTCAGGCTGTCCCACGGAGGCCACCAGCTCGGCGGCGAGGTCCCGCAGCTTGACGTTCCGATTGTTGGAAGCTTTCTGCAGGATCGTGAACGCTTCTTCCTGGCTGCACCGGTTCTGGGTCATGATTACCCCCACCGCCACGTCGATGACGGTCCTGGACTCCATCGCCCGGCGTCGATCGGCGGCCTCCTCGGCCTCTCGGGCGATCCTGACCGCCACCGACAGGGCGCGCGAGGCCAGCGCGGCGTGGTCACGGGCGCGCTCGACGTCTGCGTCTCCGAATCCGGACGGCTCCGGCGTGTAGAAGTTCATGGCCGCGGCCCCGGCCCCCTGCAAGGTGAGCGGCACGGCGAGGATGCTGCGGAGGCCCGTCTGACGCACAGCCTCCATGTAGGCGGGCCAGCGGGTCTCGTAGCGGACGTCCGGGACCCGGATGAGGGTCTCAGTACGCTGAGCGTCGAGGCAGGGCCCTTCGTCGAAACCCGCCTGGGTCTCATCGAGCGTCTTCGCGTGAGGGCTGCTCCACCCCACCACCACATTGCGACGATCCCGCTTCAACAGGACTCCGCATTCGGTGGCTCCCGGGACACCGACTTCGACGGCGGACAGGCGCGCCAGGTCGTGGAGGAATCCGGACATATCGTCGTTCTCGGCCAGCAGGTCGTAGAGCCTCTCCGCCGGGGAGGCGGGGCGGTCGTCCGGTGTCATCGCAGGTCCTCTCGGCGTGGGGGTCCTTCCCGCGGGCGTCGGCGCAGATCCGCCCAATATAGGCCACGATGCGGCCAGCGGGAGCGCCTGACGGCCGGATACCCCTCGGCGGCCGACAGACCCTTCCAAAGAATGCATTCCCTATGATTCAGTGGTAGTCGGGTCTAGCAGCAGGCCCGCCTTCTGCACCGTCCGAGGAGTGGATGATGCACAGCCCTCTTGACATCGATGTCGCTCCCGACAGCCTGCGCGGGGCCCTGAGGATCAGGGTCCGTGGAGCATTGACGGCGCGGACCGCGCCGCGGCTGATCACCTTCCTGGAGCGCCGTGCCCACCTGCCCGACAGTCCCGAGCTGGTCGTGAGCCTCTGCGGTCTCGACGAGGTCGACCCCGACGCCCGGAACCAGGTCATGGACCATGTGGCCGAGCACAACGCACGCGCTGACGTGCCCACGATCAGCCTGGACCTTCCGCTGCCCGACGACGCTCCCGCGCAGTGGGACGAGTCCTCGCCTGCGACGGAGCCGACCGGACGCCAGGGCACCACCGTGCGGGAGGTCATGGTGCCGATCGGTGCGACGATCTCCTGCACCCAGACGCTGCGGGAGGCCGCCGACCGGATGCCCGAGCAGGGATGCCTGGTGGTCCTGGGGCTTTCGCACCAGCCGCAGGGGGTCATCCCTCGCGACCACCTGCACCGGCTGAGGCAGTCCGACGATCCGCAGTGGCGGCACAAGCTCTGCGCCTCCGCGGAGGAGGCCTTCGTCGGGGAGGTCTCGGTGGACTCGGCCCCGCCTCCTGACGGCGTCGCCGGACCGCTGGTGGTGCTCGACGGGGACGAGCCCGTCGGCGTCGTGTACGTCGAGACGGCCTGGCAGAGAGACCCGCTGGTCTGAGCGGCTCGGCCGTCCACAGGTCGGCGGTGACCGGTTCCACCGGCGAAGGGATCCTCCGTAGGCTGGAGAGGTGATCCTCTTCATCGGCGACCTTATGACCTCGGGGTCTGGTGCGGAATTCCTCGCCGGGGCGCTGCTGCTCCTGGGAGGCGCGATCTTCGAGGTGTGCGCGGTGGCGCTGAGCTTCATCGACCTGACCGAGCACCGCCTCCCGAACCGCATCCTCTACCCGTGGGCGGGGGTGACCACCGGGATCCTGGTCTTGGTGGCCCTGCTGCTCGGTGATCTTCCCGGGCTGCTGCGCGGCGTGGCGGCAGGGCTGCTCTGGGGGTTCGTGTTCCTCCTGGTCCGACTCGTCCACCCGCCGTCCATCGGCATGGGGGACGTCAAGCTCGCAGTCGTGCTGGGCCTCTACACGGGCTTCCTCGGCTGGGTGACCGTCGCCGCCGCCGTCGTGCTCTCCTTCGTCCTGGCCGGGGTGGTGGCCATCATCCTGCTGATCACCCGCCAGGCCGATCGGCGGACCAGGATCGCCTTCGGCCCGTTCCTGATCATCGGCACGGCGCTGGCGCTGATCGGCAGCTGAGCGGCTACGCTGTCAGCCGATGGCACCCACACCTGATTTCATCCGTGACCTGCGCACCCACATCGGCAGCGCTGATCTGTGGATCCCTGCCGTCCGGGGCGTGGTCGTGCGCCGGCACGACGCCGGCGCCGCGCTGCAGGAGCCGGAGGTGCTGCTGGTGAAGCGCAGTGACAACGGCGCGTGGACCGTCACCTCCGGGATCCTGGAGCCCGGCGAGCAGCCCGGCGAGGGCGCGGTCCGGGAGATCGAGGAGGAGACGGCGGTCGTCGCCCGTCCGGTGCGGGTGGCCGGGGTCTTCGCCACGCACCTGGTGCAGTACGGCAACGGCGACCGCTGCCGCTACCTGGACACCGTCCTGGAGATGGAGCCGGTCTCGGGCGATCCGCGGGTCAACGACGACGAGTCGGTGGAGGTCGGCTGGTACCCGGTCTCCGCCCTGCCGGAACCGCTGGCCGAGGATCAGCGGATGGTCATCGGGTGGGCGCTCGACGACGGCGCCCCGGCCCGGCTCCTCACCGGCTGAGCTCAGCGAAGACCTTCCCTGGGTTCAGGATCCCGGCGGGGTCGAAGAGCTCCTTGATCTGCCGCTGCAGGGCGAACTGGTCGGCGCCGAGCTCGTCGACGAGCCACCGGCGCTTCAGCAGCCCCACACCATGCTCCCCGGTCAGGGTGCCGCCCATGGCCAGCGCCATCTCGAAGATCCGTCCGGCGGCCTCCCAGATCCGCTCCGGCACACGGTGGCCCTCGAAGGAGAACGTGGGGTGCAGGTTGCCGTCGCCGGCGTGGGCGGCGGTGGGGATGAGCACCCCGCAGTCCTGCTCGATGCGACGGATCTCGGCGAAGGCGTCCGCCATGCGGTCCAGCGGCACGGCCACGTCCTCGATCAGCGGAGTGCCGCGGGCCTCCAGGGCCGGGAACATCTGCCGGCGCAGCCCGAAGAGACGCTGCGCCTCTGCCTGGTCCCGGGCCACCTGGACACGGCCCCCATGGGACTGCAGGATCGCCGCGCAGGCCTGCAGCTCGGCCGCGGCGGACTCGCCGTCGCACTGCAGCAGCAGGAACGCCTGGCCGCCCTGCGAGGGGTCCTCACCGGTGAAGGAGGTCAGGGCGTCCAGGCAGGGCCGATCCAACAGCTCCATGGCGGCCGGAATGTGACCCGCGTGGACCAGTGCCGAGGAGGCGGCCGCGGCGTCGACGATGCTGCTGAAGGTCGCCGTCAGGGTCGGGGTCTCCCCGCTCACCGCCGGACGCAGCCTCAGCGTGGCCTCCACGATGATCCCCAGCGTCCCCTCCGATCCGATCATCAGGGCGGTGAGGTCGTAGCCCGTGACGCCTTTGACGGTGCGGCGGCCGACGTCGAGCCGGCGCCCGTCGGCCAGCACCACGGTCAGCCCCAGCACGGACTCCCGGGTCACCCCGTATTTGGCGCACAGGAGCCCACCGGCGTTCATCGCGATGTTGCCGCCCACCGTGGAGATGTCCTTGCTGGCCGGGTCCGGGGACCACCACAGGCCATGCTCGGCCAGCTGTGCGTCGAGCCGCCCGTTGATCACCCCGGCCTGCACGACCGCCAGCCGGTTCTGCGGAGAGACCTCCAGGACCCGGTCCATCCGCTCCAGGCTCAGCACGATCTCCCCGTCTCCGGCGGTGGCGCCGCCGGCCAGCCCAGTGCCCGCCCCGCGGGCGACCACGGGCGTGCCGTGGGCGCTCGCGGTGCGGCACACGTGCTGCACGTCCTCGACGCTCTCGGCGAGGACCGCCGCCACCGGAAGACCCTCGCCCACATGACCGGACCGATCCGTGGACAGCGCCCGCAGGGCCGCCGGATCGGTGGTGACCCGTCCGGGCAGTGCGGCCTCGAGCTCGGCGACGACGGCTGCGGACATGACAGGGCCTCCTGGAGGGGCGAGTGGGGATCGGCGCGGTGGGGATCAGCCCGGCTGGGTCATGGACTTCACGTCGAGGGCCTCGTCCAGCTGCGCCTCGGTGAGCTCGCCGCGCTCCAGGTAGCCCAGCTCCACCACGGCCTCCCGGACCGTCACCTTGTTCTTGACCGCATGCTTGGCGATCTCGGCGGCGGCCTCGTAGCCGATGTGCTTGTTCAGCGGGGTGACCACCGAGGGGGAGGCGCCGGCGAGGAACGCACAGCGATCCTCGTTGGCGGTGAGCCCGGAGATCATCTTGTCCGCCATCACGTAGGAGGTGTTCTTCAGCAGGCGGATCGACTCCAGCAGGTTCGCCGCCATCACCGGGATGCCGACGTTGAGCTCGAAGGCCCCGTTGGTGGAGGACAGTGCCACGGTGGTGTCGTTGCCGATCACCTGGGCGCACACCTGGATGGCGGACTCACAGATGACCGGGTTCACCTTGCCCGGCATGATCGAGGATCCCGGCTGCAGGTCCGGGATGGCGATCTCGCCGAGCCCGGTGTTGGGGCCCGAACCCATCCAGCGCAGGTCGTTGTTGATCTTGATCAGCGAGTAGGCGATGTTGCGCAGCTGACCGGAGGCCTCCACGAGCCCGTCCCGGTTCGCCTGCGCCTCGAAGTGGTCGCGAGCCTCGGTCAGGGGCAGGCCGGTGTCCTCGGCCAGGTGGGCGATGGCCTTCTCCGCGAAGCCCAGGGGGGTGTTGATGCCGGTGCCTACGGCGGTGCCGCCCAACGGGACCTCGGCCACGCGCGGCAGGGAGGACTCGATGCGCTCGATGCCGTAGCGGACCTGCGCCGCGTAGCCGGCGAACTCCTGGCCCAGGGTCACCGGGGTGGCATCCATCAGGTGGGTGCGGCCGGACTTCACGACGTCGGCGAACTCGGCGGCTTTGGCCTCCAGGGCCTCGGCCAGGTAGGCCAGGGCGGGCTTGAGGTCGTTGATCAGCGCACCGGTGGCGGCAACGTGCACCGAGGTGGGGAAGACGTCGTTGGAGGACTGCGAGGCGTTGACGTGGTCGTTGGGGTGGACCTCCTTGTCCGAGCCCTTCTCCTGCAGCGCCTGGTTGGCCAGGGTGGCCAGCACCTCGTTGGTGTTCATGTTGGAGGAGGTGCCGGAGCCGGTCTGGAACACGTCCACTGGGAAGTGCTCGTCCAGCTCGCCGGAGGCCACCTTCTCGGCGGCGCCGGCGATGGCCTCGGCGAGCTCGCCGTCAAGCACGCCCAGCTCCTGGTTGGCCAGGGCTGCGGCCTTCTTCACCCGGGCCAGCGCCTCGATGTGGGCGCGCTCCAGGGTGCGTCCGGAGATGGGGAAGTTCTCCACGGCGCGCTGGGTCTGGGCCCGGTACAGCGCGTGGGCAGGCACCTTCACCTCACCCATGGTGTCTCGCTCGATGCGGTATTCGGTCTCAGCAGCAGAGTTCTGGGTCATGGGCCCATTCTATGGACGCCGGTGAGGCTCCGCGTCGAGCCGTCGCACTGTGAAGCGCGTCGTGTGATGTGCTCAGACTTCGCCGGTGGTGCTGACCAGGTCCGCGCGTCCCTCCGCCAGCCGGTAGGTCACACCGATCACCGCGGTGCGTCCGTCCTGGACGGCCTCGTAGATGGCGCGGGAGTGCTCGGTGATCCGTGAGACCGTCTGCTTCACGTGCTCCTCCACGGTCTCGTTGACCGTGGTCAGTCCCTGGCGCTGGGCGGCCAGCACGGAGGGCGTGATGCGCTCCACCAGGCTGCGCACGAATCCGGTGGGGGTGGTGGCCGAGGCTGCGGACTCCATGGCGGCGGTGACGGCACCGCAGGAGTCATGGCCGAGCACCACGATCAGCGGCACCTCCAGCACGTCCACGCTGTACTCCAGGGACCCCAGGACGGCGTCGTCGATCACCTGGCCGGCGGTGCGGACCACGAACACGTCGCCCAGTCCGACGTCGAAGATGATCTCTGCGGCCAGCCGGGAGTCCGAGCAGCCGAAGATCACGGCCATCGGGTGCTGCCCGTCGGTCAGCGAGCTGCGGCGGGCCGCGTTCTGGTTGGGGTGGGCGACCTCCCCGGAGACGAACCGGGCGTTGCCGGCCTGCAGGCGCTCCCAGACCTCAGCGGGGCTGGGGGCGGGGGAAGGACTGATGGCGTCGGTCATCGTACTCCTCGGGGGTGGTGGAGATGCTGGGCGGGCAGGTGCTCTCAGCCTAGGGCAGGGCGGATCACGGGGCTGTGTCGGAGTCCTCATCGGTGTCGGCGCCGGGGCTGGGGTCGGCGTCGTCCCGCGGGTCTTCGCCCAGGGACGCCACCACGGCCTCCAGGGCGAGGTCGAACTCCTCCTCGGAGGCGTCTCCGCCGATGACCACGGTGGTGCCGTCGACGTCGTTCTCCTCCTCGGTGAGGACATAGTAGGTGCGGTCACGGTCGCCGTCACGGACCTCGAACTCCAGGCCGTCCACCGTGTGCGTGCCGGCGGGGGAGGCCTGCCGGGTCTCTTCGGCGATCCAGGTGGGGTTGCCCTGGGCGGTCTGGGCGAAGCCGATGAAGTCGACCGCGTCGGTGGTGTAGCCGACCTCCCAGACGGGCACACCGTGCTCCGGCCTGGTCTCCCAGCGGGCGTAGTTCGCGGACCATCCCTCCGGCACCTCGGGGGCCAGGGGTGCGAAGGTGGCGACGTCGGCCACGTAGGCGGCCTCCTGGTGGACGTCCTCGTCCCGCTGGTAGGGCTCCACGTCCGGCTCAGGGTTCATCATGTAGAACGCGGCGACCGCTCCGACCGTCACGGCCATGGTGATGATCATCGCGGTCATCGGCTGCGAGATCCGCTTCGACTGGGCGGGGGTCAGCTGGGGCTTGGGCGGGGCCTGGTCCTGTTCGCGTTCTGTCACCCGCCCATTGTCCCAAAGTTCTGCCGGTGCTCCGTCCACCTGACCGTCAATGACGGGCGGGAAGCTCCTCGGCCAGCACGGCATAGCCGACGCCGTCCTGCCAGCCGAGGTCCCGGTGCAGCGACTCCCGGACCGTGGAGGTCTCGCGGCGCATGCCCAGGGCCTCCATGAGCCGCCAGGAGCCGGTGTTCTCGGCGAAGCAGCCGGCCTGCATCCTGCGGACACCCAGGTCAGCGACCAGCTCCATGAGAGCCCGTACCGCCTCCCGGGCATATCCATGGGCCTGGTGCTGCGGAGCGAGGGTCCAGTCCAGCTCGACCTGCGTGCCCCGGGCCTGATCGGCCGCCTCCTGCTGGGCCCAGCCGTCCTGCAGCCGCGCGCCCACATCGCCGAGCAGCGCGCCATCCGTCCGCAGTCGCACGGTGAACTTGGAGCCCTGGGGCAGCCACCGGTCGCAGAGCTGCTCCGGGGCCTCGTACCGGCGGGACATCCAGTGGGTGGTCTCCGGCAGGCGCCAGTACTCCCAGACCTCGTCGAGGTCGGCGGCCGTGAACGGGCTCAGGGTCAGCCGCTCGGTGAGCACCGGGAACGCCGTGCCTCGGGCCGCGCAGAGCTCGTGGAAGGTGCGCTGAGAGGTCGTGTCCGCGGTCATAGGTGTCAGCCTAGCGCCGTACAGTGGTGCTGATGAGTCAGGATCAGCCCGACGACGCAGCACCCGCACCTGTGGGCAGGACCGGCCTGCAGTGGGGCACCTATCTGCGCAACACGCTGCTCGTCCTGGTGCTGCTGCTGATGCTCTGGCTGGCCTTCAACGTGCGGCTGCCGTCCGTGGACGAGCTGCGTGCGGACATGGAGAGCCTCGGCTGGGCGGCCTGGATCGTGTTCGTGCTGCTGTACGCGATCGTGGCCATGACTCCCATCCCGGTGACGATCATGGCGGTCACCGGCGGGCTGCTGTTCGGCATCGTGGAGGGCAGCGCCCTCTCGATCATCGGCGTGTTCATCGGCTGCTGGGGCGCCTACTGGCTGGCCCGGGCGCTCGGACGCGCCACCGTGGTGAAGATGCTGGGCACCCACGCCGACACCGTGGAGCGGCATCTGGCCGACGCCGGGTTCCAAGCGGTGGCCACGCTGCGGCTCATGCCCGGCCTGCCGTACTGGCCGGTCAACTACGGCTCCGGCGCGTTCGGAGTCTCTCAGCGGGACTTCCTGGTGGCGGGGCTGATCTCCACCGTCCCGGGGCAGGTGTCCCTGGTCGCCGTCGGCTCGTTCATCTCCGAGCCGGGCGTGGTCCCGGCCGCGGTGGTGCTGTGCGCCTGGGCGGTGGTGGTCACCATGACCATCTGGGCGCTGCGCGCCTGGAAGGGCACCTCATCGCGCCCGCTGCCGGGTGACCGGTTCCGTCGACGCAGCTGAGGCCGCCTCGGCCCGGCACACGACCTGCTCGGCGTGGCGGATCAGCGGCAGGTCCACCATCGCCCCGCGGAACCGGAAGGCACCGCCGTGGTGGGGCACCTGCGCCAGGAGGGCGCGGGCGTGCTCCAGCTCCTCGGCCGTGGGCGCGTAGGCCTGCCGGATCAGCGGCACCTGGGACGGGTGGATGCAGGCCTTGGCCGCCCAGCCGCTGGCCACCGCGTCAGCGGCCTCCTCCGCCAGGCCCGTGACGTCGTCGATGTCCGCATAGATCGCGTCGATCCCGGCGGCGCCGTGGGTGGCGGCGGCGAGCAGCACCTGGGCGCGGGCCTGCCGGGCCACGTCCCGGTAGCGGCCGTCGGCGCGCCGGGAGGAGCTGCCTCCGAGGGAGGCGATGAGGTCTTCGGCGCCCCACATCACCGCCACCACCTGCGGGTGGGAGGCGATCTGCTCGGCCCGGGTGGCGCCTGCGGCGGTCTCGCACAGCGGGATCAGTCCGACCCCGGGCAGCGCCTCAGCGGCTGCGGCCACGTCCTGCGCGGACTCGGTCTTGGCGAGCATCACCAGCTCCACCGGGCTGCCGGCCAGCAGGGCGACGTCGGCGTGGAAGTCTTCGGTGCCGGCAGGGCTGATCCGCACCACCGTCCGGGCCCGCAGGTCCGCGCCCCCCGGGCCGGCCAGCGTATCCAGGTGCGCACGCAGGTGATCGCGAGCCGCGGGCTTGTCCGGCTCAGCGACGGCGTCCTCCAGGTCGAGGATCACCGCATCGGCCCGCTCGGCGGCCTTGGCGTAGCGTTCGGGACGATCGGCCGGGCAGAACAGCAGGGTGGGCCCGGCGGTGAACGCCCGACCGCTGACCTCACGACGGCGGCTCATGCGGATCCTCCTGAGGTGCCTTCTGCTGTGCCGGACCGGTGGGCCTCCTCGGAGACCCAGAGCATCACGGAGCGGACGCATTCGGCCACCAGGGTGCCCTCCTGGTTGCGGCCTCGATGCCGGATCCGGGCGATGCCCTGCCCGGGACGGGAGCCGGAGGGGCGCGTGTCCAGGATCTCCGACTCCGAGTACAGGGTGTCGCCGTGGAACAGCGGATGCGGGAACGAGACGGCCTCGAAGCCGAGGTTCGCCACGATGGTGCCCTGCGTCAGCTGCGCCACCGACGCGCCGACCAGCGTGGACAGGGTGAACATCGAGTTCACCAGGGGCCGGCCGAAGGGCTGCTGGGCGGCCCAGTGGGCGTCCAGATGCAGGGACTGGGTGTTCATGGTCAGGGTGGTGAACCCGACGTTGTCCGCTTCGGTGACGGTGCGTCCCGGTGCGTGCCGGTACACCGCCCCGACCTCGATCTCGTCCAGGTAGAGCCCTCGCTGCTGGATGATTCGCTGCTCGCTCATGCGTCCAGCCCCAGGCTCCGGGCGATCAGCATCAGCTGCACCTCGGTGGTGCCCTCCCCGATCTCCAGGATCTTGGAGTCCCGGTAGTGCCGGGCGACGACGGACTCGTTGATGAACCCGTAGCCGCCGAACACCTGAGTGGCGTCGCGGGCGTTGTCCATGGCGGCCTCCCCGGCGATGAGCTTGGCGATGGCGGCCTCAGTCTTGAAGGGACGGCCCTCCAGCATGCGGGCCGCGGCGTCGTAGTAGGCCAGCCGGGCCGAGTGCGCCCGGGCCTGCATGCGGGCGATCTTGAAGGAGATCGCCTGGTTGGTACCGATCGCGGCGCCGAAAGTCTCCCGTTCCTTGGCGTAGCGCGCCGCCTCGTCCACACAGCCCTGGGCCGCGCCGGTGGCCAGGGCGGCGATCGCGATCCGGCCTTCATCCAGGATCCCCAGGAAGTTCGCGTAGCCGCGGCCGCGCTCGCCGAGCAGGTTCTCCTGCGGCACGCGGACCCCGGACAGGGTCAGCGGATGCGTGTCCGAGGCGTTCCAACCGACTTTGTCATAGGCGGGCTCTGCGGTGAACCCGGGAGTGTCGGTGGGCACCAGGATCGTGGAGATCTCCTTCTTGGTCCGGCCGTCGGGCAGCTGCTGCTCCCCGGTGACGGCGGTGACGGTGACCAGGGAGGTGATCGTGGTGCCGGAGTTGGTGATGAACTCCTTGGTGCCGTCGATGACCCACTCGTCGCCGTCGAGGACCGCCCGGGTGCGGGTGCCTCCGGCGTCGGAGCCCGCCTCGGACTCGGTGAGCCCGAACCCGGCCAGCCGTCGACCGCTGGTCAGCTCCGGCAGCCAGCGCTGCTTCTGCGCCTCGGTGCCGAACCGGTGGATGGGCATGGCCCCCAGAGAGACGCCGGCCTCCAGGGTGATCGCCACCGACTGGTCCACCTTCGCCAGCTCCTCCAGCGCGAGGCACAGCGCGAAGTAGTCGCCGCCCTGACCGCCGTGCTCCTCGGGGAACGGCAGTCCGAACAGCCCCATCTCACCCATCTGGGCGATCACCTCGTAGGGGAAGGAATGGTCGGCGTCGTGCGCCGCAGAGACGGGGGCGACCACCTCCTGGGTGAAGTCGTGGACGGCCTCCTTCAGGGCCTGATGCTCCTCGCTGAGCACATGGTCCATACGTAGATCCACTTCTCACTCCTCCTTCGTCACGGTCGCCAGCACCTGGCCGAGCGACACCTGCTCCCCGGCGGCGACGGCGAGGTTCGCCGTCCCGTCGAACGGGGCGAGCAGCCGATGCTCCATCTTCATGGCCTCGATCGTCACCAGCGGGTCCCCGGCGCGGACCGTGTCGCCGCTGGTCACGGCGACGGCGATCACGGTGCCGGGCAGCGGGGCGGTCACCTCGGGGGCGGCCTCGGTGAGCTCCGCCTCCCGCTGGGCGAGTGCGGTCAGGGTCTGGGTGGTCCGGTCGGCCACGGTCAGCCGTGCCGTGACCCCGTCGGCCCAGGCCCAGACGACGACGCCGGCGTCGGAGCGGTCTCCGCGGGCCAGGGCGACCGATCTGCTGCGCCCGTGCCGGGTGAGCAGGTGGGTGCCCGGTCCGCCGTCGGGCGTGGCGGGGCCGTCCAGGGAAGCTGTGCCGTCGAGGGGGACGGTGGTGGTCAGGGTGTGGCCGTCGGCACCGGCGTGGGTGACCAGCACCGAGGGCACGGCCTGCTCGGCGGCGCGCCAGCCGTCGCAGGCCCATCCTTCGCCAGGAACCGGCCGGGGCTGGGCGACCAGCAGGGCGGCGGCGGTGAGCAGATCGTCGTCCGGTCGGGGGAGTGCAAGGTCCGGCAGTCGCCGCGCGATCAGGGTGGTGTCCAGGCGTCCGGCCCGGACGTCGTCATCGTCGAGCAGGCCCCGCAGGTAGGCCAGGTTGGTCTCCACTCCGAGGATGACCGTCTGTCCGAGCGCCCGGTGCAGACGGGACAGGGCCTGGGCCCGGTCCGGGGCGTGGGAGATGACCTTGGCCAGCATGGGGTCATAGTCGATGCCGACGGCCTGTCCGGCCCGCAGTCCGGTGTCCACACGGACCCCCTCGCCGGCGGGCTCGTGGAGTCGCAGCACCGTCCCGGTGGCCGGGAGGAACCCGGCCTCGGGCTGCTCGGCGTACACCCGGGCCTCGACGGCGTGCCCGGTCAGCCTCACGTCCTCCTGGGTCAGCGCCAGGGGCTGACCGGCGGCGATCCGGATCTGCTGCTCCACCAGGTCCACCCCGGTGATCTCCTCGGTGACGGGGTGCTCCACCTGCAGCCGGGTGTTCATCTCCATGAAGAAGAACGTCCCGGGGTCCTCGTCGGAGACGAGGAACTCGACCGTGCCGGCCCCGCGGTAGTCCACGCTCCGGGCGGCCTGGCACGCCGCCTCGCCCAGCCGGGCCCGGATCTGCTCACCGTCCTCGGTGTCCAGCAGCAGGGGGGAGGGTGCCTCTTCGATCACCTTCTGATGACGGCGCTGCAGGGAGCATTCGCGTTCGCCCAGGTGGATGACGTCGCCGTGGGAGTCGGCGAGGACCTGGACCTCGATGTGCCGGGGGCTGCGGATCAGCTGCTCGATCATCAGCGAGTCGTCGCCGAAGGCCGCCTGGGCCACGCGGCGGGCCGCCGGCAGAGCCTCGGCCAGCTCCTCGGGGCGCTCCACGACCTGCATGCCTTTGCCGCCGCCGCCCGCTGAGGGCTTGATCAGCACCGGGTAGGTCATCCCGGCGGCGGCCTCGACGAGGGCGTCGTCGTCGAGGCCCGGGGCGGACACGCCGTCGACCAGCGGCACCCCGGCCGCGGCCACATGCTCCTTGGCCCGGATCTTGTCCCCCATGATCTCCAGCGCCTGCGCCCCGGGGCCGATGAAGACGACTCCGGCGGCCTCGCAGGCCCGCGCGAAGGAAGCGTTCTCGGAGAGGAAGCCGTAGCCGGGGTGGATGGCCTCGGCCCCGGTGGTGCGGGCGGCCTCGATCACGGCGTCGACGTCCAGATAAGAGGCGGAGGCCGCGGCGGGGCCGAGGCAGACCGAACGGTCAGCCATCCGCACGTGGGCGGCGTCGACGTCGGCCTCGGAATGTACGGCCACCGCGGTGATGCCCAGGCGATGCAGGGTGGAGATCACCCGGCAGGCGATCTCTCCGCGGTTGGCCACCAGGACGGTGGTGAAGAGCTGGTCCATGCTGGCCTCCTACATCCTGAACAGGCCGAAGCCCGACGCCGGCAGCGGGGTCCGCGAGCAGACCTCCAGCGCCATGGAGAGCACCCGTCGGGTGTCGGCGGGGTCGATGATGCCGTCGTCCCAGAGCCGGGCGGTGGAATAGTACGGCTGTCCCTGGTCCTCGTAGGTCTGTCGGATCGGGGCCTTGAACGCGTCCTCCTCCTCGGGGCTCCAGGTCTCGCCTGCGGCCTCGAGCTGGTCGCGCTTCACGGTGGCCAGCACGGAAGCGGCCTGCTCGCCGCCCATCACGGAGATCCGCGCATTGGGCCACATGAACAGGAACCGGGGCGAGTAGGCGCGCCCGCACATGGAGTAGTTCCCGGCCCCGAACGAGCCCCCGATGACCACCGTGATCTTCGGGACCCGGGTGGTGGCCACGGCGGTGACCATCTTGGCGCCGTTCTTCGCGATTCCTCCGGCCTCGTAGTCACGGCCGACCATGAACCCGGAGATGTTCTGCAGGAACAGCAGAGGAATGCCCCGCTGGTCGCACAGCTCGATGAAGTGCGCGCCCTTCAGGGAGGACTCGGAGAACAGGATCCCGTTGTTCGCCACGATGCCGACGGGGTGCCCGTCCACGTGGGCGAATCCGGTGACCAAGGTGGTGCCGTAGTCGCGTTTGAACTCGTGGAAGGCGCTGTCGTCGACGATCCGGGCGATCACCTCGTGGACGTCGTAGGGCTGATTGACGTCCTGCGGGATGATGCCGTCCAGATCAGCCACGTCCAGCCGCGGAGGGCGGACCTCGGAGGCAAGCTCCCAGGCCCGCGGGGCGGGAGCGGGGAGGGTGGCGACGATGTCGCGGAGGATCTGGAGAGCGTGGTCGTCGTCCTCGGCGATGTGGTCCGCCACGCCGGATTCGGCGGTGTGGACCTTCGCGCCGCCGAGCTCCTCGGGTGTGACGACCTCTCCGGTGGCCGCTTTGACCAGCGGCGGCCCGCCCAGGAAGATCGTGCCCTGGTTCCGCACGATCACCGACTCGTCGCTCATGGCGGGCACGTAGGCGCCGCCGGCGGTGCAGGAGCCCATGACCGCGGCGATCTGCGGGATGCCCTCCGCGGAGAGCTGGGCCTGGTGGTAGAAGATGCGGCCGAAGTGGTCCTCATCCGGGAACACCTCATCCTGCAGGGGCAGATACGCTCCGCCCGAGTCCACCAGGTAGAGGCACGGAAGCCGGTTCTCCTGGGCGATCCGCTGAGCCCGCAGGTGCTTCTTCACCGTGACGGGGAAGTAGGTGCCGCCTTTGACGGTGGAATCGTTGCACACCACCATCACGGGCCGACCGTGGACCAGCCCGATGCCGGTGATGATTCCGGCGCCGGGGGAGGCGTCGTCGTACATGCCGTGGGCGGCCAGTGCGCCGATCTCCAGGAACGGGCTGCCGGCGTCGAGCAGCCGGTCCACGCGCTCGCGGGGGAGCAGTTTGCCGCGCTGCTGATGCCGACGTCGTGACGCCTCGGAGCCGCCGAGAGCGGTGCGACGCAGGGTCTGGTGCAGCTGGTCGCGCAGTTCGCGGTTCCGGCGGGCGTTGGCCGCGAAGGTCTCGTCCCGGGGGTCCACGGCGGTGGAGAGGGTGTGCGAGATGCCCCGTGGCTCCACGTCTTCCTCCTGGTGTCCAGCAGATCCGGTGCCGGTCAGATCCGGTGCCGGTCAGGTCCGACGTCCGGTAGATTTGAGTGAACGATGGTTCACTGAAAGCGACTCTAGTGGCGGTGATCACATGATGTCCATTCTCGACGGCGGGTCGGGCGAGTCGTCGGGTCCGCCGCGGACCCGGCGCCAGCAGGAGAAGGACCGCCGGCGGCGCGACCTGCTCGAGGCGGCGGGCCGGCTGTTCGGCACCCGAGGCTTCGCCTCAGTGGCGCTGGACGACATCGGCAGCGAGGCGGGCGTCACCGGGCAGGCCATCTATCGGCACTTCAAGGGCAAACGGGACATGCTGGGCCAGCTGCTGCTCGAGGTGAGCCAGGAGCTGCTGGACGGAGGGAGGGCACTGGGTGCGGGCGCAGGAATCCCTGAGGAGCGGCTCCGGCGACTCATCGCCTTTCAGGTCCGCTTCGCGCTGCGCAGTCCCGAGGTCATCCGCGTCCAGGAGCAGGAGCTGGGGCGGCTGGCCGAGCCCGACCGTCGGCGGATCCGTCGCATGCAGCGCGAGTACATGGACATCTGGGTGGACGCCGTCCGCGCCCTGCATCCCGCGGCCGGATCGGAGGAGCTGAGCCTTCGCGTCCATG
This sequence comes from Nesterenkonia aethiopica, assembly GCF_039534665.1. Classification (NCBI taxonomy): domain Bacteria; kingdom Bacillati; phylum Actinomycetota; class Actinomycetes; order Micrococcales; family Micrococcaceae; genus Nesterenkonia; species Nesterenkonia aethiopica. The sequence continues at coordinate 51,984 of NZ_BAAAVT010000010.1, read as the reverse complement.
GGCTCTTTGGGCTGATCAACTCCACGGCGCATTCGCTGAAGCACGTCCACGGCCGGGCGCCCTCGGCCGAGACCATGGAGGTCGGCGCGCGTGCGCTCGAGGTCATGGCGCAGGCCGCCGCAGAGGTGGAGATGTCGCGCTGAGCGTCGGCGTCAGAGGTGTTGTGACGTGCAACACTGTCCTGCTAGCTTCGGGTTTGTCGGCATTCACTGAAATCCACGATGCGGAGTGCAGATGAGCCTGAGCCATGACACCCCCGAGGATCTCCACGACGGCGCGGCCCAGCAGGCCGGCCGGCTGAGAGTCGCCCACGACGTCGGCCCCTGCGAGCCTCCGCTGCTGGAGTCCACGATCGGCGCGAACCTCCGCGAGACGACGCTGCGATTCGGCGAGCGGGAGGCGTTGGTGGATCTGCACGCCGACAGGCGCTGGACCTACGCCGAGTTCCGGCGCGACGTGCGACGGCTGGCCACAGGACTGCATCGGGCAGGCGTCCGGACGGGGCAGCGGGTCGGCGTCTGGGGCCCCAACCGCTGGGAATGGACGCTGACCCAGTACGCCACCGCCGAGCTGGGTGCGATCTTGGTGACCATCAACCCGTCCTACCGTCAGCATGAGCTGACCTATGTCCTGCAGCAGGCCGGCATCACCGCCGTCGTCGCCTCAGATGAGTTCCGGGGTCAGGACTATCCGAGCATGCTGGCCCGCGCGGACGATGAGCTCGGAGCCTTGGAGCTCAGCGTCATCATGGGGTCCCCGGAATGGGAGCAGCTGCTCCCGGCGGAGCCGGATGAGGAGCTGCTCGACGTCGTCGCGGAGGACCTGACGCCCGAAGACCCGATCAACATCCAGTACACCTCTGGCACCACCGGGTTCCCCAAGGGTGCGACGCTGAGCCACCGCAACATCCTCAACAACGGCTTCTTCGTAGGGGAGGTCTGCCGATACACCGAGCAGGACCGGGTCTGCATCCCCGTGCCCTTCTACCACTGCTTCGGCATGGTCATGGGCAACCTGGGCGCCACCACCCACGGCGCGACGATGGTCATTCCCGCCCCGGCGTTCGATGCCCGAAGGACGTTGCAGGCGGTGCAGGATGAACGGTGCACGAGCCTCTATGGGGTGCCGACCATGTTCATCGCCGAGCTCGGCCTGGAGGATCTGGGCGACGTCGACCTGAGCAGCCTGCGCACCGGCATCATGGCCGGCTCACCGTGCCCGGAGGAGATCATGCGTCAGGTCATCGAGGTGATGCACATGGAGGAGGTCACCATCTGCTACGGGATGACCGAGACCTCCCCGGTGTCCCTGCAGACCCGGACGGATGACGAGCTGGAGCGTCGGGTGGGGACCGTGGGCCGAGTGGTGCCCCATGCGGAGGTCAAAGTGGTGGATCCCGTCACGGGGGAGACTCTGCCCGTGGACAGCGACGGGGAGCTCTGCACCCGTGGGTATCTCGTGATGCAGGGCTACTGGGACCAGCCGGAGAAGACCGCCGAGGTCGTGGATCCCCACGGGTGGATGCGCACAGGAGACATGGCGCGCATGGATGCGGAAGGGTACGTGCAGATCACCGGGCGGATGAAGGACATGGTGATCCGCGGTGGGGAGAACATCTACCCGCGCGAGATCGAGGAGTTCCTCTATACCCATCCCGACATCGTGGACGCCCAGGTCATCGGTGTGCCCGACGAACGGTACGGGGAGGAGCTGATGGCCTGGGTGCGGCTGCGCGACGGGGCCGCACGGCTCACCGCGGCAGCTCTGCGTGAGTTCTGTGACGGACGCTTGGCGCGCTACAAGATTCCGCGGTATGTGACGGTGGTGGACGAGTTCCCCACCACCGTGACTGGGAAGGTGCGCAAGGTCCAGATGCGCGACGAGGCCCTCGATCTGCTCGCCACCCCTGGAGCGGTCGACGACGCGCGCGCCGGCTGAGGGCGGCACCTGGGTGGGTGCCGTCCTCAGCTGGTGATCCGTGGCGGTGTGGTGTGGGTGGTGGCGCGGTGGGTCAGGGGTGACCGCGGTCGTGGGTGCGCCCTTCGGTGTGAAGGAGCTTGATGAGCGCGTGGGGCGCGGTGCGATGGTGGGGGTCGGGGCCACGGGACATCGCGCGCAGGGTGTTCCAGCTCAGGCGTGTCAGGGGTGGGGGCCTGTGCTGGGACCGACGGGTTCGAGGCGGGTGAGATGGCTGAGGTGGCTGGTCTGGTGGCAGTGATGCCGGTGGCGGGGGTGCTGCTGGCTCTGGTGTCGCTGTCTTCGGTGGTGTGGCCGGGTCCTCTTCGGTGAGCAGTCCGTGGGACTTCAACCGATGGTGTCTGCGGCACAGGGCCTGCAGGTTGGGCCCGCTGGTGGGGCCTGCCGGGTAGGGGAGCCGGTGGTCAAGATCGCAGCGCTGCGCTGGGATGGTGCACCCCGGGGCCTGGCAGACCCCGTCACGGAAGATGATGGCATCCCGCAGCCGGGCCGGAGCGTAGCGGCCGGTGTAGGTGATGGCGAGGACGTCCGGAGAGACGTCTCCTGCGCCGGGCTGGATCGGGCAGGGTGGGGTCGGGCTGGGCTGGTGCGGACTGGGTGGGGTCGGGCTGGCGCCCGGGCTGGTGTCCGGGCTGGTGTCCGTGTTGATGGTGGGGCTGGTGGTGGCGTGGTACCAGTCGTGGCAGGTGCGGGGATCACCGGCGAGGTGGCGGGCATCGCTGGCTGGGATCACCCAGTTCCGGTCGGCACTGATGCCCGGGTCGTCGCTGTGTCCGGTCAGGGTGGTCTCAGGGATCATCACCGCGATCTTCGCCTCCACCGGGGCGCCCTCGACCCGACCGGAGAGCAGCCAGGAGGCGAACAGATCAGCCTCCAACTGAGCCAGAGTCCGAGGATCCCGTGCATCGGTTGGATCTGTGGGTGGGGGTTCGAGGCGGTCGGAGTCTCCAGGGGCAGGGGTCTCACCGGGAAGGACCTCAGGACCGTCCTGGACCTGGACGGGGATCCTGGTGGCCCCGCGGATGGGACCGGCGGCATCAATCTGGTCGGTGATCCGTGGCAGCTCGGGGTGCTCGACGGGCCGCAGGGGGTGCTCGACGGGGAAGACCTGCTGGGCGCTGGTGGCCTGTGAGCCGGTCCCGCCTGTGCTCCTGTCTCCACAGGTGGTGTCGGTGTCGGGGTATTCGGTGTCGGGGTATTCGGGGGTGGGGATGGTGTGGTGCTGGTGGCCGCGGGCGACCGCGCGGAGTCGATTCGCGATCGCGGCGGCCGCCACTGTGGGCAGGCGGGCTTCGAGGTAGCTCATGGCGTGGTCGTCGTGTTGGAGGCGTACCCATCGATCCGCCCGAGCACGGTCGCAGTCGGCCTGGTATTGGGCGGGGTCCAGGGTGGCGATGTAGCGGCGCAGCCAGGCCCGCAGCTCACCGAGATTCATCCGGGCTGCCGCTGCGGCGGCCGCAGCGTCGAAGGCCTCACAGTGCGCAGCCCGGATCAGGGTGGTGGCGGTGGTGGTGATCGCGCGCAGTCGGGCGGTGTCGATGATCCCGGCCAGATAGGTCTTCCAAGTGACCGGCAGGGTGGTCCGGGCGGTGCGGGCGGCGGTGAGCATCCCGGAGGCTACCTGCTCGCTGACCCCCAGGGTAGCGGCGGTGTCTGTGGTGGCGGCGTCCCGCAGGGCGCGGCGGGTGTGATGGTCGAGCCCGGCGGCGTGGGCTTCTCGGGCTCTGCGGTCTTGGTAGTCCAGCAGTCCGGTGAGGGCTTGGGCTTCGGTCTGTCGGGTGGTGATGATCAGTGCTCGGGCGTGGGAGAGTTCTGGTTCTTGGGCTAGGTGCGCGGCCCGGGCGGGCCAGAACACGGAGCCAGCACCACCAGAACCAGCAGCAGCGTGATCGGCACGAGAGTCGTCGCTGTGCTGGCCGTGCTGGCTGTGCTGGCTGTGCTGGCTGTGCTGGCTGTGCTGGTCTGGGTGCTGGTTCACCCCGTCCTGGTCCTCCATGTCTCCCACGCTATCCACCCCCTCTGACGTCTCTGCCGGGGTGCCCGTCTCTGCCGACCCTGCGGGGGAGCCCTCCCCGGCTGCCCTCTCGCGGGGGTCCTTCCCCGGCTCCTCCTGGTGTTGCTCAGTCTTCCGGAACCCTCTGACATATCCATCGAGCCCAGGCACCGAACCGTGCCATGCTTCTTCCCATGCGAGCAGTCGTCATCGAGGAGATCCGTGCCCACCCTGAGGTGCGGGAGGTGCCCGCCCCGGACGCCCCGGACGGCGGCGTCGTCGTGAGTGTGGAGGCCACCGGCCTGTGCCGCAGCGACTGGCATGCTTGGGCGGGACATGAGGACATCGCCTGGCCGCATGTGCCGGGTCATGAGCTGGCGGGGATCATCCAGGCGGTCGGCGCGGGGGTGGAGCGCTGGCGGCCCGGGGACCGTGTCACGGCGCCGTTCGTGTGCGGCTGCGGCCGGTGCCGCTGGTGCCGTCAGGGGGAGCCGCAGGTCTGCCCCCACCAGGAGCAGCCGGGATTCACGCATTGGGGCTCCTTCGCCGAACAGGTCGTCTTGCACGCCGCGGACGCCAACCTCGTCGCCATCCCGGACGGAGTGAGCTCACAGGCCGCGGCGAGTCTCGGCTGTCGATTCGCCACCGCGTATCGAGGACTTGTCGGCAGGGCCCGGATCAGCAGGGGCGAGACGCTGGCGGTGATCGGCGCCGGCGGCGTCGGGCTCAGCGCGGTGATGATCGGACGCGCGCTCGGCGCGGAGGTGATCGCGGTGGATCGCAGTCAATCGGCGCTCGACCTGGCCCGTGGCCTGGGTGCTGCGCATACCATCCTCGCCCCGCAGGGCCCGGGGACGCCAGGGCAGGACGAGGGCGTCCCAGCTAGGGTCTCGGAGCTCACCGACGGCGGGGCCGACGTCGCCGTCGACGCCGTGGGCTCCGAGCAGACCTGCGCGGATTCGATCCACAGCCTTCGGCGTCAGGGCCGGCACGTGCAGATCGGACTGCTGCCCGCGGTGTCCGGGCACCCACGGCTGCCCATGGACCGGGTGATCGCCTGGGAGCTGGACGTCCTGGGAAGCCATGGAATGGCTGCTGGCGCCTACCCGGAGATGCTGGCGATGATCGCCGACGGCCGCCTGGACCCGGAGCGGCTCATCGCTCGGACCATCGGCCTCGATCAGGCCGCCGCCGCGCTGCCCCTCATGGACCGTGCGCCACAGGCGGGCATGACCATGATCGACCCTCGGCGCTGAGCGGTCACAGATGCATGCCCACGTTGACCACCGTGCCGGAGCTGTCGCGGTAGAAGAAGCGGCGCACGCCCCAGGCCTCGACCGTCAGCGGATGGACGATCTCGAGTCCCGCCTCCTGAGCCAGCCTGTAGGCATCCTCCACGTCGTCGACGAACACCGACGCCTGCGGATTCACCGGCGCGGAGGCGTCCTGCGTCATCAGCCCGATCTGGGCCCCAGCGCTGTCGGCGAGGAACGCGATCCAGCCCAGGTCCATCACCAGCTCCAGTCCCAGCACCGCCCGGTGCTCCTGCACGGCCGACGGCAGGTCGTCCACCGTGAAGATGGGTGTCACTCTCTGCACTGTCATGGATCCATGCAACGACGACGTCCCGCAGCTGGCAAGGTGCGCCGTCCCAACCCCGGCCGGCGGCGCATTAGGCTGTCACGGTGATCGACCTCGACCTTCTCGGGTGGGCGATGCTCGCCGTCGGCGCGCTCATCGTCGGCCTGTCCAAGACGGCAGTGCCGGGTGCCGCCACCCTGGCGGTGGCGATCTTTGCCGCCACGATGCCGGCCCGTGAGTCCACCGCGGCCCTGCTGGTCCTGCTGTTGGTGGGTGACCTCTTTGCGGTCTGGATGTATCGGCGCGACGTCGACTGGGCCACCCTGCGGCGTCTGGTCCCCGCCGTGCTGGTGGGCCTGCTGGTGGGCGCCGTGTTCCTGGGGCTGGCCTCTGACGCCGTCGTCCGGCGAGTGATCGGTGCCATCCTGCTGGCGCTGCTGGCCTTCACCCTGTGGCGGCGTCGATCGGCCGCCGACGCCGCAGAGCTGGGCAGGACGGCCGCCTACGGCTACGGATGGCTGGGCGGGTTCACCACCATGGTCGCCAACGCCGGGGGACCGGTGATGAGCATGTACCTGCTCGCCATGCGATTGCCGGTGAAGACCTTCCTCGGCACCACCGCCTACTTCTTCTTCGCGGTCAACCTGTCGAAGCTGCCGTTCCAGGTGGGCCTGGGCCTGCTGAACCTGCAGGTGCTGGCGATCGCGGGGATGCTGGTGCCGCTGGTCGTCATCGGGGCCTTCATCGGACGGTGGATCGCCGTGCGCATCTCCCAGCGGCTCTTCGACCGGCTGGTGCTGGTGCTCACTGCCGTCGGTGCGGTGAACCTGCTCCTCTGACCACCCCTTGTGTCCCGGCGGCAGGCATGGTCTGGTGGAAGACCACCTTGAGTGACCACACAGCGTGCTGAGACAGCACAGCACCGCCGGATCGAAGGAGGACCCCGTGCACATCGCCGTCGTGGGAGCCACCGGGAACGTAGGCTCGGCCGTGCTCCGAGAGCTGCATCTCCGTCAGGAGGTCACCTCCGTGGTCGGCATCGCCCGCCGCCTTCCCGACACCGACGTCGAGCCTTATGCCTCTCCCGAATGGGCCACGATCGACGTCCAGTTCCGCGAGTCGGTGGCCGCCCTGACCGATGCCTTCGCCGGCGTCGACGCCGTCGTCCATCTGGCATGGCTCGTCCAGCCGAACACGGAGCGGGAGCTGCTGCGCCGGGTCAACGTCGACGGCACCCGTCACGTGCTGGAGGCGGCCGCCGCGGCGGGGGTCCGGCGTGTCGCCGTGGCCTCGTCGGTGGGTGCCTACTCGCCGGTGGAGGACGACGATCCCCGGGCCGAGGACTGGCCGACCGACGGCATCCCCGGCTCGCACTACAGCGAGGACAAATCCGCTCAGGAACGCGTCATGGACGAGTTCGAGAGGGCACATCCTGACGTATCGCTCGCCCGCCTGCGTCCGGGCCTGGTCTTCCAGGGCTGCGCAGGCTCGGAGATCCAGCGGTACTTCGCCGGACGATGGGCGCCGGTGCAGGTGCTCGGGGCGGTCCGTCCGCCGTTGGTCCCCCTTCCGGCCGGCCTGCGGGTCCACGCCGTGCATGCCGCCGACGTGGCGTCAGCCTTCGCGGAGGCGGTGACCCGTGGTGTCGAGGGGCCCTTCAACATCGCTGCCGACGACCTGCTGGACGCGCACCAGCTGGCGAAGGTGTTCTCCGGAGGACGGGGCAGGGCTGTGACGGTCCCGGTCAAGCCTGTGCGCTCGGCCCTGCGCGCCGCCCATCGTGCGGGGATGGTGCCCGCTGACGAAGGCTGGTTGGACCTGAGCTTGCGCGCCCCGGTGCTGGACACGACGCGCGCCCGGCAGAAACTGGGCTGGCGTCCGCTGCGCAGCGCGGCCGAGGCTGTGGAGAGCGTCCTGCAGGGCATGATCTCCGGCGACGGCGTGGCCTCGCCTCCCCTGAGGCCCCGCTCCGGCCCGGAGCCGGAGAGTCCCGATCTGCCGAACGCCGGTCACCGGCTCACCGGGTCGGTCGACGCCGGGCTGCTGCGCCAGTACCTGGCTGATCACCTCACGGGCGCCACGGCAGGGGTCAAGCGGATCGAGGCGATGGCGGAGGCGTATCAGGACACGCCGGTCTTCCCGCAGATCTCCGAGGTGGCCGGTGCGATCCGTCGTGAGCACGCTTTCCTGCAGGGCCTCATGCTGCGCCAGGGATTCCCCCGTCCGGGCCCCTCGGCCTCGCTGGCCTGGATGGGGGAGAAGGCCGCCCGGCTCAAGCCCTATGGGCGGGCCCCGCTGCGCCGCTCGCCAACGGCGCTGCTGCTGGAGTGCGAACTGATGTCCAGCGCCGTGACCGGCAAGCTCCACGGGTGGCTGGTCTGCCGGGAGCATGCCGAGGAGCTGGGCGTGGAGGCGGCCGTGTTCACCGAGCTGATCGAGGATGCCCACGCGCAGCTGGAGACGCTGCGCGAGGCGCATCGACACACCCGGCAGACCGCCTTCCGCGACGGCAGGCCGGAGGACCCTGCGCGTCTGTGAGCCCGCTGACCAGGGGCCGCGATAGGGTTGTGACCATGCGCACACAGCAGATCGCACAGACCGACATCACCGCCCCCAGCGTCACACTCGGCCTGATGAGGATCGCGGAGAAGACCGATGAGGAGATCCGCGAACTCGTCACCGCGGCGCGTGAGGCCGGCGTCGACTTCTTCGACCACGCGGACATCTACAGCACGGGGCTGACCACCCACGGGTGCGAGCGCCGGTTCGCGGAGGCGATGCGGCTGAGCCAGGCTGAACGGGAAGAGATCACCCTCCAGACCAAGGCCGGGATCGTCAAGGACGGCCCGTACTACGACTTCTCCTATGAGCACATCGTCAGCTCGGCAGAGGAGTCGCTGCGTTCCCTGCAGACCGACTACATCGACATCCTCCTGCTGCACCGCCCGGACATCCTCGTGGAGCCGGAGGAGGTGGCCCGCGCCTTCGACCACCTGGCCTCCACCGGGAAGGTGCGGCACTTCGGGGTCTCCAACCACACTCCGGCGCAGATCGAGCTGCTGCGCACCGCCGTGAACCAGCCCCTCGTGGTCAATCAGGTGCAGCTGTCCATCCCGCACGCGGCCATCCTGGCCGAAGGGATCATGGCCAACACTGTCGGCCAGACCTCGGCCGTCTCACCCAACGGGGAAGGGATCGTGGAGTACTGCCGGATCAACGGCATCACGCTGCAGGCATGGTCCCCGTATCAGTCGCCGCACGGCGTGTTCATCGGCTCCACGCAGTACCCGGAGCTCAATGCCGTGCTGGACCGGCTGGCGCACAAGTACGCGGTGACCCCGACGGCGATCGCCACCGCCTGGATCACCCGTCACCCCGCACGCATGCAGGTGGTGCTGGGCACCACCCGGGCGGACCGGGTCGCTGAGGCCGCGTCGGGCTCCGAAATCCCGCTGACCCGCCCGGAGTGGTACGAGCTGCTGCGCGCCGCAGGCCACCGGGTGCCCTGAGGCGGGACCGATCAGCCCTCGAACGAGTCCGGGTGCCCTCCGCGGCGCCCGGACTCACCCGTGTCCAGACCGGTGATCGCCGCCATCTCCTTCTCCGAGAGGGCGAAGCCGAAGAGGTCGGCATTGTCCCGCATCCGCTCGGGGCTGTCGGTCTTGGGGATCACCACGTCGCCGCGCTGTACGTGCCAGCGCAGGATGGCCCGTGCCGGGGAGACCCCGTGAGAGGCGGCGACGTCGGCGATCACCGGGTCGGAGAACTCGTCCCCGCGGCCCAGCGGGCTCCACGCCTGCACAACGGTGCCCAGATCGGCGCAGCGGGCGCGGACGGCGTCGTTGGTGAAATAGGGGTGGACCTCGATCTGGTTCACCGCGGGCACCACGCCGGTGTCCTCGACGAGCCGGTCCAGGTGGTGCGGCTGGAAGTTGGAGACTCCGATCTCACGGGTCAGCCCCGCCTCGGCCAGTTCGATCATCGCCTCCCAGGTGGAGACGAAGTCGCCGCCGTAGAGGGTGGGCAGCGGCCAGTGGATGAGGAACAGGTCCACCTGCTCCAGGCCGAGCTCCTGCAGCGAGCCCTCCAAGCTGGGACGGACATCCTCGGGACGGTGGCGATCGTTGCGCAGCTTCGTGGTGACGAACACCTCCTCGCGCGGCAGACCGGAGGCCCGCAGCCCTGCGCCGACGCCGGCCTCGTTGGCGTACATCTGCGCGGTGTCCACGTGGCGGTAGCCCGCGCACAGCGCCTCGGTGACTGCGGCTGCCGTGTCACGGGTCTTGTACGTGCCGAAGCCGAGCTGAGGGATGGTGGAGCCGGAGGGAAGACTGATGCTGGTCATGCCTCGATCCTAGGACCTACGGCAGGCGGCCCGCAGGGACGTATCATGAGGACACCATGGCAGAGTCGGACTCACCAGACGCCGTCGCCCGCGCGATGGACGAGGTGCCACGCGTCGATTTCCTCCCGTGGCCGCAGCGGCGGTTCGCCGCCGCCGACGAGCCGCTGTCCATCGGGCACGGCCAGACCAACTCCCAGCCCAGCACCGTGGCCCGCATGCTGCGGCTCCTCGACGTGCGTGCCGGCCAGCGGGCGCTCGACGTCGGCTCCGGTTCCGGCTGGACGGCGGCCCTGCTGGGTCACCTGGTGGGCCCCGGCGGTCGGGTCTTCGGGGTGGAGCTGATCCCCGAGCTCGCCGCCCGGGCGCGCCAGGCGGTGGAGCTGCAGGCGATGCCCTGGGTGCAGGTGCGTCCCGCCGAGAGCGACACCCTCGGCCTGCCCGACGTCGCACCCTTCGACCGGATCCTCGTCTCAGCGGATGCGGCGAAGACCCCGCACGAGCTGATCGACCAGCTGTCACCGGACGGGGTCATTGTGGCCCCCGTGGTGGGGGAGATGCACCGAATCCGCCGGGTCGATGACGGCGTCGAGACCACTCTGCACGGGCAGTACCGCTTCGTGCCGCTGCACTGAGCGTCGGGCCGAGCGGGGCGGGACGTCGTCGGGGATCCCCACCCGGAAGTACGCCACCGGGTGCTCGACACCCAGCCGCCCCACCGTGGCTGGGCAGTCGATGACCTCTGAAGCCGGGGAGACCGCAAGCCCCTGCCGGTGCAGGCGCAGCCACAGGCTCTGCAGCCGTCGCCCCGCCTCCACCTGGCCGGCCGGCGAGCGGTCCGGCCAGGACATGACCACCGGCACTCCCGTCCCCGCACTCGTCAGAGGAGGGGAGATCCGGCCCAGCAGCGCGGGGAGGGCCGGCCGGAGACCTGTGAGCAGCCGCTGCACGGGTCGGGACTGCACCGCCCGGGGCAGCTGCAGACACTCGGCGGAGAGCCCGTCCTCATGCCAGCGGGGATCCTGAGGGTCCAGGCGCAGCCAGTCCAGCAACTCGGCGGCCAACTCCGGAGTGGCCGCCACGTGGCGACCGGCGCGGCGCTCCAGCGGGTCGGCGTCGAGGGCGTCCAGGATGTGGAAGCCCTCCGGGAGGTCCAGCGGCCCGGGAGGCAGCAGGCGCCCCCGGTGGACCCGCCGGTCCAGGACGTCCTGGACGGTGGCGGCTGCCGCACCGACGGCGGGCCGGGCGGCATCCTCCGGGCTCCAGCTCAGGCGGATCCTGATGTCGGGCCCGGCCCCGGTGACCTCCTCGAGGCTGACGTGCTGGCCTTCGGAGGCGGCCGCGACGGCGAAGGATTCGATCCACGCGCCGAGGCTCAGATGCAGGTCGCGATGGGTCGGGTCTCCCACCGGCAGGGTGCACGAGGGGTCCACGGTCAGGCGCAGCGCCGACGCTGCGGCCTCCGGCTGGGGCACCCATGGCTGGGTGTTGTGTGCGCTGGGCGCCCGCTCCGCCACCTGGCACCACCACTGAGGCCCCTGCAACGTCGCGCCTTCGACCGGGCCGACCCGGCGGTGGAAGAAGCTCAGCCGGTGCAGCGGATGCCCGCTTGCGTGGGCGAAGACCCGGGACGAGCCGGGATTGTCCTCGCCGATGCTGGTCACCCGCAGATGCTCCCAGACTCCGTCATGCAGCTCCGCGAACAGTTCCCGCGACACCAGGGACAGCAGGCCTTCTCCCTGGCGGTCCGGTCGGGTGCCCTGGACGATCAGCACCGCATCCCGGTTCTCGCCCGGCAGCCTCGGCAGCTCCCGGAGCCCGAGCTCGCCGCGGGACCGGCGCAGCATCGGGGCCGGGTCGGGAACCACCAGGGCGAAGCTCACGATCCGCCCGGACTCATCGGTCAGCAGCACCACCAGCCGGGGGTCCATCAGCAGCTCCAGGCCAGCAGTCTGACGGGCCATCTGGCGACGGGAGATCGGGGTGAAGTACGGCAGCTGGGCGAAGGAGTCGTTCAGCGCCTCCCGCAGCCGCTCCACCTGGCCGCCGCGGCCGCGCAGCCGCAGACGCGAGGCGGGCTCGCGGCGCACCCCGGCGGCCTCCAGCTCGGTGGGGTCGGGACGACGTCGGCGCGCGGGCGGGATGTCCCGCACCGCCACCTCCCAGGTCGACGCCGGATGCCAGGGTGAGAACCCCGCGGCACGGAGCCCGTCGGCCAGCTCGGGCGGGGTCCAGGGGGAGTCGAAGAACGAGTCTGCGGCGAACCCGGAGGTCAGGGCGCCACCCTGCTGATTGGGCAGCAGCTCCATCGGGCCCAGCAGACCGGTCGCGCCGGCGCGGAGCGCGCGGTTCTCGACGGCGCCCAGCAGCGTCTGCAGCACGGCAGGTGAGTTCGCCGCCTCGGCGCCGAAGAGCTGGAAGGGGCCGGGGCCGAGCGAGGCGCTCAGCACGGAGTCGAGCTCGGCGGAGCAGTGGGTGACGCAGCGGCCCACCGGGACGCCGTCGTCGTCGCGGACCAGCAGCAGGGAGAGCTCGTCGACATGGGGGTGGTCGCCGCGGAACCAGGCCCGGACGTCATCGGCGAGCAGCGGCACTGCCTGGGCCGTGCGGGAACCCAGGGCGAGGAACTCTTCGCAGGCCGTGCGGGTGCGGACCTCCTCGACGGTCAGCCGTGACTCGAGCATCAGCGTCTCCGGTGCAGTGGATTGAGCGCCCGGGCGAGAGCTCTCACCCGCCCGGCACCGGTGATGGTGGCGCGGAGGTCCTCGGGCAGGTCGCCGGGCCGACGGGCACCTGGCGAGCGATCCTGCCAGTTCTCCACCATGCGCAGCTCGTCGCCCTCGGCCCGCCAGGTGCCGTTGACGTAGCCGACCTCCTCAGCCTCCAGGATCCGAATGAACCCGCCGACCACCGGCGCCTTCGACGGGTCGGCCGATCCGGTGCCCGTCTCCGGGGAGGTGCCCACCAGCCAGTGCATGATCGCATGATGCTCCGGGGCCTTGGCGAAGGCCATCAGCGACTCTCGCGATTCGAAGCACACCACCAGGCCGATGCGCAGCGGGAACTCGTAGTAGCTGCGATGCCACAGGTAGCCCGGCGCGTTCTTCAGCGCCTTCGCCAGAGGGCCCCAGGTCACCAGCTGTTCCAGGAACGCTCGGGGAGAGCGGTACTCGTTGCAGCCGAGGAACAGCGCCCCGGTGCGGGCCTGCGGGGCGCGGCAGGCGGAGAAGTCACGGGTGCGCATCCTCATCCCTCGCTGCGCCGGAGGTACACGTTCTTGATCTTCCGTCGGGAGACGTCGTCGGTGAAGGGGCCCGAACGCCAGGGGTGGACATGCACGAGCAGTTCCGCGGCGCTGGGGTCCTCCTCGAGAGACTCGGCGACATCCCGCGAGACGGAGGCCAGATGCTCCAGCACGCCGGTGGCGATGGTCTCCGCCAGGCGCTCGCGGGCGCCGTCGGCGAGGGCGGCGTCGGGAAAGAACTCCGGGTCCCGCAGCTGGACGTGCAATGCAGGCCGGTGCTCCAGGTCCCCGGTCTGCTGCAGCTCGATCTGGAAGGACTCGATGAGCCGGGCGACCTCAGGGTCCCGATACAGGCCGTTCTGCACGTCCACCGGGTAGATGTTCGCCCCCATGTAGGAGATCGTCGAGTCGCTGCGGCCGAACAGCAGCAGGAAGGGCAGCTTCATCCGTTGGTGCCGGTACGCGCGTTTGAGGCGTGGGACCAGGTCGGGGAAGTCGGCGGTGAGCTGCACCATCTCAGGGAAGGTGAGCAGGCGGGCCTCGTCGCCGATGTTGTAGCGGAGCCGCGGGCTCATCACCGCTGCCGAGTTGATGGTGACCACCAGCTCGTCGTCCTCGGTGGTCTCCAGGAAGGTCTCCAACGGGTTGTACTGGAAGACCATCGGAATGCGGGTCTCCTCCTCCCCGAGGACCCGCTCGCGGAAGTCCGGGTTGCTGATCAGCTCGCGGCGCAGCGTCACCGAGAGATCAGTCTCCCCACCCATGCCGATGGTCAGGTCCGAGGCGCCGTAGCCGGCGTAGACCCGGTGGAAGCGACGTTCCAGGTGATCCCGGAGACCCTCCGTCATCGCCTCGCCGCCGACGAACCCGTTGAGCCGGAAGTCGGCGAACTCCTCCCCGGCGGCGTCGAGCCGGTCCGCCAGATGCTTCAGGAACGGCGGGTAGGCGGTGATCAGGTAGGTGAAGCCGGGACCGAAGTGGCGCAGCGTGTCGAGGATCTTCTCCAGATCCGGACCCGTGTTCTTCACCATGGCGATCTTCGCCATGGCCTGACCGGTGTTGGTGCCGGTGGCCCAGGCCCCCATGGAGAACGCGTTGATGCAGAACAGGTTCTCCTCGCCGAAGAGCATGGTCACATAGCCGGCCACGTTCTTGTGCACGGTGTCGAGCTCCTGCTTGGAGCGCATCCAGTTGAACGGGGTGCCCGAGGAACCGGAGGACTCGTCCACCACAGTCCCGGCGACGTCGATGCGTCCCCGCCAGCAGCGGGGCGCTTCCTCGTAGCGGCGGACGTACTCGTCCTTGGACGTCGGGGTGTAGGAGGTCAGGTCCCACCAGCTGAACCGGTAGCCGGTGCGGGCCAGATAGTCCTGGTATGCGGGCACGTCGAGGGAGGCGTGCTGGCAGATCATCCAGGCGTTGAGCTGGGCGAAGCGTTCCAGGGCGGGGTGGTAGTTCCTGGCGGTGAACCGCCACAGCAGCGGGTCGGCGCGGTAGAGGCGGTAGGCCGCCGTCAGGCCCAGGTTCGCCGAGCGCAGCATCACCTGGCGGGCGATGTTGACCGGGCCGCGACGGATGGGCAGGCGCCGCAGATGGGCCTGCGCCTCATCAGGCACCACGGGGCGCAGACGGAGGGCCTTGAGCGAGGACAGCAGGGTGGAGGGCGCCATGAGGGTCAGTCTATGATGCGTGCCACGTCAGGGTCAGCCGCGGTGCGTACCGAGATCAGATCGTGGCCGAGCCGATGGATGGCTTCCAGCACTTCCGGAGGATCGACCACCTGCATCGGCAGCCTCAGCTCCGCCAGGTGCACGGCCACCCATTCGGCTTCGTCGGCTCCCACGGTCATCAGGCAGCGGTCCGGCCCGGCGGGGACGACGTCGGCGGCATGCGGCGAGATCCGGGCGCGCACCTGGTCCGCGGGCGCCTCCACGATCACTCGCGCCACCAGGGCGTAGGGGGAACGGAGCACTGCCTCCTTCACGGTGGCCACGGGGTCCGGGGACGGGATCGCCGTGTAGCGCAGCGTGGTCACATGCAGGTCGCTGATCCGGTCGACCCGGAAGGTGCGCCAGTCTCGGCGCAGGTGACACCAGGCGAACAGGTACCAGCGTCCGGCGAAGGAGACCACGCGGTAGGGGTCCACCCGTCGGGCGGCGGGACGCCCGTCCCGGCGGTGCGTGTAGGTGACGGTGCGGCGTTCCGCCGAGGCCTCGGCCAGCCGCGCCACATGCTCCACCGGGGTCCCGGCGTCGCGGTTCCCGATCACAGCGGTTCCCCGCCGCACCTTCTCCGCGGCTGCGGACACCTGCGGGGGCATCGTGCGGCTGACTTTGGCCAGGGCGGACAGTGCGGCATCCTCCAGGCCGGAGAGGCCGAGGTCCGTCAGGTGGGCCAGGCCGAGCACGACGGCGGAGGCCTCCTCCGGCTCCAGGACCAGCAACGGCCGGTCGGATCCCGCCACGAGCCGGTAGCCGCCGCCCTGTCCGGCCGTCGACTCGATCCCGTACCCCAGGTCCCTCAGCCGCTGGACGTCCCGCCGCACCGTGCGAGTGGTCACACCCAGTCGCTCGGCGATCTCCTCGGCGCTGGCCGAGGATCGTGCCTGCATGAAGGCGAGGATCTGCAGGGCGCGGCGGGTGGGGTCGGTGGTGTCGCGAGGCATGGTTCTACCGTACCGCCGGACGCGGACCGAATCTGTCCGCAATGGTGTGGACACTGAATCACAACAACCCCGAGAGGAGACCGTCATGCCCTTCCTGACCCCCGAAGTGACCGATGAGCGGGACGCCTGCGCCATCTATGCCGTCCAGCAGCTGGAGCAGCTGCGCATCGCCGCGCTGGATCTGGACGACGCCCAGCTGCGTGCGGCACCCACTGCCGGAACTCTGAGCATGGGTGGGCTGATCGCCCATGTGTCGCAGACCGTGGTCCGGTGGTTGCATCATGTCTACTTCCACGGAGTCGCCGAGCCGGACAGAGGGCTTGCCGAGGAAGCCTTCGCCCTCGGCTTCGACGGGTTCTGGACCGGCGAGGAGGTCCCTGAGGAGACCGGGGCCGAGCTGCGTGACCGCCTGGCGACGGCGCGGGATCTGGTCCGTCCCGTGCTGGCGGACGCGGATTTCGATGCGCGGGTGCCGATCCCGGATGCGCCTTGGTTCCCGAAGGAGCTCGACTCATGGAACGTCCGCTGGGTGGCGTATCACCTGGTGGCCGAGACGGCCCGGCATGCCGGGCATGCGGACATCATCCGGGAGCACCTGGACGGCCAGATCGCCTATGCGCTCAACGCCCGGGACGTCGGGGAGAGCTTCGACTGGGCCGAGTACGCGGGGTGATCGTCCGCTGCGGCCTGTGATCACGCGAAGAGGTCGGAGAGGTGCTCGCGGAAGGCGTCGGCCACCGTCGCGGAGAACAGGACGAAGCGGACCTCCTCGAGCGCGTCCCAGCGGCCGGGGACCTCGGTGAGAGCGAGCCGGGCGGCCTGGGCGACGTCGTCGGCCTCCCACCCATAGACTCCGGCGCCGATGCCCGGGAAGGCCACGCTGGTGGCTCCCAGACGGAGTGCCTCCAGGAGAGACTCCCGGAAGCAGGAGGCCAGCACGGAGGGGTCGGTCTCGCCTGCGTGCCGGTTCGGTCCCACTGTGTGGATGACCCAGTCGGCAGGCAGCTGGGCTGCCGGAGTGGACGCCGCGCGGCCAGGCGGCAGGCCTTCAGGCCAGTGGTGAGCTCGCAGCGTCCGGCAGTGCTGGAGGAGTTCCGGGCCGGCTGCGCGATGGATGGCACCGTCCACGCCGCCCCCTCCCAGCAGGGAGGAGTTGGCCGCGTTGACGATCGCGTCCACGTCCTGCTCGGTGATGTCGCCGTCGACCACGGTGATGCGCATAGGGTCAGGGTAGCTCTCGCCGGGACGCCATCGCACCGGCCGTGAACGGCACGTCGTCCGACCAGGTGGTGATGCTTGCCTGCGCCGTCCCCGCGGCCGGGCATGGCGCTCGGCCGTGGGGACGGCACAGTGCAGCTGATCGAAGGGCTCAGAGTCCCAGGGCGGCCAGCAGGTCGAGAACCGTGTCGGTCAGTCCGCCAGCGATGGCCAGGACAGTGTCGAGCAGACCAGAGATCATGGTGAAGCACCTTTCGTCAGGATGTCGTTGTCATCTCGTTCACCGCATCGGCGGCGACGAACCTATCATGGCAAAAGTGCTTCAGTGGATCGCTACAATAATGTTTCCTTCGTGTTAATCATCATCCTGCCTCCGGAAGGAACTGGATCATCACGGAGTCGACCCCAGGTCAACACATCCACGCGAGCTCCGGCGATCAGGAATTTCTCCCTCTCCACGCCCTCCTGGATGAAACCGGCCGCGCGGGCGACCCCACCGGAGCTCGGATTGTTGCGCCGGTGGCCCAGCTCCAGGCGGTGCAGACCGCCGCCGCTCTGGTCTGTGGGCGCTAGGGCCCAGTCGGCCGCGGTACGGGCCGCCGTCGTCATCAGGCCACGCCCCCGGTGCTCCCGGTGCATCCAGTAGAAGAACCAACCCACCCGATTCGCCCGGTCGATGCTCAGGCCCACCAGCCCGACGGAGGAGCCGCCGACATCGACGGCGAAGGCCAACCGCCCTGCTCCGGTGTCTGTGGCGGCACGGATGTAGGCCTCTGCCGTGGACAGGTCGGACACCTCGCCCTGGCGGGACATGGCCGGGTCGGAGTGGAAGGCGGCGAGCACGTGTGGAGCGTCGCCGGTAACCAGCGGCCGGAGCTCAGGCATCGGCGGTCTTCCCCCCGTCGTCGATGTTCCCGTCGGCCACCAGGATCCTGCGGTCGAGGTCGAGCTGCTCCAGGAAGTGCTCATCGTGGCTGACCACCAGGAGAGCCCCTTGATGGTACCGCAGCGCCTGCACCAGGTGCCGCACGCTGGCGAAGTCCAGATTGTTGGTCGGCTCGTCGAGGATCAGCAGCTGGGGCGGGGGCTCGGACAGCAGCAGACTGGCCAGTGTCGCCCGCCATCGTTCGCCGCCGGAGAGGCTGCCTGCCGGCTGATGGACGGCATCGCCCCGCAGGAGGAAGAGCGCCAACTGATGCCGGATCCGAGTGAGGTCGGCCTCCGGTGCGTGGCGGTGCACGTTCTCCAGCACGCTCAGCCCGGGGTCCAGCACCTGGAGGTCCTGCGGCAACAGGCGGTGCGGCACCAGCAGCTCGCCCTCGCCGTCGGCGGGGTCCTCCTGTCCGGAGAGGCACCGCAGCAGGGACGTCTTGCCCACGCCATTGGGCCCGGTCAGCGCCACGCGCTCAGGCCCGCGCAGCATCAGATCCAGCACAGCGGAGCCGTGGGCTGGACGGAGCGACCGTGCTCTCAGGACATCCCGACTGGCGGGGACGGCCGTGTCCGGCAGGTCTATACGGATCTCTGCATCCTCCCGGACCCGGCGCTCCGCCGACCGCAGGGTCTCCCGGGCCTCGTCGAGTCGTCCCTCGTGGAGCGTTTTCAGCCGACCCGCCGACTCTTCGGCGCGACGCCGGTAGGCGTGGGCGACGATGGGCGGCAGGCTGTCGGCCTTCTTCCGTCCCTGGCGGTCCCGACGGGCCTGCTTGGTGTGTTGGACGGTCAGGTCGCGCTGCTGCCGCCGAACGTCGGACTGCGCGGTCGCCACGGCCTGGGCGGCCGCCTCCTGTTCGGCGGCCACTGCCGCCTCGAACAACGACAGGCCTCCTCCGTACCAGTGGATTCCGCCTTCGCGTACCTCTGCGATGCTGTCCACGCGCTCGAGCAGGTCACGGTCATGGCTGACCACCACCAGGGTGCCCGGGAAGTCAAGGATGAGGTCATGGGCGCGGCTCCGAGTCGCGGAGTCGAGGCTGTTCGTCGGCTCATCGAGCAGCAGCACGTCGGGGCGCCGCAGCAGCTGCGCGGTGAGGCTGAGCAGCATCAGCTCCCCGCCGGAGAGCGATCCGACAGGCCGGCCCAGGTCGATGGCGTCGAGACCGATCCGAGACAGGGCCGCGGTGAGTCGCTGATCGATGTCCCAGTCCTCGCCGACGAGGTCGAAGTCTCGGACCTCCACCGAACCGGCCTCGATCCGGCGCAGCGCCGACAGGGTCGTCTCGACGCCGAGCAGGGCTGCGACCCGACGTCGAGGGTCGATGGCCGGATCCTGGGGGAGGCTTGCGAGCTCGCCAGAGAGCCGGACGTGACCCCCGGTGGGGGCGAGCTCCCCCGTGATGATCTTCAGCAGCGTCGATTTTCCGGCGCCGTTGTCGCCGACGATCCCGTGACGCCCAGGGCCGAGGCTGAATGTGACGCCGTCGAGGATCGTGTGGCCGTCAGGCACGCGAAAGGTGAGATCGGTGCAGGTCAGAGCACCAGTGATGTGCAACATGAGGAGTCTCCGGGGTGCGCAGGGGCGGGGGGATGCGTGGAGACGCTGCACAGCGGGGCGGCTGTCGGGCGGAGGGCGTCGTGCCACAGAAGGGACCGAACGCAGGTGAAGCACCGAACCGTCAGAGAGCACAATGATCCCGCCGCGCGACGGCGGACAGGCTGTGCAGGTCTCAGACGTCAGTTCTTCACCGGTCACCTCGTGGTCGACGACAGGGCCGAATTCAGAATAGCCCCGGATCAGGACGAAGGCCAGGCCCGATACTCGGACTCCAACAGCCCCATGGAGACCTCGTCATGGAACCGCCCCCGGTGGAGGACGGACTCCCGACGTCGACCCTCCACGCCGAAGCCGAGCCTCTCGTAGAGGCTCATAGCACGGGCATTGAAGGAGAAGACCGTGAGCTCCACCTTCCGGGCCCCCATCTCGTCGAAGGCCAGCCGCAGCATCAGCCGCACCGCCTCCTCGCCGAGGCCCTGGCCCTGGGCGGGCGGGCCGAGCACGACGCCCAGGGTCGCGATGCGCGCCGGCACGCTGAGACCGTGCAGGGAGATGTGTCCGGCCACTTCGCCGTCGTCGGCCCGGGCAACGGTATAGCCGACGGCGCCGGGGGAGTCGTTCCGCGCCCAGGCGGAGATCAGCTCCCGCACCTGGGCCTGAGGCTGCTGGACGATCCGTGTCTGCTGGAACAGCGCGACGTCCGGCTCGTTCCACCACTCGGCCAGCACCGGGAGGTCGTCCTCGGTCGTGGCGCGCAGCGCCACCTTGTCTCCGGTGAGCAGGTTCGCGGCCCAGCTCCTCAGCTCGTCAAATTCACCCATGGCTCCTGACCCTACCGGTGGGTTCGCGTAGTCTGGGGCGTATGAGCGCAGAGCAGCGGGGATCCCACCATCAGGGCGCCGGACGGGCGCCGCGCGAGTGTGCCGCCTACGGCGAGAACGGCGCGGAGGACCTGGACTACGACCCGGACCACTGCGGCCGTGTGGTCACTGCCCATGACGTCGTCCGCGCGGATGCCGCGGCCATCTTCGAGCTCATTGCGGACCCCTCCCAGCAGTCCGCATGGGACGGCAATGAGAACCTCGCGCATGCGGAGCCCGGGCAGCGGGTCAGGGCGGTCGGTGACGTCTTTCGGATGACACTGACCAACGGCAAGACTCGGGAGAACCACGTGGTGGAATTCCTCGAGGGAGAACTGATCGCCTGGCGGCCCGCCACCATGGGTGAGCCGCCGGCGGGACACCTGTGGCGGTGGTCGCTGGCGGAGCTGTCCTCCGGCGGAGTGGAGGTCACCCACACCTATGACTGGTCGCAGTTGACCGACGCGGCCCGTGTGGAGCGGGCGCGCAGCACGACCGCAGAGATGCTTGCGGCCTCGGTCAGCCGCCTGAAGGCACTCGCCGAGTCCGCGTGACGGGCCCCATCACCACTGTCGTCGCCGCCGCGGTCCTCCGCCAGGCGGCCCACGGACCGCCCGAGCTTCTCATGGCCCGCCGCACCAGACCTGAGGCGATGCGTCGGCTCTGGGAGTTCCCCGGAGGGAAGCTGGAGCCGGGAGAGAACGCCCGCGAGGGCGTGCACCGGGAGCTGGCCGAGGAGCTCGGCATCCAGGTGGCCCTCGGTGAGGAGATCTGCGCATCGGGAGAGAATGGCGTGCCCGGGCTGGGCTGGCGGCTCTCCGGCACCGCGGTGATGCGCCTGTTCCAGGGGGAGCTCATCGAGGGTGTCCCGTGGCCCCTGCAGGATCATGATCGTCTGGATTGGGCGCCGATGACGCTTCGGCTACTGGATCACCCGTGGATTCCGGCGGACCGGCCCATCGTGGAGGAGCTGCTGCGGCGTGACGCCTGAGAGCGCCGGGATCCGCGCTCTGGCACGCCCGGCAGTCCTGTCACGCAGCCCCCAGACATGGGAGACGCGCGCAGAAGCAGTGAGGAGGGCTTCTGCGCGCGTCGCGCTTCCCATCGCGCACAGCCATTAGAACACGTATTCTACACGCCCCGCAAGCCTTCGGCGCGCATCATCGAATATGTGTTCGACTCGGGGAGTCTGTGAGAAAACTGTCAGAACACGGGTTCGAGACGGCGTCGTGACTCGACTCGGCAGCCTGGCGGGCCAGCGCATAAACTGACCGGGATCGTCCCCATTCCGCTCACAGTTGGAGAAGCATGTCCAGGACTGACACCAGCCCCGAGGTCCAGGAGCAGGAGGCCGCGTCCGCCGCTGACCGCGCGGCGCCGCATCCGCTCGACGAGAACGCCGTCGAGACCTGCGTCCAGAATGCCCTCGCCGCCTTCGACGAGGCTGCCGACCTCGACCAGCTCAAGGAGGCGCGACTGGCCCACACGGGTGAGAAGTCCCCGATCGTGCTGGCCAACCGGCAGATCAAGGACCTCGCCAAAGACGAGAAGAAGGACGCCGGCAAGCTTCTCGGCGGAGCCCGCGGCCGCATCCAGAAGGCGCTCGCCGTCCGGACCGAGGTGCTGGAGGCCGAGCATGCCGAGCGGATCCTCGTGGAGGAAGCCGTCGACGTCACCGCCGCGCCCCGACGTCGCCCCCTCGGAGCCCGCCACCCGCTGACCGTTCTGCAGGAGCGGGTCTGTGACGTCTTCGTCGGCATGGGCTGGGAGATCGCTGAAGGGCCTGAGGTGGAGTCCGAGTGGTTCAACTTCGATGCGCTGAACTTCGACCCGGACCACCCGGCCCGAGAGATGCAGGACACCTTCTTCGTGGAGCCCAAGGACTCCCATCTGGTGCTGCGCACCCACACCTCTCCGGTGCAGGTCCGCTCCCTCCTCGAACGGGAGCTGCCGGTCTACGTGCTGTGCCCCGGCAAGACGTTCCGCACCGACGAGCTGGACGCCACACACACTCCGGTGTTCCACCAGTTCGAGGGCCTCGCCGTGGACAAGGGTCTCACCATGGCCGACCTGCGCGGCACCCTGGAGCACTTCGCCCGCCAGATGTTCGGACCGGAGGCGGCCATCCGCCTGCGCCCGTCCTACTTCCCGTTCACCGAGCCGAGCGCGGAGATGGACATCTGGCACCCCGGGGCCACAGGTGGCCCGCAGTGGATCGAATGGGGAGGCTGCGGCATGGTCAACCCCAACGTCCTGCGGGCGGCCGGCGTGGACCCGGAGGTCTACACCGGGTTCGCCTTCGGCATGGGTGTGGAACGCACGCTCATGTTCCGCAACGACGTCTCCGACATGCGCGACATGATCGAAGGCGATGTCCGTTTCAGCCAGCACTTCGGAATGGAGGTCTGAGGGCATGCGCATCCCCCTGTCCTGGCTTCGTGAACTCACCCAGCTCCCGGCGGACGCCACGCCGGAGGACCTCATGGCCGACCTGGTCCGCGTCGGCCTCGAGGAGGAGGACGTCCACCGTCCTTCCGACGAGATCTCCGGGCCCATCGTCGTCGGGGAGGTCCTGGAGAAGACCCCCGAGCCGCAGAGCAACGGCAAGACCATCAACTGGTGTCGGGTCCGCGTGGTCGCGGAGGGCCAGGAGCAGGCCCTCACCGGGGACGGCATCTCGCCCGACGGCGTCCAGGGCGTGGTCTGCGGCGCCCACAACTTCGAGGTCGGGGACAAGGTCGTGGTGACCCTGCCCGGCGCCGTGCTGCCCGGCGACTTCCGGATCAGCGCGCGGAAGACCTACGGGCACGTCTCGGCCGGCATGATCGCCTCGGTCCGTGAGCTCGGCATCGGAGAGGACCACGACGGCATCCTCGTGCTCTCCACCCTCGGACTGGACCCGGAGATCGGCTCCGATGCTCTGGAGCTGCTCGGGCTGGACGATTCCGCCGCGGAGATCAACGTGACCCCGGACCGCGGCTACGCGTTCTCCATGCGCGGTGCGGCCCGCGAATACGCCCACGCCACGGGGACCTCCTTCACGGATCCGGCCTCCACTGTCGAGGTCCGCACCGACGGCACCCCGGGGCACGAGGTGCTCCTGGAGGACGAGGCGCCCATCTACGGCGTCGCCGGCTGTGACCGTTTCGTCGCGCGCAAGGTCGAGGATGTCGACGTCGATGCGCCCACCCCGCCGTGGATGGCAGCCCGGCTCCGACTGGCCGGGATGCGGCCGATCTCCCTGCCGGTGGACATCTCCAACTACGTGATGTGGGAGCTCGGCCAGCCGCTGCACTTCTACGACGCCGAGACGCTGCGCGGCCCGATCCGGGTCCGCCGGGCTCAGGCCGGGGAGACGCTGACCACCCTGGACGAGAAGTCTCGTCAGCTCCACGCCGAGGACCTGGTGATCGCCGACGACCGCGGCGCGATCGGCATCGCCGGCGTCATGGGCGGCGCGGACACCGAAGTGGGGGAGGGCACCACCAGCATCCTCATCGAGGCGGCACACTTCGACCCGGTCAGCGTCAGCCGCAGCAAGCGTCGCCACAAGCTGCCCTCCGAGGCGTCGAAGCGCAACGAACGCGGAGTGGACCCGCTGCTGCCGGCGGTCGCCGCTCAGCGGGCGGTGGACCTGCTGGTCCAGCTGGCAGGCGGCACGGACACCGGTGAGGTCACGGCAGTCGGCACTCCCCGGCTGCCCGAGCCCATCGCGCTGGATCCGGCGCTGCCCGCCCGGGTCGTCGGCGTGGACTACACCCGAGACCAGGTCATGGCCACGCTGGAGGAGATCGGCGCCCAGGTGGAGGACGCCGGGGAGACGCTGCGGGTCACCCCGCCCAGCTGGCGTCCCGACCTCACGATCCCGGAGGCGCTGGTCGAGGAGATCGCACGCCTGATCGGCTATGACCAGATCCCCTCCCGGCTTCCGGTCGCCCCGGCCGGCCGGGGCCTGACCCGCGAGCAGCAGCGGCGCCGCCAGGTGCTCAGCGGCATGGCGGCGGCAGGCTTCACCGAGACGCTGAGCTATCCGTTCTACTCGGAGGAGGCCAACACCCTCTTCGGTCGCGCCGACGAGGGCGAGCTGGACATGCTGCGCCTGGCCAACCCGATCGCAGCCCAGCACGGCACCCTGCGCACCACGGTGCTCCCGGGGCTGCTGGACACGCTGCGTCGCAATGTCTCCCGCGGATTCGCCAACCTCGCGCTCTATGAGGCGGGGCTGGTGTATCTGCCGGGCGAGACCGTGGGCAGTCCGAGCATCCCGCCGCTGGGCGCCCGCCCGGGCGACGACGCGCTGGCCGGGCTGGAGGCGGGGATCCCCCGCCAGCCGTGGCATCTGGCCGTCGCCGTGGCCGGCTCGGAGCCGGCACCCACCCCCGGGCAGCCGGGGCGTGTCCGAGACTGGGCCGACGCTGTGGACGCCGCCCTCACCGCCGCAGAGCTTCTCGGCGTGGACCTCACGGTGCGGCAGGGGCACCACCAGGCTTTCCACCCCGGGCGCACCGCGGAGCTGGTGGTCGACGGCGCCGTCGTCGGTCACGCGGGCGAGCTGCACCCGAAGGTGGCCGAGGGCTGGGACCTTCCGGCGCGCACTGCCGTGATGGAGCTGGACCTCAGTGCCCTGCTGGCGGCCGCACCGGAGAAGGTGGTGGCGGAGCAGATCTCCACGTTCCCGCCGTCCACGCAGGACGTCTCGCTCATCGTGGAGGAGTCCCTGCCCGCCGGCGAGCTGCAGTCCACGCTGGCCTCAGGCGCCAGCGAGCTGCTCGAGGAGATCCAGCTCTTCGACGTCTACTCCGGAGAGGGGATCGAGCCCGGTAGGAAGTCGCTGGCCTATGCCCTGCGATTCCGGGCCGAGGACCGCACCCTGACCGCCGAAGAGGCCTCCGAGGCCCGGGAGGCGGCCGTGGCGCTGGCGACCGCACGCCACGGCGCCGTCCAGCGCTGAGACCCAGCCCAGACGACGTCGGCCCCTCGCCCTGGTGATCCAGGGGGAGGGGCCGACGTCGTCTGCGGGGTATGTGTGGGAAGGCGGGTCAGGGGACCAGCAGCAGTTTGCCCGTGGTCCTGCGGTTCTCGAGGTCGTCATGGGCGCGGCCGGCCTCGGCCAGGGGGTAGCTTCCGCCGATGTTCAGGGTCAGGTCCCCGGAGGTCAGCGCCTTGAAGAGCTCGGAGAACCGCCAGGCGCGCTCCTCGGCGTTGCGGAGGTACCACTGCAGTGATGGGCGGGTCACGAACAGCCCTCCGCGGCGGTTGAGCTCCTGGAGGTCGAAGGGCGGGACCTGGCCGGAGGCCCCGCCGAAGAGCACCAGGGTGCCGCGCACGCCCAGGCTCTCCAGGGAGCCGGTGAAGGTGTCGCGGCCGACGCCGTCGTAGACCACCGAGACGCCTTCGCCCTTGGTGATCTCGCGGACCTCGTCGGCGAAGGTGTCGTAGCTCAGCACGTAGTCCGCGCCGGCGGCCTGGGCGATCTCCGCCTTCTCGGCAGTGGAGGTGGTGGTGATCACCCGGGCGCCCTTGGCCTTGAGCAGCTGGGTGAGGATCTGGCCGACGCCGCCGGCGCCGGCGTGGGTCAGCACGGTCTCGCCCGGTGCCACCCGGTAGGTGGAGTTGATCAGGTAGTGGGCGGTCGCGCCCTGCAGGGGGAGGGCGGCGGCCTGCTGGTCGGTGACCTCGTCGGGGACCGGGACGGCTTTGGCGGCGTCGATCAGGAAATGGGTGGCGTAGGTGCCGGTGGCCGCCTCGCTGGTGGTGACCCGTCGGCCGATCTCCAGGCCCTCGACGGCTTCTCCGGCGGCGATGATGGTGCCGGTGCCCTCGCCGCCGGGGACGAAGGGGTGCTCCACGGGATAGACCCCGCTGCGCTGGTAGGTCTCGATGAAGTTGACTCCCGCGGCCGCGGTCTCCACCAGCACCTGGCCGGGGCCGGGCTCGGGCAGGGAGACCTCCACCGTGCTGAACACTTCAGTTCCGCCGGCCTGCTCGGTGCGCGTCACGCGTGCGGCACTGGGCAGGTCCTCGGGGAAGACGCTCTGTTCGTTCATGCGGGTCAGACTATCGAAGTCGGCTGGACATGAAGAACGAGATCCCGTCCGCACCCTCTATGCATAAATATTGATATGCATGCATACATGTGCGTAGACTGGCAGGCATGACGTACTCGATCGCTGTCTCCGGCGCCTCCGGCTATGCCGGGGGCGAAGTGCTCCGCCTGCTCGCCGGGCATCCCGAGGTCGAGATCGGCGCGGTCACCGCGCACTCCTCGGCCGGGGAGGCTCTCGGCTCCCTCCAGCCCCATCTGCGACCGCTGGCGGAGAAGACCATCCTGGAGACCACAGCCGAGAATCTCGCGGGTCATGACGTCGTCTTCCTCGCCCTGCCGCACGGGGCCAGCGGCGAGATCGCGGCCCAGCTGCCCGAGGACGTCCTCGTCATCGACGCCGCGGCCGACCACCGGCTGGAGTCAGCCGCGGCCTGGGAGGCGTTCTACGGCTCCGCGCACCAGGGGGCCTGGCCGTACGGACTGCCGGAGCTGCCCGGGCAGCGCGAGAAGCTCACCGGGTCCCGACGCATCGCCGTACCCGGCTGCTATCCCGCCACGATCCTGCTCGGCCTGGCGCCGGCCTTCGCCGCAGGCCTGGTCGAGCCCACCGACGTCGTCGTCGTCGCCGCCACCGGGACCTCCGGAGCTGGGAAGTCGCTGAAGCCCCATCTGCTGGGATCCGAGGTGATGGGCGGGATGAGCCCCTACGGCGTGGGCGGGGTACACCGTCACACCCCGGAGATCGAGCAGGGACTCAGCACCGTGGCCGGCACCGGGGTGCAGATCTCGTTCACCCCGACGCTGGCGCCTATGGCCCGCGGCATCCTGGCCACCTCCACCGCCCGGCTCGCCGACGGCGCCACGGCCTCCGCCCTGCGGGAGGCCTATGCCGCCCGGTACGACGACGAGCCCTTCGTCCATCTGCTGCCGGAGGGACAGTGGCCCGCCACCAAGCACGTGATCGGGTCCAACCACGTCACCGTCCAGCTCGCCGTCGACGAACGCGCAGGACGGCTGATCGTGGTCTCGGCCAGCGACAACCTCACCAAGGGCACCGCCGGCGGTGCCGTCCAGTCCATGAACCTCGCCCTGGGCCTCGACGAGACCCTCGGGCTGAACCTGTTGGGAGTCTCCCCATGAGCGTCACCGCAGCCGCCGGCTTCACCGCCGCAGGCGTCACCGCCGGTCTGAAGAGCGCCGGACGCGACCTTGCACTGGTGGTCAACATCGGTCCGCAGCGCCACGCCGCGGCTGTGTTCACGAGCAACCGGGTCGCCGCCGCGCCCGTGCTGTGGTCCCGACAGGCCGTCAGTGACGGCCGAGCTGACGCCGTCGTGCTCAACTCCGGAGGCGCCAACGCCTGCACCGGGCCGGAGGGCTTCGCCGACACCCACCACACCGCTGAACGCGTGGCTCAGGCCTTGGACATCTCCGCCCAGGACGTGCTCGTCTGCTCCACCGGGCTGATCGGGGAGCGGCTGGACATGGGCGCCCTGCTGCCCGCCGTGGATGCGGCCGCCGCGGCCCTGACCGATGACGACGGCGCGGCCGCCGCCGCTGCCGAGGCGATCCGCACCACCGACACCGTCTCCAAGACGGCCCAGTCCGGCGGGACCGGCTTCGTCGTCGGCGGCATGGCCAAAGGGGCCGGCATGCTCGCCCCCGGCATGGCCACCATGCTCGCGGTGCTCACCACCGACGCCGTGATCACCCAGCCGGATCTGGACGCCGCACTGCGCGAGGCAGTGCGGGTCAGCTTCAACCGGGCCGACTCGGACGGCTGCATGTCCACCAACGACACCGTGGTCGCCCTGGCCTCCGGCGCACACCCTGATGCTGACGCCTCCGGCGTGGACCTCAGAGAGTTCCAGGCGGCGCTCACCGAGGTCTGCCGTGACCTCGCCGCGCAGCTGATCGCCGATGCCGAGGGCGCGCATCACGAGATCGCCATCACCACGATCCATGCCGCCAACGAGGACGAGGCTGAGACCGCCGGACGCGCGGTGGCCCGGTCCAACCTCTTCAAGACCGCGATCTTCGGCCGGGACCCCAACTGGGGGCGCATCCTCTCCGCCGTGGGCACCACCGATGTGGCCTTCGACCCGGGCACGATCGACGTCGCCGTCAACGGCGTGTGGATCTGCCGCGGCGGCGGGATCGGGGAGGACCGCTCCCTGGTGGACCTCAGCGGACGCCAGGTGGAGATCACCATCGACCTGAAGTCCGGGGACGCCGAGGCCACCATCCTCACCAACGACCTCACGCACGACTACGTCCACGAGAACAGCGCCTACTCCAGCTGAGCCGATCCACCTGAGGGGAACCCGTGATCGAGAAGACCACCAGCCTGCAGCCCCGCGAGCGGGATCCGCGGGCCGACGCCGGTGCCAAGGCCGCCACGCTCATCGAGGCGCTGCCCTGGATCCAGAAGTTCGCCGGCGAGACCATCGTGATCAAGTACGGCGGCAACGCCATGGTCGACGATGAGCTGCGTCGTGCCTTCGCCGAGGACGTGGTCTTCCTGCGCCACGTGGGGGTCAACCCGGTGGTGGTCCACGGCGGCGGCCCGCAGATCAACGCCATGCTGGAGACCGTCGGCGTGGAGTCCGAGTTCCGGGCCGGCTACCGGGTCACGACGCCGGAGGCCATGGATGTGGTGCGCATGGTGCTGACCGGCCAGGTGGGACGGGAGCTGATCGGCCTGATCAACAGCCACGGCCCCTATGCGGTGGGTCTCTCTGGGGAGGACGCCGCCCTGCTGCGCGCCCGGCGCAAGACCGCCCACCTCGGCGGGGAGGAGATCGACCTCGGCCTGGTCGGCGAGGTCACCGGGGTCAATCCCGCCGCCGTGGAGGATCTGCTCGCGGCCAAGCGCATCCCGGTGATCTCCACCGTCGCCCCGGAGTTCGACGACGCCGGTCAGCCCACCGGCGAGGTGCTCAACGTCAATGCGGATCTGGCGGCCGCCGCCGTGGCCTCCGCCCTGGGAGCCGCCAAGCTGGTCATGCTCACCGATGTGGAGGGCCTCTACGCTGACTGGCCGGACCGGTCGTCGCTGATCTCCTCGCTGTCCGCCTCCGACCTGCGCGCCATGCTGCCGGAGCTGCAGTCCGGGATGATCCCGAAGATGACAGCCGCACTCACCGCCGTGGACGGCGGGGTCCCGAGGGCTCACATCGTCGACGGCCGCGCCCCCCATTCGATGCTGCTGGAGATCGTGACCACCGAGGGCGTCGGCACCCAGGTGGTCCCGGACGAGGAGGTCACCCCATGACCGCGCCGCATCAGCCGACCCCTGATGAGCTCACCACCTCCGCCCTGGCCGAGGCGCAGCCCGACCGGGCCCTGCTGGAGCGCTACCGGGAGTCCCTGCTGGGCGTCTTCGGGACCCCGCAGCGAGTCCTGGTGCGCGGCTCCGGAGCCACCGTGTGGGACGCGGACGGACGAGAGTACCTGGACCTGCTGGCCGGGATCGCGGTCAACGCGCTGGGCCACGCCCACCCGCTGATCACCTCCGTGGTGGCCAGCCAGTCGGCCACCCTGGGGCACATCTCCAACTTCTTCACCAGTCCCACCCAGGTCGCCCTGGCCGAGAAGCTTCTGCAGCTGTCTGCGGCACCCGAGGGCTCCAAGGTGTTCTTCACCAACTCCGGCACCGAGTCCAACGAGGCCGCCTTCAAGCTCGCCCGACGGCATGGCGGGGCGGACCGCCCGCGCATCATCGCGCTGGAGGACGGCTTCCACGGTCGCTCCATGGGAGCCCTGGCGCTGACCTGGAAGCCGGCCCATCGGGAACCCTTCGAACCGCTGCCGGGCGGCGTCGAGTGGGTGCCCGCCGGTGACGTGGAGGCGCTGCGCCAGGCGGTCGACCCCACGGTGGCCGCCGTCGTCGTCGAAGCCGTCCAGGGAGAGGCCGGGGTCCGCGGGATGCCGGAGGGGTACCTCCAGGCCGTCCGGGAGATCACCCGGGAAGCCGGCGCGCTGATGATCGTCGACGAAGTCCAGACCGGGGCGGGCCGCACCGGGGAGTGGTTCACGTCCACCGACGCGCGGCCCGACGCCATGACGCTGGCCAAGGGCCTCGGCGGCGGATTCCCCATCGGTGCCATGATCACCTTCGGCGAGCAGGTCAGCGGGCTGCTCTCCGCCGGACAGCACGGCACCACCTTCGGTGGGAACCCGGTGGCGACGGCGGCGGCGCTGGCGACCATCCACGCCCTGGAGTCCGGGGACGTCCTGCAGAACGTGCGCCGGGTCGGCGCGGCGACGGCGGCGGCTCTGGAGCAGCTGGAGCTGGTCACCGAGGTCCGGGCCCATGGCCTGCTGATCGGCTTCGACGTCGACGGCGGCGATCGTGGGGACGACGGCGGCCCCGCCTTCGCCCCGACGATGGTGTCGGCCGCGCTGGAGGCCGGCTTCATCATCAACGCCCCGGGACCGCACACGCTGCGGCTCGCCCCGCCGCTGACCATCACCGAGACCCAGATGATGCGCTTCGTGGACGCCTTGCCCGGGATCCACCGCGCTGCGAAGGAGACCCTATGACCCGCCACTTCCTCACCGACCTGGACCTCAGCCCCGAGGAGCTGGGCCGGGTCCTGACCCTGGCAGCGGCCATGAAGGCCGCCCCCTACGCGATCACGCCGCTGGCGGGACCGCAGACCGCGGCCGTCTACTTCGACAAGACGTCCACCCGGACCCGGATCTCCTTCGCCGCAGGCATCTCCGCCCTCGGTGGGGCGCCGCTGATCATCAATCCGGGGGAGTCCCAGCTGGGCCACAAGGAGTCGATCAGCGACACCGCGAAGGTCCTGGAGCGCATGGTCTCGCTGATCATCTGGCGCACCTATGAGCAGTCCGGTCTGGAGGAGATGGCCGCCCACAGCCGCGTGCCGGTCATCAACGCGCTCTCCGACGACTACCACCCCTGCCAGCTGGTGGCGGACCTGCTCACGGTCCGAGAGCATCTGGGCGAGCTGACGGGGCGCTCCCTGGCGTATCTGGGGGATGCGGCGAACAACATGGCCAACTCGTACCTGCTGGCCGGAGTCAACGCCGGCATGGACGTGCGCATCGCCGGACCCGAGGGATACCTGCCGGCCGAGGAGATCGTCTCCGCCGCCCGCGTGCGGGCCGCGGAGACCGGCGGCTCGGTGACCATCACCACCGAGGCCTCCGAGGCGCTGGCCGGGGCCGACGTCGTGGCCACCGACACCTGGATCTCCATGGGGCAGGAGGACGAGAAGGAGCAGCGGTTGCAGCTCTTCGGGGACTATCGGGTCGATGCGGCCGCGCTGGCGCAGGCGGCCGAGGGCGCGATCGTGCTGCACTGCCTGCCGGCGTATCGGGAGGCGGAGATCAGCGCCGAGGTCATCGACGGCCCGCAGTCGGTGGTCTGGGACGAGGCGGAGAACCGGCTGCACGCGCAGAAGGCCCTCATGGCCTGGCTGCTGGTGGAGTCAGGCCTGGCCGACGAGGAGACGGTGGCGCTGGTGCGTGCCGGCGAACGTGGCGAGGAGCTGCCGCGACGATGAGCACGCAGAGCACCCCCACCACCAAGACGGCCCGGCATGCCAAGATCCGGGAGCTGATCACCCGTGGCACCGTCCGGTCGCAGGGCGAGCTGGTGGAGCAGCTCGCCGAGGAGGGGGTGCGGGTGACCCAGGGGACGCTGTCCCGGGACCTGGTGGAGATCGGCGCCGCAAGGGTGCGGGGAGCCGACGGGGCGCTCATCTACGCCGTCCCCGCCGAAGGCCATGAGCGTGAGTTCCAGGCGGATCAGACGGAGGCCACCACGCTGGCCCGTCTGGTGGGCCTGTGTCGAGACCTGCTGGTCTCGGCGGAGGCCAGCGCCAACCTGGTCATCCTCAGGACGCCGCCGGGGGCTGCGCAGTTCCTGGCCAGCGCGGTCGACCATGCCGGTCTCCGGGACGTGCTGGGCACCATCGCCGGGGATGACACCATCATGCTGGTCACCGCCGGGCCGCAGAGCGGTCCGGCGCTCGCGGAACGCTTCCGCGCCTTCGCGGAAGGACGGGACCCTGAAGCGGACAACGCGTCCTGACCCGCGACACTGGATCTCCGCATCGCGGAATATG
Source organism: Nesterenkonia aethiopica (assembly GCF_039534665.1). Classification (NCBI taxonomy): domain Bacteria; kingdom Bacillati; phylum Actinomycetota; class Actinomycetes; order Micrococcales; family Micrococcaceae; genus Nesterenkonia; species Nesterenkonia aethiopica. The sequence continues at coordinate 19,466 of NZ_BAAAVT010000010.1, read as the reverse complement.
CTCTCCGTTCTGGATCGTCACGTGTGATACTGGTCTCGTCGGTCGCTCCGCAGACCCTGGCGGGGGCTCGGCCGACGACCTCGACCAGGAGCACAGGATGACGACGAACCCGATCCGGATCACCGTCAACGCTCGTGAGCGCGTACAGGCGGCGCCCCCTCGGATGAGCCTGCTGGACTGGCTGCGCGGGCTCGGACTGACCGGCGCGAAGGAGGGCTGCGCCGAGGGAGAGTGCGGCGCCTGCGCCGTGTTGGTGGCCCGCCCCGACGGCGACGCCTCCGTCCGGTGGACTGCGCTCAACTCCTGCCTGCCGCCGGCGGCGGCTCTCGACGGCCAAGAGATCGTCACCGCGGAAGGCCTCGCCGACGGCGCGGACGGCCTCCACCCCGTCCAGCAGGAGATGGCGCAGCGCGGGGGATCCCAATGCGGCTACTGCACCCCCGGATTCATCTGCTCGATGGCCGCCGAGTTCTACCGGCCCGAGCGGCGGGCCACCGGCGACGAGGATGCTGACGAGGGTGTTGACGGCTCGTCCGGCGTCTCCGCGCCCTGCGGCGACTCGCACGGCCCGAACGGCTTCGACCTGCACGCCCTGAGCGGCAACCTGTGCCGCTGCACCGGCTACCGACCCATCCGGGACGCCGCCTATGCGCTGGGTCGGCCGCACCCTGGAGACCCGCTGGCGCGCCGCTGTGCCTCCGCCGCACCTGCGGCCGCGGCGACGTCGGTGGCCGCCGAGGACGGCTGGTTCCTCCGTCCGGCGACCCTGGCGGAGGCCCTGGACCGGCTCGCCCAGGACCCGAAGATGGTGGTGATCGCCGGCGCCACCGACCTCGGAGTGGAGCGGAACATTCGGCACGCCCGCCCTCGCGGCCTGCTGGCGATCGACCATCTGCCCGAACTGCAGGCGATCACCTGGGCGGATGACGCCGTCGAGATCGGCGCGGCCGCGACCCTCTCAGAGATCGAGCGCACCGTCTCCGGCCGTGTCCCGCTGCTGGCCCAGCTGCTCCCGCAGTTCGCCTCCCGGCTGATCAGGAACAGCGCCACCCTCGGCGGCAACCTGGGCACGGCCTCGCCCATCGGCGACGCCGCCCCTGCGCTGCTCGCCTTGGATGCGGAGCTGGACCTGGTCTCCGCCGCGGGGCGGCGGACGGTCCCGCTGAAGGACTTCTTCACCGGGTATCGGCAGACCGTGCGAACGGCCGGGGAGCTCATCCGGGTGGTGCGGATCCCCCTGCCTCTGCAGCCGCACACCGCATTCCACAAGATCGCCAAGCGGCGGTTCGAAGACATCTCCTCGGTGGCCGTGGCCTACGCCGTGACGCTGCGCGACGGGCACGTCGACGATGTCCGCATCGGACTCGGCGGGGTGGCCGCCACGCCGCTGCGTGCGCTGGCCGCGGAGGACGCCCTGCGCGGCCGGGAGTGGACGCCCGCGACCGTCGACGAGGCGGCGTCGGTCCTGCGGGCCGAGGGCACGCCGATGGACGATCTGCGGGCCAGTGCGGACTACCGCGCCGAGATGCTCGCCCAGAGCCTGCACCGGTTCCTCGCCGAGCGGGAGGACCGCGAGGATCGTTCCGAGGAGCACGTGAAGGAGGAGACGAGGCCATGACGTCGCAGACCGACCCTCAGATCCGGCCCGAGTCCCCGTCCGAGCACCGCGGCGTCGGCGCCGCCGAACCGCATGAGAGCGCGGCCCTGCACGTGACGGGAGCAGCCCAGTACACCGACGACATCGCCGTCCGCGACCCGCGGACCCTGCACGCCTGGCCCGTCCAGGCTCCGCATGCCCATGCTCGCGTGCTGGCCCTGGACACTGCGGGTGCTCGCGCCGTCGACGGCGTCGTGGAGGTGCTCACGGCCGAGCACGTCCCCGGCATCAACGACGCCGGGGTGAAGGGCGACGAACCGCTCTTTCCACGGGTGGTGATGTTCCACGGGCACGCCGTGTGCTGGGTGCTGGGGGAGACCCAGGAGGCCGCCCGGCGGGGTGCCGAGGCCGTCGTCGTAGACTACGAACCCCTGGACGCGCTGATCACCCTGGACGAGGCGATCGCCGCGGAGAGCTTCCAAGGCCGGCAGCCGGTGCTGCGCCGCGGCGATGTCGGCGCCGGTCTCGCGGAGGCGCCCCACCGCTTCTCGGGGACGTTCTCCTTCGGCGGCCAGGAGCACTTCTACCTGGAGACCCACGCCTCCCTCGCCCTGGTGGACGAGGCCGGGCAGGTGATGATCCACAGCTCCACCCAGCACCCCACTGAGACGCAGGAGATCGTGGCTCACGTGCTGGGGGTCGCCTCCCATGAGGTGACGGTCCAGGCGCTGAGGATGGGCGGAGGCTTCGGCGGCAAGGAGATGCAGCCCCATGGTCTGGCCGCGGTCGCCGCGCTCGGAGCGGTGCGTACGGGCCGCCCGGTGCGCGTGCGCCTGACCCGCACCCAGGACATCACGATGACCGGCAAGCGCCACCCCTTCGCCGCACAGTGGGAGGTGGGCTTCGACGACGCCGGCCGCCTCCGGGCGCTGAAGGCGGTCATCACCTCGGACGGCGGGTGGTCCCTGGACCTCTCCGAGCCGGTGCTCTCGCGGGCCCTGTGCCACATCGACAACGCTTATCTCATCCCGGCCGTGGAGGTCCTGGGCCGGATCGCGAAGACGCATAAGACCTCGCAGACCGCCTTCCGCGGATTCGGAGGGCCGCAGGGGATGCTCATCATCGAGGACATTCTGGGGCGTTGCGCGCCGCTGCTGGGGCTGGCCCCGGACGAGCTGCGGCGCCGGAACCTCTACCGCCCCGGAGACGTCACTCCCTATGGGCAGCCCGTGCGGCACGCCGAACGTCTCGGCGACATCTGGGACCAGCTGGAGGATCGCGCCGACGTCGTGGCCCGACGTCGGCAGGTGGAGGAGTTCAACGCCCGGCATGGCCACCGGAAGCGCGGACTGGCACTGACACCAGTGAAGTTCGGGATCTCCTTCAACTTCACGGCCTTCAACCAGGCCGGCGCTCTGGTGCACGTCTACAAGGACGGCTCGGTGCTCATCAACCACGGCGGCACGGAGATGGGCCAGGGGCTGCACACCAAGATGCGGCAGGTGGCGGCCACGGCTCTGGGCGTGCCGCTGGAGCAGGTGCGTCTGGCCCCGACCCGCACGGACAAGGTGCCCAACACCTCCGCCACGGCGGCCAGCTCGGGCGCGGACCTCAACGGCGGAGCCGTGAGGAACGCCTGCGAGCAGATTCGCCAGAGTCTGGCGGAGGTTGCCTCTCGGCGGCTCGGGGTCCACTCCCATGACGTCCGATTCTCCGACGGCGAGGTTCGGGGGCTGGGGACCGAGCCGGTGAGTTTCGCCGACGTCGTGCGGGACGCCTATCTGCAGCGGGTCCAGCTCTTCGCCGCCGGCTACCACCGCACCGAGGGCATCCACTGGGACCCGGTGGCGATGCGAGGCGAACCGTTCAAGTACTTCGCCTACGGTGCGGCCGTCAGCGAGGTCGAGGTGGACGGCTTCACCGGAGCCCACCGGCTGCTCCGCACCGACATCCTCCACGACGTCGGCGACTCGCTGTCCCCGCTGATCGATGTGGGCCAGATCGAGGGCGGCTTCGTCCAGGGCGTCGGGTGGCTGACCCTGGAGGACCTCCGCTGGGACGAAGGCGACTCGCCGGGACGCGGCCGGGTGCTCTCCCAGGCGGCGAGCACCTATAAGCTCCCCAGCTTCTCGGAGATGCCGGAGGACTTCACGGTGCATCTCTACGAGCGCGCCACCGAGCCCGGGGTGGTGTACGGATCCAAGGCGGTGGGGGAGCCTCCCCTCATGCTGGCCTTCAGCGTCCGGGAGGCGCTGCGGGCCGCGGTGGCCGCCTTCGGCCCCGGTGGATCCTCGGTGGAGCTGCCCAGTCCGGCCACCCCGGAGGCGGTGTTCTGGGCGCTGCGGCGTGCCCGGGAGGCGGCAGGGGACGAGGCGGCGCGGGATGAGGCCGCAGAGCCGGTGAGCGGCGGCTGACGGTGGAGCTGACGGGTGACTGGCATGAGGCGCTGGGCCGGCTGCGGGCTCGGGGCCGGGCGGGCGTGCTCGTCACCGTGCTGAGCACCCGCGGTCACGCCCCGCGGGAGGCGGGGGCCAAGATGGTCGTCGTCGCGGACGGCTCCTGGGACAGCATCGGGGGAGGGAACCTCGAGCAGACCGCCATCGAGCATGCCCGATCCCTGCTGGCCCCGGGGTCGGAGAGCCCCCAGGTCCTGGAGCTGTCCCTGACCGAGCATGCGCCTGCCGTCCACGGTCGTCAGTGCTGCGGGGGGCAGGTCTCGCTGCTCTTCGAACGGATCGGTGCGCTGCCGGTCGTGGCGATCTTCGGCGTCGGCCACGTAGGCCTGGAGACGGCGCGGATGTTCTCTCGCCTGTCCGTGACCCTGCACCTGGTGGACAGCCGCGAGGAACAGGCGGGCCGGGCCCGCGCCCTGGACCTGACGGAGTCTCGGGCCCAGGTGGAGGTCCACCACGCCCCGGCCCCGGAGACGGTGATGGCGCAGCTGCCCGCGGGGGCCCACGTGCTGATCATGACCCATGACCACGCCGAGGACCTGTTCCTGTGTGAGGCCGCCCTGGGGCGGGAGGATCTCGGCTACGCGGGGCTCATCGGGTCACGGGCGAAATGGGCCCGGTTCCGTCGTCGGCTGCAGGAGAGCGGGCACCCCGAGGAGCACCTCGACCGCATCACCTGCCCCATCGGGCTCTCTGAGGTGCCCGGCAAGGACCCGGTGAGCATCGCGGTCAGCGTCGTGGCGGACTATCTGCGCCGTGGGTCCGTCGGAGCTCCTGGGGGAGCGAGCGCATGACGATCTATCGGGCGCAGGTGTTGGACACTCCAGGGGAGCTGGGAGACCCTGACGCGTTGCGGGCGGACCACGACTGCGCCCTGGTCGTCGAGGACGGGGTGATCGTCGCCCGGACCGGGCTCGACGCCGCCGTCGCCGGCCATCCCGGTCACGAAGTCGTGGATCTTCGCGACGGCGTTCTGCTGCCCGGCCTGGTGGACACCCACGTCCACTTCCCCCAGATCCGCGTCATCGGCGGGCTCGGGATGCCCTTGTTGGAGTGGCTCGACCAGTGCGCGCTGCCCGAGGAGGAGAGGTTGGCCGAGGCGACGCATGCCCAGGCGGTGGCCGAGGACTTCCTCTCCTCCGTGGTGCGGTCCGGGACGACGTCGGCGCTGGTCTTCGGCTCCCACTTCCCGGCGGCGATGGACGTGCTCTTCACGCAGGCGGAGCGGATCGGACTGCGGATGACCTCCGGCCTGGTGGTCAGCGACCGCCTCCTCCCGGAGAGCCTGCTGGTCACCCCGGAGCGGGCTCTGGAGGCCGGCCGGACCCTGGCGGGGCGATGGCATGGCCGAGGACGGCTGCGCTATGCGGTCACTCCGCGGTTCTCGCTCTCGGCGAGCCAGGAGATGCTGCGGTCGTGCGGTGAGCTGCTCGCCGCGGGAGCGGGCACGGGGCCGGGCGACGAGGGTCTCTGGTTCACCTCGCATGTCAATGAGAACCCGGCGGAGATCGCCGCCGTGCGCGAGCTGTTTCCAGAGGCCCGGGACTACGTGGACACCTATGACCGGGCCGGGCTGCTGAGCTCACGTGCGGTGCTGGCCCATGATGTGCATCCCACGGAGGAGGAGCTGGTCATCCTGGGGGAGCGGGGTGCAGCGGTGGCCCACTGCCCGACGTCGAACTTCTCCCTCGGCAGCGGGCTGTTCCCCTGGCGGCGCCATCGGGACGCGGGCGTGCCGGTCGCGCTGGGCACCGATGTCGGCGCCGGGGCGGGGTTCTTCCTGGTGGCGGAAGGCCTGCAGGCCTATTTCGGGCAGCGTCTGCTCGGTGCTGAGGGCTTGGACCTGCGCCCCTCGGACCTGCTGCATCTGGCGACACGTTCCGGCGCTCAGGTGCTGGGACTGGCCGAGGAGATCGGGGATCTGTCGGTGGGACGTCAGTTCGACGCGGTGCTGGTGCGGCCCCAGACGGGCGGGACGCTGGAGCAGGTCCTGCCTTACGCCCGTGATGCGCAGGATGTGGTGGCGAAGATCTTCTCGCTGGGCTCAGCGGCGGATGTGGCCGGTGTCTGGATCGGCGGGGCTCCCGTGGGATGACGGGGCCTCGTCACCGGCCGGAGCGGTTCCCCTGGTGCTCGTCGAGCACAGCACGCATCGCGTCGAGGCCGAACATCTCGATGGCCGCATAGGCGTTCTGGCCCTCGTGGCGGGGGTCCGCGCCGGCGTCGAGGAGCAGGCGCACCGTCTCCTCGTTCTGCAGGAACACCGCACAGGTCAGGGCGGACTGGCCGCGGTCGTTGAGCCGGTCGACGTCGGCGTCCCGGTCGAGCAGGCCCTTCACCAGGGAGACGTGGTTGTTGTAGGTGGCCAGGATCAGCAGCGTGTCGCCCTTGGCGTTGGCCAGGTTGACCGGGATCCCCTGGTCGATGAGGCCCAGCAGCTCTTCGCCACGGCCCTGCCGCGCGAGGTCGAACATGGAGTTGAGGAACTCCAGCTGTTCGTCGGTCAGCTCGGGGACGTCGCCGGTGTCCTGGGGCTGTCCGGCGGCGGGGGAGGAGTCGTGTGGCATGGCCCCGAGTGTATCGGAGGCCGAGCCGGCGACGGCGGCGTGTCATGTCGTCCGAGGTCATCGACGCCGTCGCGTATGCTGGGTTATTGAAAGTGATTCTCAATAACTAGGAAGGTCGCTCCATGACCCCCTCTCCAGCGCAGGCCCTCGACACCCTCGTGGTCGGGGCGGGCCCCGCCGGCATCGGGTGCGCCCTCGCCCTCGACGCCGTCGACGGACTGACCGTCGGCGTCGTCGACCGCGGCCAGATCGGCGAGACCTTCCGGCGATGGCCGCAGGAGCAGCGATTCCTCACCCCGTCCTTCACCGGCAACGGCTACGGGTCCACGGACCTGAACTCCGTGCACCCGGAGACCTCTCCCGCCTTCAGCCTCGGTGTGGACTATCCCGACGGGCGCGGCTACGCGAAGTACCTGCGCGGTGTCGCCCGGGTCTTCGAGGTGCCGGTCGCCCCGGAGTGTGAGGTCACCTCGCTGCGGCAGGACGACGGCGGCTTCGTCGCCACCACCCCGCACGGGCCCATCCCAGCGCGGACGGTGGTCTGGGCCGGCGGGGAGTTCCAAGACCCCGCCGTGCCACAGATGGCGGGGAAGGGCGCGCTGGTCCACACCTCCCGCCACGAGGCCTGGGGGCCGCGGCAGGGTCGCCTCGTGGTGCTCGGCGGCTACGAGTCCGGCCTCGACGTCGCCTGCCACCATGTCGAGGCCGGCGCGGAGGTCACTGTGCTCGATGCCGACCATCCCTGGGACGCCGGCGAAGGGTCCGATCCGTCCTTCCGCCTGGCGCCGCGCACCAGGATGCGGCTGGCTCGCGCCCAGCAGACCGGCAGGCTCCGCCTGCTGGCTCGGCATGCCTCGTCGGTGGCCCGCGACGGAGACCGCTGGTCGGTCTCTCTCAGTGACGGCACCGTGCTGGAGGCCGACTCGGCACCTTTGGCGGGCACCGGGTTCGGGCCTGGTCTCGGACCCGCGGCGCATCTGTTCGACCGCAGGGAGGACGGCTGGCCCCTGGTGGACGCCGACGATCAGTCCACCCGAGCCCCCGGGCTCTTCCTCGCCGGAGCGGCGCTGCGTCACGGGTCGCAGCGCTTCTGCTTCGTCTACAAGTTCCGGCAGCGCTTCGCCCATGTCGCCCGCGTGGTCGGCGAGTCCTTCGGGAAGGACTGCACGGCGCTCGAGGCCTGGCGTCAGGCCGGCATGCTCGCCGAGGACGTCGAGTCCTGCGGGGCCGAATGCGCGTGCTGACTCCTTCGCCGCCTTGGCTGTTCCTGCTGGCGATCGTCGTCGGCCTGCTGCTGGGACTGACTGTCTCGGACGCCGCCTGGGCGGAGCATGCGACGGATCCGCTGATCATGCTGCTGCTCGGGCTCGTGTTCCTGGAGCTGCGAGTCGGTGGGGCGCGGGAGCTGCTGCGCTCGCGCCGCGCCGCCGTCGTGGCGCTGGTGCTCAACATGCTCGTGCTGCCGGCGGCCGCCCTGGGGCTAGTGACGCTGCTGGTTCCCGACAGCGAGGCCGTGCGTCTGGGGCTGCTGATCTATCTGCTGTTCCCCTGCACGGACTGGTTCCTCGGATTCACCCGGGTGGCCGGTGGGAACGCTGTGCTGGGGGCGGCGCTGATCCCGGTCTCCCTGGTGCTGCAGCTGCTCCTCTACCCGGTGTGGATCTCGCTGGTCACCGGGCGCAGCCTCCCTGGAGTGATGGAGGCGCTGTGGCCGGCTGTCACAGAAGGCCTGCTGATTCCGGCCGCAGCGGCGGTGCTGGTGCGCCTGCTGGTCGGTCGGGCGGCCGGCCGTGACGCGCTCGCCGCCGTTCAGCGGGCCGGAGGCGCGGCCCTGCCCTGGGTCATCGCCGCGCTGATCCTGGTGCTCTTCGCCGCCGGGGCGTCGGAGGCGGTCCTGGCGCCGTGGGTCTTCGTCCAGGTGCTGATCGTGGTCGCCCTGTTCTTCGCGCTCAGCATGGGGCTCGCTGTGGCCGTGTCGCGGCGTGCCGCGTTGGCCGAGCCGGATCTGATCCTGATCATCTTCACGACGGCGGCTCGGAATGCGCCGCTGATGCTGGCCGTCACGGCCCTGGTGCTGGGCGAGGATCCCGTGGTGACTGCGGTGATCGTGCTCGGCATGCTGCTGGAGTTCCCGCATCTGGCGGCGGTGTCCTGGTGGATGCGCCGGCGTCGTCGCAGGGATCGTCGTCGGAGTCGGAGGCTCGGTGTCGCGGAGCCGCTGACGACGGCGTCCTGAGGCGATAGCCTGCCAGGGAGACGGCGGTTCCCCGAGCCCCACTGCGTGAGTATGCAATGGACTGAATATTTATGTAGACTCCTCGGTGAGCCGACCACCACACCTCCCTGGCCGCCCAGGGACGACATGCAAGGAGCTGGACCCGTGACCGATCGCATCGTTCTCGCCTACTCGGGCGGCCTCGACACCTCAGTGGCCATCGGCTGGATCGCCGAGGCGACCGGCTCCGAGGTCGTCGCCGTCGCCGTCGACGTCGGACAGGGCGGAGAGTCCCTGGAGACCGTCCGCCAGCGCGCCCTGGACTGCGGCGCCGTCGAGGCCTACGTGGCCGACGCTCGCGACGAGTTCGCCGAGCAGTACTGCATGCCCACGCTGAAGGCCAACGGGCTGTACATGGACGCCTACCCGCTGGTCTCGGCCATCTCGCGACCGGTGATCTCGAAGCACCTCGTCGCCGCCGCTCAGCAGTTCGGGGCCTCCACTGTCGCCCACGGCTGCACCGGCAAGGGGAACGACCAGGTGCGCTTCGAGGTCTCCATCCAGACGCTCGGCCCGGAGCTGAAGTGCATCGCCCCAGTCCGCGACCTCGCCCTGACCCGGGAGAAGGCCATCGAGTACGCGGAGAAGAACGACCTGCCGATCGAGACCACGAAGAAGAACCCCTTCTCCATCGACCAGAACGTCTGGGGACGGGCCGTGGAGACGGGCTTCCTGGAGGACATCTGGAACGGCCCCACCAAGGACGTCTACGACTACACCGAGGACCCGGCCTTCCCGCCGGCGGCCGACGTCGTGACCATCACCTTCGATCAGGGCGTGCCGGTGGCCCTCGACGGACGCAGCGTGACGCCGCTGGAGACCATCGAGGAGCTCAACCGCCGCGCCGGCGCCCAGGGCATCGGGCGGATCGACATCGTGGAGGACCGGCTGGTGGGCATCAAGTCGAGGGAGATCTATGAGGCGCCGGGCGCGATGGCCCTGATGGCCGCCCACCGGGAGCTGGAGAACATCACCCTGGAGCGCGAGCAGGCGCGGTTCAAGAAGACGGTCGATCAGCGGTGGACCGAGCTGGTCTATGACGGCCAGTGGTTCTCGCCGTTGAAGAACAACCTCGACGTCTTCATCGACGAGACCCAGAAGTACGTCTCCGGGGAGATCCGCCTGGAGCTCCACGGCGGCCGCGCCACGGTGCAGGGCCGGCGCTCCGAGACCTCCCTGTACGACTTCAACCTCGCCACCTACGACGAAGGCGACTCCTTCGATCAGTCGTCAGCGCCCGGATTCATCGACATCTTCGGGCTGTCCGCCCGGACGGCCTCGCAGCGCGAGGAGCGGATCCACGGCAAGCCCGACCTCTCCGGCGCCGGCGTCGAGAAGTGAGCGCAGCCGGCATGGGAACGGAGTCGACCAGCCAGACGCACGGCACCAACGAGGGCTCCCTGTGGGGTGGGCGCTTCGCCTCCGGGCCGGCCGATGTGATGGCGGCGCTGAGCAAGTCCACGCATTTCGACTGGAAGCTCGCCCCCTATGACATCGCCGGATCCCGGGCGCACGCCCGAGTGCTGCACCGGGCGGGGCTGCTGACCGAGTCCGAGCTGGAGGGGATGCTCTCGGCGCTGGACGCCCTCGCCGAGGACGTCCGCTCCGGGGCCTTCACCCCCGCGGAGTCCGACGAGGACGTCCACGGGGCGCTGGAGCGCGGGCTGCTGGAGCGGGCGGGCCAGGAACTCGGCGGCAAGCTGCGCGCCGGACGGTCGAGGAACGATCAGATCGCCACGATGGTGCGCATGTACCTGCGGGATCAGGTCGCGGTCATCTCATCCGGCGTCCTCGACGTCGTCGAGGCCCTGGTCTCCCAGGCGCGGCGGCACCCGACGGCGCCGATGCCGGGCCGCACCCATCTGCAGCATGCGCAGCCGGTGCTGCTGGCCCATCATCTGCTCGCCCATGCGTGGCCGCTGCTGCGCGACGTCGACCGTCTGGCGGACCTGGACCGTCGTCTGGCGCGTTCGCCGTACGGCTCCGGAGCGCTGGCCGGCTCCTCGCTGGGTCTGGACCCGGCGCAGGTGGCCGCCGAGCTGGGCTTCGACGGGCCGACGGAGAACTCCATCGACGGGACCGCCTCGCGGGACCTGGTGGCGGAGTTCACCTGGGTGACCGCGATGATCGGGGTGGACCTCTCCCGGATCAGCGAGGAGGTCATCTTTTGGGCCACCAAGGAGTTCGGCTTCGTCACGCTCGACGACGCGTACTCCACGGGCAGCTCGATCATGCCGCAGAAGAAGAACCCGGACATCGCGGAGCTGGCCCGCGGCAAGGCCGGCCGGCTCATCGGTGACCTCACCGGTCTGCTGGCGACGCTCAAGGCGCTGCCGCTGGCCTACAACCGGGACCTGCAGGAGGACAAGGAGCCGGCCTTCGACGCCGTCGACACCCTCGAGCTGCTCCTTCCGGCGGTCTCCGGGATGATCGCCACGCTCGAGTTCCACCCCGAGCGACTCGCCGAGTTGGCCCCGCAGGGGTTCTCCCTGGCCACGGACGTCGCGGAGTGGCTGGTCCGGCAGGGTGTGCCGTTCCGGGTGGCCCATGAGGTGGCCGGAGAATGTGTGCGGGCCTGTGAGCAGCATGCGCCCGTCAAGGAGCTGCACGAGCTCACCGATGAGGAGCTGGCCGCCATCCACTCGGCTCTCACGCCCGAGGTGCGTCACGTGCTCAGCGTGGAGGGCTCCCTGGCCTCCCGTGACGCCGTCGGCGGCACCGCTCCCGTGCGGGTCGCCGAGCAGCTCGAGGCGCCCGCCGCCGAGTCGGCACGGCGCCGCGCGGCGCTGGGAGGCTGAGCATCGGCGGTCGGCGCGACGCAGATGACTGAGATGGCCTCCGGACGCTCGATCTCAGATCCCACGACGCAGCGCAGGCGGCGGCCCCGACTCCTCGGGGCGGCCGCCTGCGTCGTCGTCCTCCTGACCTCCTGCGGGGGAGCTCCGGAGGAGCCTGACGATCAGACGTCCGCCGAGCTGCCGGAGGCTCCGGTCCAGCGGCAGGCCCCGTTCTCCGCGCAGGCGCGTGAGGCGGCCTCGCTGGCGGATCTTCCCGTGCGCGAGATCGCCGACCCGGACTGGGTCGCCGCGACGGCCGAGTCGGTGGAGATTCCGCCGCGCGCGCTGGAGGCCTATGCGGGTGCCGCCCTGCGGCAGCGTGCCGAGAGGCCCGGATGCGGTCTGGGCTGGAACACCCTGGCGGGGATCGGGCAGGTGGAGTCCCTGCACGGCACCTACGCAGGCTCGAGCCTGGAGGAAGACGGCACGGCCTCACCGCCGATCATCGGCATCGCCCTGGACGGCGGTGAGGGTGTGGCGGAGATCCGGGACACCGACGGCGGCGAGCTCGACGGCGACGATGAGTGGGACAGAGCCGTCGGACCGATGCAGTTCATCCCGACCACCTGGGGGCTCTACGCTCAGGACGGCTCTGCCGGGGCACGCGAAGTGGGCCCGGACCCGCAGAACATCGATGACGCCGCGCTGACTGCCGCGGTCTATCTGTGTGAGCGTGGTGGGCCGCTGACGCAGGATGAGGGTTTCGCCACCGCGGTGGGGGCCTACAACCGCTCAGTGCCCTACATCAATGACGTCGCCCGGTGGGCTGAGCGGTACGCGGGGGCGTTCTGAACGGGCTCCTTCTGAGGGTGGCGAGCCCGTCGCCCCGGCTCACCAGCTCGAAGCCGGCCGGCGCCGCCTCCGCGGCGAGCGCGGCCTGTGTGACGGGCTGCCATCGGCTCGCAGCCTCCACGCTGCGCAGCACCGTGCCGCCGTCGCGGACCTCGTAGCGCTGCACTAGGCCGTCCGGCTGGGGGAGGAAGCGCGCCACGTAGTCCAGTCCGCCGAGGCGCCGATGCTGCTCCACGGACTGACCCGACGGCGGTGCGAGGTGCCGGTCGGCGGTGACGAGTCCGGACGCTCCGGGCGCCATACGCTGTTCCAGCTGCGCGAACATCTCCCGGCGCTGGTGGCTGCTGAGGTGGCCCAGCATATGCGTGCAGAGGAAGCCGTCGATGGGCCCGGTGAGCTGGGCGAAGGCCGCGGGTGCAGGTTCGGCGATGATGCGGACGCGCCCGGCCAGGTCCTCGTCGGTCGAGATCCTGGTCAGCAGGCCGGCCCGCATCATGGCCGAAGGCTCGACGGCGGTGATGCGGCCGTCGAACACCCGGGCCAGGGCGTCGACTCCCAGTCCCGTGCCGGCGCCGATGTCCATCACCACGGCGCTGTCTCCCAGCTCTCCGAAGAGCGCCTGGAGAACAGGCCTGATGGGGCTCCACGTCTCCTCGCTCAGGAAGAGATCATGGAGCTCACCGATGAGCTCGTACTCGTCGAGCTGGGACCCGGGCATGCTGTCAGCCCTGGCGGGCCTTGAGGCGGGGGTTCTTCTTGTTGATGACGTAGGTCTTGCCGCGGCGGCGCACCACCTGGGAGCCGGGCTTGTTCTTCAGCGAGCGCAGGGACTTGCGGACCTTCATGGCATCCTCCTAGTGATAATGAGTAGCATTAGCAGTGATCATACGCTTCAACCCTGGAAGGACGCGAATGGAGATCACGCCGGAGGACGAGCCGCAGGGAGCGAGCATCGGAGGGCGGGTGGACGTCGTCGCCGTCGTCGGAGCCTGCGCACCGGAGCGGCAGGAGCTCGCGGCGCGCCTGGCCCGCGCCGAGAACCGGGTGCTGCTGCCTGCGCGCAGGATGCGCGCCGAGCCGGAGGTGCTCGATCAGGCGGTGACGCTCCTGGGCCGGATGCGTGCGGCGCAGGGCCTGGTGGTCGAGCACCCGCTGGAGACGCCGGCTATGGAGATCATCGGCCTTCTGGCCGACCCCACCATGGCCACTCGGCTCTCCGCCGTGGTCTGCGTGGTGGACGCCGCGCATCTGCTCGACGATCTGGAGACGGAGGACTTCGTGCCGCTGCAGGACGGGGCCCACCACGCGGCCCGGGCGGAACTGATGGTCCAGCAGATCGAATACGCCTCGGACATCGTGCTGGTCAACACCTCCGGCCTTCCGGCTCACCGGCTCCGCACGCTCGAGGCGCTGCTGAGCGCGCTGAGTCCGCGGGCCACGGTGCGACGCGACGGTGGCGTCTCGGACGGATGGCCTCGGCGGAGCACGGAGTACTCCCAGGAGCAGACGAGGGCCGGGTGGATCTGCCAGCTCAACGGGGACTTCGCCCCGGAGGTGACCACCGAGGACGTCACGGTGATGCGGTACGACCAGCTGCGACCTTTCCACCCGGGCCGGCTGCATGCAGTCCTGGAGACCTTCTTCTTCGAACGCGGCGCCGGGCAGGTGCTGCGCTCCGCCGGGTTCTGCCGACTGGCGACCCGGCCACATGTCACCGCCCAGTGGGACCATGTGGGGGCCGGATTCGCCCTGGAACCGGTGAGCTTCGACCACCAGATGCGGGAGGAGGACGAAGTGCTGGCCTTCGGGCAGGACGTCGCCGTCGTCGGGCTCGGTCTGGACACCCGGAGGCTCACCGCGGCCCTGGACGAGGCGGCTCTGGACGACGACGAGCTCGCGGCCGGTCCCATGGCCTGGTCCACCTTCCCCGATCCCTTCCCGGACTGGCGCACCGCACCGAATCTGTGAGCACAGTGAGTCCCGCAGGTCCGGGATGGAAGAATGGTCGGCCGTGGACCTTCATCAGCTTGACACGCTCTTCGACGGGCACGCCACGGCGCTCGCTCCGGCCCTGCTGGGCTGCCGCCTGACCGTGGTGACCGTACAGGGTGCTGTCACCGTCCGGCTGACTGAGGTCGAGGCCTACGGTGACCAGGGCGAGGACCCCGGAGCGCACAGCTTCCGCGGCCGCACGGCCCGCAATGACTCCCTGTTCGGGCCTCCGCGGCGCACCTACGTCTACCTGAACTACGGGATCCATCGCTGTCTGAACCTGGCCTGCGGACCCGAGGGCACGGCCGGGGGAGTGCTGCTGCGCGCCGGCGAGGTGCTCGCCGGACGCGGCCTCGCAGTCGAGCGCCGGGGGCGGGACACCGGGGTGAAGCTGCTCTCGGGGCCCGGGCGTCTGGGTCAAGGGCTGGGCATCACGCTCACCATGGACGCCGCGCCGGTGACACTGGTGCCGCCCGAGGCGCCGCAGCCTGCGGATCCGGACCCCGAAGACGTCGCTTTCCTCCTCTCGCCGCCCGGGGAGCCGGTCGGCGAGAGGCTCTGGGGCCCGCGGGTGGGCGTCTCCGGTGTCGGCGGAGGCCCGGAGTTCCCCTGGCGCTGCTGGCTGGCCGGTGAAGCCGGTGTCTCGGCCTACCGGCCGGGTCGGGATGTGCCCGCTCGGGAGGTGCTGGAGCGTCGGCAGAGCTGACGGCGACGCCGTCATGTCCTGTTCACCCTCTTGCGGGTAGGATAGGTGGTCATCTGTTTCAGACATGAGAGCCGTACTGCTTGATGAGTGACACGACCAGCTCGAGCGCATCCGAGGTCATCCCGGATCGTCCGGCCGCGCGCAACGGCCGTTCCGGAGGGCCCTCCGGAGACATGCCCACCGTCGGTGAGGTCCCCGTCCCGGCGCTCGACGCCGGCGTCGAGGAGGAGCGGGAGTACGTGGGCCTGCTGTACCGCAGGCTCGACGAGCTCCGCGAGGAGAAGGAGACCCAGCTCTCCGAGGTGCGCAGCACCGGGGCGGTGGGCACCATGCAGAACGTCTCGGAGCGCGACGCCTTCGCCACCATGTATGAGGATCGGCTGGCTCAGCTCAACGCCGTGGACGATCGGCTCGTCTTCGGGCGCCTGGATCTCGACGGCGGCGACTGTCGGTACATCGGCCGCATCGGGCTGACCACCGCCGAGCGGCAGCGGCTCATGCTGGATTGGCGAGCCCCGGAGTCCGGTGTCTTCTACCAGGCCACCGCCTTCGATCGGCAGGGCGTGCGACGACGCCGGCACCTGATGCTGCGGCGTCGGGACGTCCAGGGCGTGGAGGATGAGGTCCTGGACCCGGACCTGCTCGAGGAGACGGCGGAGAACCACGGGGACGGGGCTCTGCTCGCGGCGCTCAACGCCCGGCGCACCGGTCAGATGGGCGACATCGTCGCCACCATCCAGGCGGAGCAGGACCGGGTGATCCGCTCGGACCTGCCGGGAGTCCTGGTGGTCCAGGGTGGGCCGGGGACGGGGAAGACCGCGGTGGCCCTCCATCGGGCCGCCTATCTGCTGTACAGCCATCGGGAGCGGCTGAAGTCCGCCGGGGTGCTGATCGTGGGGCCGAACTCCACCTTCATGTCCTACATCGACCGTGTCCTGCCCTCGCTGGGGGAGACCGGCGTGGTGATGTCGTCGGTGGCTGAGCTGTACCCCGGGGTGCGCGGCGTCGAGGAGCAGGACTCCCGGGTCGCTGAGATCAAGGGGCGGCTGCAGATGGCGGAGGTCATCGGTGCGGCCGTGGCCCAGCGTCAACGCACCATCGCGGAGCCGCGAGAGGTGGACGTCGACGGCGTCAAGGTCTCGGTCACCCCGGCGATGATCAACCGCGCCCGGGAACGGGCCCGGGCTACCGGCAAGCCCTACAACGAGGCGCGGACGACCTTCGTGAAGGTCGTGGTGAAGGACATCGCGGAGAAGCTCGAGCGCATCCTGGCCAAGCGGTCCGAGGGCAACGAGGCGGACCGCTCCTATCTGGTGGAGGACGTCCGCACCGCCCGCGACGTGCGCGTGCTGCTGAACCTCTGCTGGCTGCCGCGGACGCCGCAGAATCTGCTGGAGGACCTGTGGAGCCGGCCGGCCTATCTGGAGGCGGCCGCACCGATGCTGACCCGGACCGAGCGGGACCTGCTGCGGCGGGAACCCGGGGAGCCGTTCACCGTCGCCGACGTCCCGCTGCTCGACGAGGCCGCCGAGCTGCTGGGCTACCTCGACGAGTCCGCCGGACGGGAGGAGGCTCGGCAGAAGGCCGCCCGGGAGCGGCAGCTCGAGGACGCCCGCAAGGCCGTGGAGAACGCCACCCCCGCGATGGCCGAGATGGGCATCGAAGGCTTCCTGAGCGCGGAGGACGTGGTGAGCCTCAACGAGGAGACCGCCGCCCGCCTCAGTGCTGCTGAGCGCGCCCAGGTGGACCGCACCTGGACCTACGGCCATGTCGTGGTCGATGAGGCCCAGGAGCTCTCACCCATGCAGTGGCATGTGCTCATGCGGCGGTGCCCCCTGAAATCCTTCACCGTGGTCGGCGACATCGCCCAGGGTTCCTCGGCGTCGGCGGCGACGAGTTGGCAGGCCGCCATGGAGCCTTTCGTCGGCGAGCGGATGCGCGTCGAGGAGCTCACGGTCAACTACCGGACCCCGCGCCGGATCGTGGATCTGGCCGAGGCCGTGGCCCGCTCCGAAGGACTGGACATCACCTCGCTGCGCACGGTCCGCGAGGGCGACCATGCTCCCGCAGTGGACCAGGTGGCGGACGATGCCGTGGTGCCGGCGGTGGTGGAGGCCGTCGACGCCGAGTTCGGCAAGGTCGGAGACGGCCTGGTGGCGGCCATCGTCCCGGAGCGGCTCCACGCGTCCGCCCGGCGCGCCCTGCGGGAACGCTTCGGCGAACGGGTCGGCGACGGCGCGGGCTCACTGAGCCAGGACATCGTGGTCCTCACCGCCGATGACGCCAAGGGTCTGGAGTTCGACGCCGTGGTGGTGGTCGAGCCCGCCGAGCTGCGCGAGGAGGCCGCGGGCAGGATCGGCAGCCTGTATGTGGCGCTCACCCGTCCCACCCAGTCGCTGCACGTCGTGCACTCGGGCGAGCTCCCGGCGGGGTTCGACGCGCGGTGAGACGACACCGGGCCCCGGACCAGGGCCCGACACTGCTACCGTACGAGTTGTGATGGAGAAGAACCTCGTGGAGAACCCAGCGGCGCTGGAGACCCAGCGCAACGATGACAGCTTCGAGAACATCTGGCAGGAGCTGAAGTGGCGCGGCCTGGTGCACGTGTCGACGGAGGAGTCTGCACTGGAGGAGGCCCTCGCGGGGGACCCCATCACCTATTACTGCGGATTCGATCCGACGGCGGCTTCTCTGCACCTGGGTCACCTGGTGCAGCTGCTCACGATGCGACGCATCCAGCTGGCCGGTCATCGGCCCCTGGCGCTCGTCGGCGGCTCCACCGGCCTCATCGGCGACCCCCGCGAGTCGGGGGAGCGGGTGCTCAACACTCCGGAGACCGTGGCCGGCTGGGTGCGAAGCATCCAGGACCAGGTGCGCCCCTACATCTCCTTCGAGGGGGAGAACGCTGCGCAGATGGTGAACAACCTGGACTGGACTCAGGGGATCAGCGCCATCGAGTTCCTGCGGGACATCGGCAAGTACTTCCGTGTGGGCACCATGATCAAGAAGGACCTGGTGGCCAAGCGGCTGAACTCTGATGAGGGGATCTCCTACACGGAGTTCAGCTACCAGATCCTCCAGGGTCTGGACTACCTGCAGCTGTACCGCGAGTACGACTGCACGCTCCAGTTCGGGGGTTCCGACCAGTGGGGGAACATCACCGCTGGAACGGAGCTTGTCCGGCGGGTGGAGAATGCCCAGGTGCACGCCCTCGGCACGCCGCTGATCACGAACTCGGACGGCACCAAGTTCGGCAAGTCGGAGGGCAACGCGATCTGGCTCGACGCCGAGCTGTGCTCGCCGTACACCTTCTACCAGTTCTGGCTCAACCAGGCCGACGCCGATGTGATCGAGCGGCTGAAGGTGTTCACCTTCCGCAGTCGGGAAGAGATCGACGCCCTGGCTCGCGAGGTGGAGGAGCGCCCCTTCTCCCGGGAGGCGCAGCGGACTCTGGCATGGGATGTGACCACGCTGGTCCATGGGGAGGAGGCGACCCGAAAGGTCATCGCCGCCTCTGAGGCGCTCTTCGGCAAGGGGGAGATCGCCGAGATCGACGAACCGACCCTGCGCGCGGCCTCCGCTGAGCTGCCGGTCGCAGACCTCGACCCGCAGTCAGCCTCCGTGGTGGAGGCGCTGGTCTCCACCGGTCTGGTCAGCTCGAAGTCCGAGGCACGGCGCACCGTCAAGGACGGCGGCGCCTACGTGAACAACACCAAGGTCGACGACGGCGAGACCCCGGCCGGTTCAGAGCTCTGGCTCCATGGCCGGTACCTGGTGGTGCGTCGCGGCAAGAAGAATCTGGCCATCGTGCGCCGGAACGGCGACTGATCACCGAGACCCAGACCGGCACGGCAGCCGCGGCCCGGACGTCCCTTCGGACGCCGGCGCCGCGGCTGCTCTCGTCTGAGACGCACATCACCCCCGATCCGGTTTGCGCGGGGGCGAGGTGCTGTGTAAAGTTTCTACTCGTGCTCAGGGCACAGGGAAGACAGCCGAAAGGCAGAAACCCGGTGCAGAGCACACTGTGGCGGTCACGTCACAGGGCTTCTTGACGCTCATCCTTGAGGATGGCCCAGAGAATTCGGTGAGACACCGAGTTTGCACGGGTCAGACGGATAGGGTAGGATAGAGAAGTTGCTGTCCGGAGGGTGGCTCGGGACCGGGTTTGACAGCCGGAAACGAGATGTTCTAGGATAGAAAAGTTGCTTCGGAGCGATCCGGAAAGCGAAAATTGACAACAGAGAATA